>NZ_JAAAHS010000220.1 GCF_009908195.1 Streptomyces boluensis | reverse complement strand
GGGCCAAGGCCGCACCCACCCCCGTACGGCGAAATCCCTCCGCACCCGCCCCCGAGGCCGAGTTGATCGGCCGGGCCGTGGAGAAGGCGCTCGCCGAGCACGGTGGTGACGTCGAGGCCGCCACGGCTCAGCTGGTGCGCCGGGCCATCCCCGACGCGATGGCGCTGCTCGACGCCTGCCGCACCGGCGGCCGGTACGACGTGATCGCGCACCCCTGGGTGCCGGACATCCTCCGTAAGCAGAGCGCCAAGGGCAGCGACCACATCTGGGAGGCGCGTCCCAAGTGGTCCCGGCACGAACTGCCGCCCGGCGCGCACGAGGTGACCGCCCTCGACATCAACGGCGCCTATCTGTCGGCCCTCAAGACACACCTGCCGATCGGACAGCTGGAGCACTCCACCGGCTTCGGCCACGACCGCCGCCGCGCCGGCGTCCACCTGATCACCCCGGCCGAGTGGCGGCACGACGCGTATCTGCCCAACCCGCTCGGCAACCGCGACGAACCCGGCCCCCTGTGGGTCACCGAACCCACGCTGCGGCTGCTGCTGCGCCTGTCGTCGCCCAGGTACGGGCTGTGCGAACCGCCGGAGATCCACGAGTCGTTCACGTCGGGGGCGACCGAGAACCTCCTGGAGAAGTTCCGCACCGCGCTCCGCGACGCTCGCGAGTCGGCGATCGAGAGCGGCGACGAGACGACCGTCGAGTACGTGAAGGCGATGTACGCCAAATTCGTCTCCACGATGGGGGAGTCCAACTACAACCGGGAGCTGTACCGCCCGGACTGGATGCACCTGATCCGCTCGCAGGCCTTCTCCAACCTCTGGATGAAGGCCCTGAAGGCGCACGAGGAGGGCCTGTCGGTCGTACGTGTCATGGGCACCGACGAGCTCCATGTGACCGGCGACTGGCGGCGGGTGTTCGCCGAGGGCCGGGGCGTGCTCGAAGTGAAGGTGAAGGACGTGTACACCGTGGGCCACACCCCGTGCGACGCCGCTCTCGACAGCGACGGCACTGTGACCGAGGAGTTCCCGGATGCCTGACCACACACAGGAGTTCGGCAAGTACGGGGCCAGCGGTGTCCGGGGCAGCGAGGCCGTGTCCCGCAGGCTCGACGACCTCGCGGGCGGCATCGTCTCGCCGGTGGACACCCGGCGCGGACTCCTCGCCCGCCTGCACTACCTGACCCGCTCCGACCGCTCCCGCGAGGCGGCCCGTGCCGCGGGCCTGACCGTCACCGACCGCACCCTGAAGGCCTGGCTGGACGGCAGACAGCGCCCGAACGCCCGTAACCTGCAGCGGGTCGAGGATGCGTACCGGACGGTGCGGCGGCAGAACGTGGCCCGTCATCTGCTGAGCCGGCTCAACTCCCGCGGCGGTACCCGGGTCGAGCTGCACCCTCTCAACCAGTCCCAGGTCCCGCGGCCACGCCAGCGTGTGCTGGAGTACCGCAGCTTCAACATCCGTACCTGGGACCGGATCGTGCGCGCCTGGAGCGAGGGCGACGCGGCCGCGCTCGACGCGGCGTGGACCGACCAGATCGTCGACCTCGGTTCGCAGTGGGGCCAGTACGAGTACGTCACGAACGTGGGCTTCGCGGCCTGACCCGGCTCTGCGTGGCCGGGGGCGCCTCACGGTCCGTCGGCGCCGGCCGCGTCCAGGGACTCGGCCAGCTCGTCCCAGCGCAGCACGTAGTCCTCGTTGGCGATCGGGACCTGGGCGAAGAACTCCTCGGGCAGGTCGAAGGCATCGACCAGCGTCATCATGTGCGGCGCCAGGTCGGCGACGATCTCCTCGATGGCCGCGGGCAGATCCCGTACGTGCTCGACGGTGATGAGACCCCCGGCGAGCAACTCCCCTGAGTGGCCCACGACTTCCTTGAGCAGGAACAGCCGGGCGAGCTGGTGCAGCAGGTAGCGGGCCTTCGTCCCGACCGCCGCGGCCGCCGCGTCCAGGAACGCCTCGGCGGCCTGCCGCCGGGTGTGCACGTCCGCCAGCTCCAGCGCACTGGACGACGCGGCGTTCCAGCGGCGTACGGGGTCGCGCGGCGGACCCTGGCGCAGCGCGCTGCGGGCCTTGGACTGCCAGATCGCCTCGGACTCGACGAGCAGGTCCCGCAGGAAGTACACGTCCGTCAACGACTGCTCCGCGGCGGGGAGTTCGCTGCGACGGGCGGGCGGCTGGTGGTTGAAAAGCATCTCCGCGGCGGCCTTGAGGGAGATCACCAGGTTGTCGCCCTCGGCGGTGATGGTGCCCTCGATGTTGGTGGCGATGTCGGACAGGGCGTTCGCCGAGAACAGCCCCGGGGCCCCGCACCGCTCGCGGCACTCGATCGCGATGTCACGGGCCTGCCACGTGGTCCAGCTCTTGGTGAGGGCCACCAGGCGCTCGAGCTCCGAGTTGTCCGCCGTACTGTCGTGCGCGGCCCACTGCGACACCACTTTGCGGTGCAGGAACGTCATCGCGTACGCGGTCGAGAGGCCGAAGAGGAGCCGGCCGTGGTGGCTGCGGTGGGCGACGAGCGGGATGCGCTGGTTGGCCTTCGGCCCGCTGATGTACCGGGCGTGGGCGTAGCGCACCGCGATGGCGAGGGCGGCCCGGGACACCCCCACGGCGGCACCGCTCATGCAGAGCTTGCCGGTGGTGACGCGCTGCACCGAGTGGAGGAAGCGCTTACGGCGGTTGCCGAGCGAGCTGCTCAACGTGCCGTCGGCGTCGAGGCGTCCGTGCTCCGACTCGAGCAGCGCCGCCCGCTCGAGGCGTACCTGGTCGAACGCGGTGAGGCAGTGGTCGAGCGGGTGGCCGGCGCGCTCGGGCAGGCGGCGCACGGTGACGCCGGGCAGGGTGCCGTTCTCGTCGGTCAGCGGGGTGAGGAAGAGGAAGACGCCCTGGTCCTCCTCGTCCATCAGGAGGCGCGCGGCGACCAGCGCGCTCTTGGGGCCGCCCGTGGTGCTGGTGTTGGGCATGAACTTCTGCGCGCCGGCCGTGGGCGTGTGCAGCACGAAGGAGTCGGTGGGCCGGTCGTAGGTGGCCGTGGTCTCCATGGCGGAGGCGTCGTTGCCGTGCTCAAGTTCCGTGCACAGGAACGTTCCTGTGCGCCGCATCGAGGTGAACTCGTCGAGGTCGCGGCCGGCGACCGACTCGTTGTGGTCGTGCAGGCTGCCGAGGAACAGGTTGTAGTGGATGCCGGACAGCGCGCCCAGGGAGGCGTCCACCGCTCCGGTCCACTCGTGCAGGGCGGCGAGCCGGTGCGCGTCGGAGGCGAGCGCCTCCGGGTCGTCCATCGTCTCGTTCACCAGGCGCAGTCGCGCATAGGAGAGTTCGGTGCGTTCGGCGGTGGAGAGTCCGGGAGGATTCCTGAATTCTCTCCGGGAAATCAGCTTTCGCCACGGCTGGTGAATGTGGCTCTGCTGATTCCGGTCGAACAGAATGTGGGTGATTTCGCCCGTTTCCGAGGCCGCGTCGACCAGGTGCGAAAGGTCGAAGGGAAGATCTTTCGAAAGACGCCCCCCGGCAGCTTCCTGGGCATTCGTCTGGAACGTAAGCAGGGACATAGGTGCTCCGCTTGAACGTCGAGTGAAGTGGAGGAAGTGCAGGGCCGTAAAGATACGGACCCACCGGTTTTTTTGCAAGACTCCTCGTACGCAGGCCCTTATGGTTCCTACTTAATCCCAGGTCAGAGGCCACTTAAGGCTGCCTGGGCCGCTCGATCGAGGAGGTGCGGCCGAGGCTGAACGCCCGGAATGTCCCCGTCCCGCCCGACTATTGAGAAACCGGACGCCTGGTTTTAACATGGTTGGTGGTAGTGCTCGTCGCATCGTGCCCTGGGGCAGTCCGCACAGGAGCCGACCCGGTGACGTGACCTCCGTCCGGCACCGGCGCCGGACGGAGTGGCTGACCGTCATGTACAGGGCGTGACGGGTACGGAGGTGAGTTGAGTTGGCGCGCCAAGAACGGGCTGTTCGGACACGGCAGGCCATCCTCGTAGCGGCAGCCTCGCTGTTCGACGAGGTGGGATACGAAGCGGCGACCATCTCCGAGATCCTCAAGAGATCGGGCGTCACCAAGGGAGCCCTCTACTTCCACTTCTCCTCGAAGGAGGAGCTCGCCCAGGCCGTCCTCGGCGGCCAACTCGGCGCCGTACCAGAGGTCCCGGCACAGGAACTGGCCCTGCAGGAAGCCTTCGACGAGGCCCTGTTGCTCTCCTACCTGCTGAGCCGCAGGGAGCCGGCCGTGCGCGGCAGTATCCGCCTCACCGTGGAACAGGGCTCCGCGAAGGACGGCCTCGACCGGCAGGAACCCATGAAGGCCTGGGTCGACCACTCCGCGGCCTTCTTCGAGAAAGCCAAGGCCAGAGGGGAGTTGCTGCCCCACGTCGACGTCACGGCCGTGGCCAAGATGTTCGTCGGCGCCTTCACCGGCGTCCAGATGCTCTCGAAGATCATGACGGACCATGAAGACATGCCGGAACGCGTCGCGGATCTCTACCAGCACCTGATGGCGACCATCGCGAGCCCCGGAGCGATGGTGGGCATGGACTTCTCACCCGGAAGGGGCGAGAAGATTCACCAGGAAGCCATCAAGCTCAATCCCGACGACCCTACGCTGGAAGTCACCGACGATCCCGGAAACTGATCTCCACGCCGACTGCACTCTTGCTTGAGCAGACACCGGGCGATAAGAATCGGCCACCTCTTTATCCCGCGAATATGGGGATAACGCGTCACCCGAATTGTCGCCCACCTCAAGGGGAGTGCACGGATGGCCATGACCGGATGCCCATTTGCGATCGACACACTGGGGCGAGACCACGCAGGTGAAGCGGCCAAGCTGCGATCGCAGGGCCCCGCGGTACAGGTCGAACTCCCGCAAGGAGTGGTCGCCTGGGCCGTCACCCGGCACCGGTACATCAAGCAGCTGACCTCGGACAGAAGAGTGTCCAAGGACGCCTACCAGCACTGGCCGGCCTTCGCCGAGGGACGCATCACCGAGGAATGGCCCCTCTACTACTGGGTGTCGGCCCAGAACATGGGGTTCTCGTACGGAGAGAAGCACGCCAGGCTGCGCCGCATCGTGGCCGGCGGCTTCACCCCCCGGCGCTCCCAGCGGCTGAAGCCGCAGATCGAGTCCACCGTCGAGCAGCTCCTCGACGGACTGGCGGCCACCGAGCCCGGACAGCCCGTCGACCTGTGCGCCTCCTTCACCAAACTGCTGCCCACCCGCGTCATCTGCGACCTCTTCGGCGTCACCGAGGAAGCCAGGAGCACCCTCTGCTCCGAAGTCAGCACCACCTTCAGCACTGTGGCGACCCCCGAGGAGACCACCGCCTCCCAGATGAAGGTCTTCCAGCTGCTCGCCGAGCTGGTGGCCCACCGCCGAGCCGAACCGGGCGACGATCTGACCTCCGCGCTCATAGAGATACGGGACCAGGGCGACAGGCTCACCGAGGAAGAGCTGGTCGGCACCCTCAACCTCCTCATCGCGGCCGGCCAGGAGACCACCGGCAACATGATCGGCAACGCCGTCGTCGAACTCCTCGCCCAGCCCGAGCAGTTGGCCCACGTCAGGGCCGGCCGGGCCACCTGGGACGACGTCATCGCCGAGACCCTCAGGGCCCGCGGCGTCGCCGCCCACACACCTCTGCGGTACGCGGTGGAGGACATCGACCTGGACGGCGTCCTCATCAAGAAGGGCGACCCGATCCTCCTCAACTTCGCCTCCGCGGGCCACGACCCGGACCAGTACGGCGACGACGCGGCCACCTTCGACCTGCTCCGCGACGACCACAGCAGCATCGCCTTCGGGCACGGCCCGCACTTCTGCCTGGGTGCCCCGCTGGCCCGCCTCGAAGGACAGATTGCGCTGGAGGCACTGTTCGACCGGTTTCCTGACATGCGGTTGGCCCGCCCCAAGGAGAGCCTCGAACCGGAGCCGTCCTTCATCATCAACTGCTTCAACTCGGTCCCCGTGATCCTCGAACCCGCCACGAACTGACACCCCGGCCCCACGCCACCGAGAGCTCCGCGTCCGCACCAGGACGCGGAGCTCTCCGCGTACGGGACGGGGGACCGGCAGACGCTCATGCCAACTCCCTGTAATGGACGACGAGTTGAACGATCTCCTGGCTGCTGCGGGTGGGGTCTGTCCCAGCCGTTCGGCACTCCGAACCAGCCAGGCGAGCAGGCATGATCGATTCTGACTGAAACCGCGTACCCGGTTTGTTATCTTGGGCGTGAAGCGAAGGCACCCCCACCAAACGACGGGCAGCCGGCCCCGCCGTGGGCCGCCCCACGCGCCAGGAGCACCTCGATGGCCAGACAAGACCGCGCCCTGCGCACCCGCCAGGCACTGATCCGCGCCGCGGCCGAAGTCTTCGCCCACGAGGGATTCGCCCCCGCCTCACTGACCACGATCAGCAGACAGGCGGGCGTCAGCAACGGCGCGCTGCACTTCCACTTCGGCAACAAGAGCGCCCTCGCCCAGGCCGTGGAGGACGAAGCGGCACAGACCCTGCACCGGATCACCCAGCAGGTGACCCTCGACGACCGAGACCCCCTGCGTGAACTGGTCGACGCCACCCACGAGTTGAGCCGCCGACTCGCGGACGACATCGTCGTACGAGCCGGCTTCGAGCTCTGCGGCGACGCAGCCCGCGGGGGCGTCGCCGAACTCAGGCACGCCTGGCGCCAGTGGGTCGAGGACACGCTGCGCCGCGCGGAGCGGGACGGCCGGCTGGCCGAGGAGGTCTCGGCGGACACGGCAGCGGTCGCCGTCGTCGCGGCGACCGTGGGCCTCGGCGTACTCGGCAGCCGAGACCAGGAGTGGCTGTCCGAGCAGAGCGTCACCCGCCTCTGGTCCCTCCTGCTGCCCGGACTCGTGACCCCGCGAGACACCCCCACCCCGCAACCCCTCTAGAAGCGACCGCACGGTCTCTTCTAGAGGGTGGGTAAGTGCGGGGCTAGGCGATCCCGCTGCTGAAGCGGGCCGCGAGGCGTCGCGAAATGCTCTCTAAGTCCGAAGAGACCCTAAATGAGGGCCAGTTGGAGTGCGATTCAAAACAGCACGGACGGTTTGATATTGACAAACCGTCCGCCCTGTTTTTTCATTGACCCTAGAGAGAACGAGAACGAGAACGAGAACGACACAAGCAAGACCCACGAACGGACGACGCAACAAACAGGGGAGAGCAATGGACATCGAAGTACTAGGGGCACTCGCCGTCAGAGAGAACGGAACCTCCGTCACACCCACGGCCAAGAAGCCACGCCAAGTCCTGTCCCTGCTCGCCCTCAACCCCGACCGCGTAGTCCCCGTAGACACCCTCATCGAAGAACTCTGGGGCGAACACCCACCCCGCAGCGCCCGCACCACCCTGCAGACCTACATCCTGCAACTACGCGAACTCATCACCACCGCCCTCACCCACGACCCCCAGAACACCACCCCCCGCACCGCCAAAGACATCCTCACCACCACCCCCGGCGGCTACCTCCTCCACACCACCAACGGCACCTACGACGTCCGCGAGTTCGAACGCCTCGCCGGCACCGGCTACCGCTCCATGGACGCCGGAGACTTCCCCAACGCCGCCCGCCAACTCCGCGAAGCCCTCGACCTCTGGAGCGGCAACGCACTCGCCGACGTCCACGCCGGCCCCCAACTCCACCCCGAAGTACGCCGACTCGAAGAATCCCGCCTCTGCGCCCTCGACCAACGCATCGAAGCCGACCTCCGCCTCGGCCGCCACCGCGAACTCCTCGGCGAACTCACCGTCCTCGTCCAACGCCACCGCACCCACGAGACCCTCCACGGCCAGCTCATGGTCGCCCTCCACCGATCCGGCCGCCGCCGCGAAGCCCTCGACGTATACCAACGCCTGCGCACCGCCCTCGTACGCGAACTGGGACTCGAACCCTCCGCCGGACTCCGCCGACTCCAACGCTCCGTCCTCATGTCCGGCCCCGACCACCTCCCCGAGCCCACGGAAACCGCACCCGCACCCGCACGCCTCAGCCGCATCGGCTGACCAGCACCACCGAACCCGCACAACAACAGAAGGAGAGGAACCACCATGCAGGCCAGGTCGGCACGCACCCGCAACAAACTCGTCCGTGCCGGTGCCGAGCTCTTCGACCGCAAGGGCTACGCCCAGGCAACCCTTGTGCAGATCGCCGAATCAGCCGGACTCACCAAGGGTGCCCTCTACTTCCACTTCGCCTCCAAAGACGCCCTCGTCGACGACATCCAGGAACAAGCACAGACCCTGCTCCGCGAATTCGCCCACACCCACGAACAACGCGGCACCCCACCCGTACAAACCCTCATCGACCTCACCCACCTCCTGGCTCGTACGCTCCAGCAGGACCCCGTCGTACGCGCCAGCTTCCGCATCGCCCACGAAGGCGCCGGCCGCCACCCCTCGATCGCCGACTTCCACAACCCCTGGATGACCGAGGCCCTCACCCTCCTCGAGCAAGCCCGCGAACAGCACAGAATCCGCGAACCTCAGCCACACGGCAGAGCCGAAGTACTCCTCTCCACCCTGATCTGCGGCATCGGAGTCCTCGCCGCCGCCGAATCCCCCCACCTCGAACTCGGCCGCGGAGTAGCAGAACTGTGGGCCCAACTCCTGCCCACCCTCGTCCCCGACGACGACATCGACTGCTACCGCACCTGGCCACCCCAGCCCGACACCACCCGGACACCGGCACTACGCGACCTCGGCACACCCGCACCCCACACGAGCACCCACGACGCGGCCTGACCTGCCGCCTGCGACAGCAGGCATTCGCCGTCGCCTTGCCGGGCCGAGAACCACAGGTCAAGTGGCGTTTCCAGGGGCACCATGGGGGCATGACGTGTTCCGTGACGCGGGCCGGTCTGCTGCCTCCGCAGAGCCTTGGGTGGACCGATGGCGTACGGGCTCCCGACAGCCTCGACGAGGGCCTCGACCAGTACGGAAACCGCGTTGAGGGAAAGTGGATGCCCAAGGGCCTCAACCCGGAACTGTGGCAACGGATCCGGGGCGCCACGATCGAGGGCGACCTCGGGACTCAATCCAAGGTCCTGAAGGACTTCACCCGAGCATGCGTCTACACCCGGGACTACCGCGACCTCGATGACCTACGGCGCATCCTCTCCGTTCTGCGAGAACTCGGGATCAACAGCTGGATCGACTACAAGCGGGACTGCGATACGGCCAGAGGCGTGTACGGGTACGGATCCCCCTACTGGCACTCACCGCGGGGGACCGTGGACATCGAGACCCCGCGGCGGTCAACAGGCCGGCAGATGGACCTGGCCACGCTCGCCAAGAGGCCGCTGTGACACGGCGGGCCGACAGGCTGGTCCACCACTCAGCAGCAGGCCTCAGCGGCACAGACAGTGCAGTGCACACTCGACCTCTAAGTGCTTCACCTGAACCGCGGCTTCCTTCTGGAGTGGTACCCCTTGCTGCGCGTATCCGTCCCGGTGTGGCGTCGTTCCTGTTGTGGTAGCAAGATCCACATCGATACGGGGGGAGCCAAGTGCCGGACCGTACGCGGGACTTCGGCAAATACGGCGCGACAGGCATCGAGGGCGGCGAGGCTCTGGCCCGTCAACTCGACCGCCTGGCTGACGGAATCGCCTCACCCGTCACTACCAGGCGAGGCCTGCACGCGCACGTGCGTTACCTCACGAAAACCCCACGGGCGAGGGCGGCGGCCCGTGCAGCGGGCCTGACGGTCACCGACCGTACGCTCAAAGCGTGGCTGACCGGGAAACGTACCCCCACGAAACGAAACCTGGAGCGTATCGAGCAGGCTTACTGGACGGTCCGCCGCGAGAATGTGGCCCGCTACCTCTTGAAACGCCTCGAGTCACGAGGCGGAACCAGGGTCGAGATCCACCCGTTGAACCAGTCCCGGGTCGACCGCCGTTACCAACGTGTTCTGGAATTCCGCACGTTGAACATCCGTAAATGGAAACGCATCGTGACGGCATGGGCAGCGGGTGACCGAGCAGGACTTCAGGACGAGTGGTGCGACGAGATCCTCGCTCTGGGATCGCAGTGGCGTCAGTACGTGCATGTGACGACGGTGGGGTTCGCGGCGTAGGCGACACCTTGGCTCAGCCACTAGGCATCGGCCGATTTGGCTGAACGGAACACAGCCCACACGATCTTCCCGGGCCCGTCACGATGCGAGGTACCCCACGTGTCGGCCAGAGCCGCGACGAGGAAGAGGCCACGGCCGTGGTCATCCTCCACCGCGGCCTCGCGAACCCGCGGTGACCCATCGCCCGCGTCATGCACCTCCAGACGCAGCACGCCGTCCTCGAAGCCCAGACACACACGGAAGTCGCGGCCGGACGGGGTGTGCTGCAGTGCGTTGGTGGCGAGCTCGGACGCGCAGACGATGACGTCGTCGACGCGGTCGGCCGGTAGGTGACCGGAGGTCGCCTGGCGTACGAAGTGACGCACCGGGCCGACTGACGCGCGACGGCGTGCGAACTGCCGCTGCACATAAGCAACTTGTGGTGGTACGACGTGTGCGGGGGTGAAGGCGGCGGTCATCGCGCATCTCCCGCAGGGAGAGGCGCGAGGGGATGGTGCGTCATGTCGGCTCCTCGGAAGTCGGCCGTGCCCGGGGCGTGGACACGGTCGCCGGGGGCCTTGTCCGGCTAATGCAATCGAAGCACTACACACGGTGACAGGGACGCTGCATCCCAGTTTCGTGACGCTAGTCGATGACCCCCAAGAACTCCGCCAACGCCCGCAACCCCTGCGGGTGGTTGGGCAGTGCCCAAAGGTCACGCACGATGGCGACGGCCAGGGTGTGATGGCGCATCCAGGTCGGCGCCACCCGGCGCAGTGACTCCAGGGTCTTCACCGCCCCTGCCGCATCCCCGAGGTCAGTGTGGGCTCGGGCTACGTCGAGGAGCAGCCAGGTCCGCCACGACGGCGGGGTGTCCTTGCTGAGCCGCATACCCTTCGCCAGCGCCAGAGCCTCCTCCGGATGCCCGTACTGGACAGCCAGACGGACGCGCTCGATACGTACTGATGAAGGGCTGAAGACGCTGACCATACGGTTGTCAGCGCCCGCAGGCAGGGCGGCCACACGGGCGGCTTCCTTCTCCGAGTGCTCCATCAACTCCGCTGCCCGCTCATAGTCGTTGCTGCGCGCGGCCGAGGTGGCGGCGGACATGGTCAGGGCACCCCAGACCTTCAGACCGTCCGCGGTGTCCGTACGCCCGCTGCTCTTCAAGTCCTCGGAGGCTCGCAGCGCGATGGACAGGGCGTCGTCGAGGCGGCCTTGTCGTTGGTACGTCCAAGCGACGGAGTTGACGACCATCGCGGGCAGGAGCGGATCGGAGGAGCGTTCCGCGGCACCGATCGCGCGCTCCAGGGAGATCAGGGCAAGGTCGGTTTTGCCCATGCGCACGGCGACGTGCCCAGCGAGTTGCAGCACCTTGGCCAACGCGGCACAACCCGCTGCGCGGTCGTCGTCGCCGTCGGAGACGGCCGCGGCCTGTGCGTCGGTGATCAGGTCGGGAAGTGTCTTCAGAACCGTGTCGAACTCGGCCGCGTGGTACTGCGACCAGCCATCGGCGATCTGTTCACGCAGGAGATCGAGCGAGAAGTCCGGACCGGGCGGCTGCGGCCCAGACCTCCACAGCACGGGCATGACCGCACGCCGCATGGCCACGAAACGAGGTCCGTCGTTCTCGCCACCGGCGGAGACTGCGGGCGGGTCTCCGAGCAAGGTGGTCAGTTCCACGCCGAGTCCGTTCGCCAGAGCATGCAGGGTGGGCAAGCGTGCGGAGTGCTTGCGCCCTTGCTCGAGCTGACGGACCACGTCAACGGACACGTGGGAACGGTCGGCCAGCTCTTCTTGCGTCAACGAGGCCAGACGCCGCAGGCGGCGCAACGTTCGCCCCAGATCTTCGTTTGCCACGCTGTCACGCTACGCCCTCTCGTGACTGCCACGGCGGGGTTGGTACGGAGAAGACAGCCCGGCCCGTGCTCGCCCCGCCAGTCTGTCTGTTGAAGCCGTAGGCATAGGAGGCCGGCCCAGCGGGGTCTTCTGCCGATCGTGTACGGCACGTCGTGGTTCCCTCTCCCTTTGCAGGAGTTTGACGGTGCTTCTGTTCCGTTATTTCATCGGGTACTTGATGGCGTTTCAGCCAAGCTGTGGGGATGGTCAGTTGGGGTGCTCGATGCAGTCGCCCCGTCAGCATGGGGTGTGCGTGCCTGTGCCATAAGTTAGCCGGGCTCATGTTTGACGCACACGAGTTGGTAAGTAGTGCCTGTACCGACCAGTCAGGGTCGGTTGGATTTCGCACAATAGCCAGTTCGCCTTCGGTCCTGTGGGCGGGGAGCATTGTGGTTGTTGCTGAAGGTAGTTGAGGGCATGTCAGATGCTGTTGGCGGAGGGCCACTTGGTTCCGTGGCTGCTTCTGGCTAGCTGCAGGAGTTCGCGAAGCGGATTCCTGTGGCGTGATCGCGGAGCGATTGCGACTGGCTTGGATTGCGGAGCAATTCAAGCTGCGGACAACGGAGTTGGCCGCAGCCGGCCACGGAGTGGACGGCTTGCCGCGCGGAGCGCGGCGAAGTTCCGCCGCGTAGCGGCGGCGCGTCGTGTCTGCGGAGCAG
>NZ_JAAAHS010000022.1 GCF_009908195.1 Streptomyces boluensis | reverse complement strand
GTGCGTTACTTCTTGATCGCCGAGATGTCGAAGTTCAGCTTGATCTTGTCCGAGACCAGGACGCCACCGGTCTCGAGCGCGGCGTTCCAGGTGAGGCCCCAGTCGGAGCGCAGGATCTCGGCCTTGCCCTCGAAGCCGACGCGCTCGTTGCCGAACGGGTCCGTGGCCGAGCCGTTGAACTCCAGGTCGATGGCGACGGGCTTCGTGATGCCCTTGATGGTCAGGTCGCCGTGGATCCGGTAGTCGTCGCCGCCACGGGTCTCGGCCGAGGTGGAGCGGAAGGACATGGCGGGGAAGGTCTCGGCGTCGAAGAAGTCGGCGCTCTTGAGGTGACCGTCGCGGTCGGCCGCACCGGTGTCGATGCTGTCCATCTTCACGTCGATGCTCGCGGTGGACGCCGCCGGGTTCGAGCCGTCCAGCTGGAGGCTGCCCTCGAAGTCGAGGAAGGCGCCCTTCACGTTGGTGACCATCGCGTGCCGGGCGGTGAAGCCGAGGCTGGAGTGCGAGGGGTCGATCGAGTAGTCGCCGGTGAGCGCTGCGAGCTCGGGGTTGACGTCGGCGGTGATGGTGGCGGTGCTGTCGTTCTTGCGGCCGAAGATGCCCATGACCTGCTCCTTGGGGGGACGAGCTTGAGGGGGACGAGCTCCGGACGAGTCCGAAGCAGGCTGTCGAACACCTGTTGAATGTTCAACGAGATTCACTGTAGCGCGATTAAGTTCAACATTCAACATCTATGGCGAAGGAGGTTCCCGGACCCGTGTCTCTTGGACGGAAGCGCGCCACTTCTTGGACTGCCGGAACCAGGAAACCCCCGGCCCGTTGACCCCGTACGAGGTGCGCCGCTACCCACGCACCATGTCCCGACGAACCCGAAGAATCCGCGCGGCCTGCGCCGTGCTCGCCGCCGCCACGTCCCTCGCCGTCGTGTCCCCGAGCCCGGTCACCGCCGCCTCCGGTGCGCCGCCCCTCCAGGCGCAAGTGATCTCCTCGCCGCAGCTCGACGTCGAGGTCGCGGCCGACTTCCCGCGCGTCACGTCCTACACCGACCGGGCCACGGGCGCCCGCCTGCTCGGCTCCACCCGCCCGGTCACCGAGGTCGTCCTCAACGGCGCCGCGTATGCCGTACGGGTCGAGGGCGCCCCCGACATCGAGGCGGACTCGGCCGCGTACACGCTCGCCTTCCCTGACCTGCCCGGCGTGCAACTGGACGCGACGCTCTCCGTCGACGGGCGCGCCACCGCGTTCCGGATCACCGCGGTCCGGGACACCGAGGCCTTCCGGGTCGGGACGCTCGACATCCCCGGGCACGACCTGGTCTCGGTGGGCAGCGCCGACCAGGGCGCCGAGACCGCCTTCACCCGGCTCGACCCGGACTCCACGAAGACCGCCGACGTGTTCGGGAAGGTCGGCGCCGACACCCCGGCGGAGAGTGCGCCGGCCGGTGCCTCGTACGCGATCGTCAATACGGGGCGGCTCGCCGCGGCCGTCGAGTCCAACTCGACGTACGACAAGCCGAGCGGCGCCACCGGCGGCGACGACGCCCGGTTCTGGCACCAGGCGCGGAAGACCGAGAGCGGCGAGACCCGGGTGGGTGTCTGGTCCGGGCAGTGGACGTACCGGGGCGCGGGCGCCGGGACGGTGGACCGGGACGATCTGCCCTGGGCGAAGGTCGTCGTCACGCCCGACGCCAACGGGGACAAGGCCGTCGACTGGCAGGACGGGGCCGTCGCGTTCCGCTCGATCGGCGTGAAGGCGCCCGGCGGCGAGCAGACCCCGGACCGGGTGATCACCCACATCCCGTTCAACTTCGCCAGCCAGGCCACGCACCCCTTCCTGCGCACCCTCGACGACGTCAAACGCGTCTCCCTCGCGACCGACGGCCTCGGCCAGCTGGCGCTGCTCAAGGGGTACGCGTCGGAGGGCCACGACTCCGCGCACCCCGACTACGGCGGCAACATCAACAAGCGCGCCGGCGGCCTCACCGACCTCAACAAGCTGCTCAAGGGCGGCAAGCAGTGGGGCGCGACCTTCGGCGTACATGTCAACGCCACCGAGGCCTACCCGGAGGCGAAGGCCTTCGACGAACAGCTCGTCGACAAGTCCAAGCCCGGCTGGAACTGGCTCAACCAGAGCTATTACATCGACCAGCGGCGCGACATCAACAGCGGTGACCTGGCCGAACGCTTCCAGCGGCTGCGCGAGGAGACCGACAGGAACCTGTCGCTCATCTACCTCGACGTGTACTACACGCACGGCTGGATCGCGGAGAAGACCGCGAGGGCCGTACGGGAACAGGGCTGGAACCTGGCCACCGAGTGGGCCGACAAGTTCGAGCGCGACTCGCTCTGGTCGCACTGGGCCAACGACCTGGACTACGGCGGCGCCACCAACAAGGGCCTCAACTCGCGGATCATCCGGTTCATCCGGAACGGCGAGAAAGACATCTGGAACGACCACCCGATCCTCGGCCAGACCTCCCTCGTCGACTTCGAGGGCTGGACCGGCGAGAACGACTTCAGCGCGTTCACCGACAACGTCTGGCAGAAGAACCTGCCCGCCAAGTTCCTCCAGCACCACACGATCCAGAAGTGGACCGAGAACCGCATCGACTTCTCCGGCGGTGTCCACGGCACCGTGGAGAACGGTACCCGGACGCTCTACGACGACGGCCGCAAGGTCCTCGACGGCGACGCGTATCTGCTGCCCTGGGACGGCGGCAAGAAGCTGTACCACTACAACAAGGGCGGTGGTACGACGAGTTGGGCCGCCTCCGACGGCGCCGCGTACACCGTGTACGAGCTCACCGACAACGGCCGGGTGAAGACCGGCACGGTCACCGCCACCGGCGGCAAGCTCACCCTGAAGGCCGACAAGGGCCGGCCGTACGTCCTCTACCCGGCCGACCGCACCCCCGAGCGCGCCGACCCCGCGTGGGGCGAGGGCACCCCGGTCGACGACCCCGGGTTCAACGACGCGGGGCTCGACGCCTGGACCACCACCGGCACCGTCGACCGGGACACCGACAGCCTCGGCCGCAACAACGGCAAGCTCTCCGGGCCCGGCGCCGCAGCCGTGTCGCAGAAGATCGACGGCCTGACCGGCGGCAAGCGCTACACCGCCTCCGCCTGGATCGAGGTCGAACCCGGCACCACCCGTCCGACCACGCTCTCGGCGGGCGGCGAGCACGTCACCGTCGAGCGTTCCACGGTGGAGAACACCATCGGGGGCAGCGACTGGCACGGCACGTACTTCCAGCGCGCCAAGGTCACGTTCACGGCGCCCGCCGACGGCCGCACCACCCTCAGCGTCGGCGCGGACCAGGGCGCGGGCACGGTCCGCGTGGACGACGTACGGCTCGTCGCGAACGCGCCCTCGACCGTCCAAGGGGCCGTCGCCCACGAGGACTTCGAGGCCGTCGACCAGGGATGGGGCCCCTTCCTCAAGGGCCCGGCGGGCGGCGCCAACGACCCGCGCACCCACATCGCGCAGAAGCACGCCCCGTACACCCAGGCGGGCTGGAACGCGAAGCTGGTCGACGATGTGCTTGGCGGCTCCGAGTCGCTGAAGACGCATGAGGGCAACACGGGGCTCGTGTACCGCACGGCCCCGGCGACCGTGCCGATGAAGGACGGGCGCGCCTACCGGGTCGAGTTCGACTACCAGGCCTCGCACGGGGGCGCCTTCGAATGGGTCACCGGCTACGACCAGTTCGCGGACGGCAGACCCGCCTCCGTCGAGACCCGGCACACCCCGCTGCCGCAGCAGCGCACCACCGGCCACTTCGAGCAGCGCGTCACGGCGGGCTGCGGCGACACCTGGACCGGACTGCGGATGCGCGAAGACGCCCCCGAGAGCGCCGACTTCGTCCTGGACGACTTCACCGTCACCGACCTGGGCCCGGCCGAGGAACAGGCCGCCTGCGCCACCCTCACGGTGCGCCCGGAGGCGGAGGTCCTGGAGCCGGGCCGGGCCAACGAGGTCACCGCGACCTTCACCAATCACGAGGCCACCGCCGCCGAGGACTTGAAGGTCACCCTCGGCCTGCCCGAGGGCTGGACCGCCGAGCCCGCCGGTCCGGTCACCCTCGACCCGGTCGCCCCCGGCGCAAGGGCAACCGCGACCTGGCAGGTCACCCCGCCCGCCGACGCCGCGTACCGGACGTACCAGCTCACCGCCGACGCCACGTACCGCACCGGCGACGGCGCCCGGAGCGTCACCGGCACGACCTCGGTGCGCACGCTGCCGCCCCCGCCCACCGCCGACGCCTGGGCCAGCGACCTGGACTGGACCGCCGCCGAGAACGGCTGGGGGCCGGTCGAGCGGGACCTGTCCAACGGCGGTACGGGCAGCGGCGACGGCACCCCGCTGAAGATCGGTTCGGTGTCGTACGAGAAGGGCCTCGGCACCCACGCACCCGCGAAGATCCGCTACTACCTGGGCGGGAAGTGCACCTCGTTCACCGCCGAGGTCGGCGTCGACGAGGCCCAACCGACGCGCGGCAGCGTTCAGTTCGGTGTCACGGCCGACGGCACGAGCAAGGCCGAGTCGCCGGTCCTCAGGGCCACCGACCCGGCGCACAGCCTCACCGCCGACGTCACCGGAGCCAAGTACGTCGAACTCCTTGTGGGCGACGGCGGCGACGGCAACGGTAATGACCACGCCGACTGGGGCAACGCCCGTTTCCACTGCGGAGGTTGAGACGTGCCGACAACACGCCGTACGTTCCTGACAGCTACGACCGCCACGGCGGCGGGGGCCGCGATGGGGGTGCTCGGGCCGCCTGCTTCGGCCGTCGCCGTGAGCGCCGAGGAGGAGTTCGACGCGCTCAGAGCCCGCTGGCTCACCGTGCAGCTCGGCACCGGCTACGACCCGGCCGCCGGGCCCTTCGCCGCCCGCCTCAAGGAGACCGGCGAGCTCGCGCGCGGGTTCCGCGACACGATGGCGCCCGCCGCCGACTCCCTCTGGCCCGGCTACGCCTTCGACCCGCCCGCCGGGATCACCCAGAGCTACAGCCGCCTGTGGACGATGACCCGCGCCCACGTCCAGGAGGGCACCGGCCTCACCGGCGACGCGGGCCTGCTCGCCGACATCGTGCGCGGCCTCGACCACCTCGCGACGACCGTCTACAACCCGTCCACCACGCGCTACGGCAACTGGTGGGAGTGGCAGATAGGCAGCCCACGCCTGCTCCTCGACATCGTCGCCGCCCTGTACGACCAGCTCACCGAGGCGCAGCGGGAAGCGGCCTTCGCGGCCGTCGGCCACTTCATCCCCGACTCCATGCTCGGCGACTACACCGGCACCTCGACCGGCGCCAACCGCGTCGACCTGTGCCGCTCGGTCGCCCTGCGCGGCATCCTCGGCCGGAAACCGGAGAAGGTCGCCCTCGCGCGCGACGCCCTCTCGCCGGTCTTCCCGTACGTCACCAAGGGCGACGGTCTTTACGCCGACGGCTCGTTCGTGCAGCACACCTGGGTCGCGTACGCGGGCACGTACGGGCAGGTCCTGATGGACGGGCTCGGACGCCTTTTCACGCTGCTCGCCGGGTCCACCTGGGAGGTCAAGGACCCCAAGAAGCAGATCATCCTGGACAGCGTCGAGCACGCCTTCGCGCCGCTCATCCACGACGGCCTGATGATGGACAGCGTCAACGGCCGTGCCATCAGCCGCGGTTACCTCAAGGCCGACGACCGCAAGGTGATGCGCTCCGACCACTTCCACGGCCAGGGCCTGATCGCCGCGATCGCGCTGCTCGCCCAGGGCGCGAGCCCCGCCGAGCAAGCCCGCTGGCACGGCATGGTGAAGGGCTGGATCGACCGCGACACGGTCTCCCCGATCCTCACCGGGCGGCAGTTCGACACCGACGACCTGGCCCGGCTGCACGCGGTCGCCGCCACCTCCGTACCGGCCGCGCCCGAACCCGTGGCGCACAAGCTGTACACCGCCATGGACCGGGCCGTGCACCGCAGGCCCGGCTGGTGCGCGAACATCTCGATGGCCTCGGAGCGGATCTCGTACTACGAGTGCGGCAACGGCGAGAACCCGCGCGGCTGGCACACCGGCGCGGGGATGCTCTATTGGTGGGGGCCGGAGGGCAAGTCGGACCAGTACACGGACTGGTTCTGGCCGACCGTCGACTTCTGCCGGCTGCCCGGAACCACCGTGTCCACCAAGCGACTTGCCGACAAGGCGGGCGGCGAGTGGGGCGAGCCACGGCCGGCCGCGCAGTGGGTCGGCGGCGCCACCGACGGCGAGTTCGCCGCCGTCGGCCAGCACCTCAAGGGCCTCGGCTCGACCCTGACGGCCCGCAAGTCCTGGTTCTGCGCCGCCGACACGGTGATCTGCCTGGGTGCGGGCATCACCGCGAGCGACGGAGTGCCCGTCGAGACGGTCGTGGACAACCGCAACCTCGGCGAGTCCGGCACCAACTCCTTCACACAGCAGGCGGGTTGGGCCCATCTGGAAGGGCACGGCGGCTGGGTCTTCCCGTCCGGCGGCCGACTGCGTACGCTGCGCGAGGACCGCACCGGCGCCTGGTCCGACATCAACACCACCAGCTCCACGGAACGCCGCACCCGCCGCTGGCAGACCCTGTGGTTCGACCACGGCACCGACCCCACCGACGCCTCGTACGCCTACCTGCTGATGCCCGGCGCGGGACAGCGCGCCCTCGCGGCCCGCGCCGCCGACCGCGACTGGCTGTCCGTCCTCGCCAACGACAACGCCCGCCAGGCCGTCTCCGTCCGCTCCCTGGGCCTGACCGCCGCGAACTTCTGGAAGGCCGGTACGGTGGGGCCGCTCACCGCCGACGGACCCGCGAGCGTGCTGCTGCGCCGCCGGGGAAGCACGGCAGACCTCACCGTCAGCGAGCCGAGCCGCACCGGACGCCCCGTGGAACTCGTCTGGCACCACCCGGCGGCCCGCGTCACAGCCGCCGACCCGACCGTCGAGGTCCTCGCCACCGGCAAGGAACTGCGGCTCCGGATCACCCCGGGCACAGCGGGGAGCAGCCACCGCTGTGAGGTGACTCTCAGCTGAACCGAGCACCATATTTGTGGGACCCCCACAAGGCGACCGCCCCCTGAGCAGTCACTTCAGCTGCACTGCCGAGGGTGTCTGTCCGGGGGTACCAGGAAAACGGGCCGGAGACTGTGAGGAGTCGACGGCCCGTTTCCCTTGGTCGGCTTCGTATGGTCACTACATGACCGTTTTGGACGACACCCCGGGTGAGCCCGCAGACGCTCGCGGCCGCGTGGCCGAGCTGCACGAGATCCGCGCCAAGGCGACGGCGGGCCCCAGCGAGAAGGCGACCGCCGCCCAGCACGCCAAGGGCAAGCTCACCGCCCGCGAGCGCATAGAGCTGCTCGTCGACCCGGGAACGTTCAAGGAGGTCGAGCAGCTGCGCCGGCACCGGGCGACAGGGTTCGGCCTGGAGAGCAAGAAGCCGTACACGGACGGTGTGATCACCGGCTGGGGCACGGTCGACGGCCGCACGGTCTTCGTCTACGCGCACGACTTCCGGATCTTCGGCGGCGCGCTGGGTGAGGCGCACGCGACGAAGATCCACAAGATCATGGACATGGCCATCGCGGCCGGTGCGCCGCTGGTCTCCCTGAACGACGGCGCGGGCGCCCGTATCCAGGAAGGCGTCAGCGCGCTCGCCGGATACGGCGGCATCTTCCAGCGCAACACCAAGGCGTCCGGCGTCATCCCGCAGATCAGCGTGATGCTCGGCCCGTGCGCGGGCGGCGCGGCGTACTCGCCCGCCCTGACGGACTTCGTGTTCATGGTCCGCGAGACCTCGCAGATGTTCATCACCGGTCCTGACGTCGTCAAGGCGGTGACGGGCGAGGAGATCACGCAGAACGGCCTCGGCGGCGCCGACGTGCACGCGGAGACCTCCGGCGTCGCGCACTTCGCGTACGACGACGAGGAGACCTGCATCGCCGAGGTCCGGTACCTCATCGGGATGCTGCCCTCCAACAACCGCGAGAACCCGCCGGTGACCCCCTCGGACGACCCGGCCGACCGGCGCTCGGACGTGCTGCTCGACCTGGTCCCGGCCGACGGCAACCGGCCGTACGACATGCACAAGGTCATCGAGGAGCTCGTCGACGACGGCGACTTCCTGGAGATCCACGAGCGCTGGGCCCGCAACATCGTCTGCGCGCTTGCCCGCCTCGACGGCCAGGTCGTCGGCATCGTCGCCAACCAGCCGCAGTCCCTCGCGGGCGTCCTGGACATCGAGGCCTCCGAGAAGGCTGCCCGTTTCGTCCAGATGTGCGATGCTTTCAACATCCCGATCGTGACGCTGTTGGACGTGCCGGGCTTCCTGCCAGGCGTCGACCAGGAGCACGGCGGCATCATCCGCCACGGCGCGAAGCTGCTCTACGCGTACTGCAACGCCACGGTGCCGCGTATCTCGCTGATCCTGCGCAAGGCGTACGGAGGTGCGTACATCGTCATGGACTCGCAGTCCATCGGCGCGGACCTCACGTACGCCTGGCCGACCAACGAGATCGCGGTCATGGGCGCCGAGGGCGCCGCGAACGTGATCTTCCGCCGCCAGATCGCGGAGGCCGAGGACTCGGAGGCGATGCGGGCGCGCATGGTCAAGGAGTACAAGGCCGAGCTGATGCACCCGTACTACGCCGCCGAACGCGGCCTCGTCGATGACGTCATCGACCCGGCGGAGACCCGCGAGGTGCTGATCGCGTCCCTGGCGATGCTCAGCAACAAGCACGCGGACCTGCCGTCCCGCAAGCACGGCAACCCCCCGCAGTAACCGCCTCACACGTTACGGAGACCCCGAACTCATGAGCACTCCCACTGATCACCTGCTGCGGGTCGAGAAGGGCCACGCGGAGCCGGAGGAGCTGGCGGCCATCACCGCCGTCCTGATGGCCCGCGCCGCGGCTCAGCCGGAGCCCGTTGTCGCGCACCGCGGCCGTACGAAGGCCGGCTGGCGCCGCCTGGAACGCACGCCGGGCTTCCGTGCCCCGCACAGCTGGCAGGACTGAGCGTCTGCCTTCCGGCTCCTCGGGCCCCCGTCACGCACGTCGTGGCGGGGGCTCTTGCTTTTTCCCCAGTCCCGCCCCTTCCCGAAAGTCCTGCGGACAGCCACGGGGCTCCGCCCCGGACCCCGCTCCTCAATCGCCGGAGGGGCTAATAGATAGCCCCTCCGGCGATTGAGGAGGCCCGTCCGGCGAGGACTTTCGGGAAGGGGCGGGGAGGGGAAACAAAAAGTCCCGCACCCCCAACCAGGGGCGCGGGACCAGAAGTTGAAGCGGAAGCGCTACCGCAGGCGAGCCATGAGCGCATGCTCGACCAGCGTGATCAGAGCCGACTTCGCATCGGCACGATGCCGCGCATCCGTCGTGATGATCGGAGTGTCAGGCCCGATCTGCAGAGCCTCCCGCACCTCGTCCGGGTTGTAGGGCTGGTGCCCTTCGAACCCGTTGAGCGCGATCACGAACGGCAGCCCGGAGTTCTCGAAGTAGTCCACCGCCGGGAAACAGTCCGCCAGACGCCGCGTGTCGACAAGGACGATCGCACCGATCGCACCCCGCACCAGGTCGTCCCACATGAACCAGAAGCGGTCCTGTCCGGGGGTGCCGAACAGGTAGAGGATCAGGTCCTGGTCGAGGGTGATGCGGCCGAAGTCCATGGCGACGGTGGTGGTGGTCTTGTCGCCGGTGTGCGTCAGGTCGTCGATTCCGGCCGACGCTGACGTCATGACTGCTTCCGTGCGCAGCGGGTTGATCTCCGAGACGGCGCCGACGAACGTGGTCTTGCCCACGCCGAAGCCGCCCGCCACCACGATTTTCGCGCTGGTGGTGGAGCGGGTTGCGCCGCCGCTAGAGCTTTCGAAGTCCACTGAGCACCCTTTCGAGCAGTGTCACGTCTGGCTGGCCGCCGGCGTTCTCGTCGCCGCCGGGCTGGTGGATGGCCACGAGTCCGGCCTCGGCGAGGTCCGCGACCAGAATCCGGGCCACCCCGAGGGGGATGGAGAGCAGTGCCGAGATCTCAGCGACGGACTTGATCTCTCGGCACAGGTTGCAGATCCGCTGGTGCTCGGGCAGTTGGCCCTGGAGCTGATGCGGCTGCGCCGTGGTGTGCACCAGCGCCTCGATGGCGAGCTGGTACCGCGGCCTGGTCCGGCCGCCCGTCATGGCGTACGGACGGACGAGCGGGTTGTGCGCGCCCCCGGCCGGCTGCGGCGGCTCAGCGGGACGCTGATGCGGCTGCACGGGCTGGATACGCGGCGCCTGCTGCTGCTCGTACGGACTGCGCGGCGCCGGAGGCCGCTGTTGGTCGTACGGCTGCTGCGCGCGCTGCGGCGGGGAGTAAGGCTGCTGCTGCCGACGGCTGGGTGCGGAGGGGAAGTTGTAGCGGTTGGGCGAACCCTCGCCGCCCTGGCCGCCTCGGTCCTGGCCGTAAGACCAGTTGGCCGAAGACGAACCCTCTGGGGGTGTTGCGCCACTTGCCACGTGCTTCCTCCTCCGACTGTGCCTGGCATCCATCACTGTGGTGCCGCGTCCCGAACTTTAAGGCCCCGGGACGCGAAAACGCACCGCCTGTCTGCTAGTTGAGAACTAACCGAGAAGGCTTCCCTGGAGCTCGGCCCGCAGGTCGGGGGTGAGCACGGTGCCCGCCCGGTCGACGAGAAGTGCCATCTCGTACCCGATGAGACCGATGTCCGCTTCGGGGTGCGCGAGTACGGCAAGGGAGGAACCGTCGGAGATGGACATGAGGAAGAGAAATCCTCGCTCCATCTCCACAACTGTCTGATTCACGCTGCCACCCTCGAAGATGCGGGACGCGCCCGCCGTCAGCGAGGTCAGACCGGAAGCGACCGCCGCCAGCTGGTCGGCACGGTCACGCGGGAACCCTTCGGACATAGCCAGAAGGAGTCCGTCGGCGGAGACCACCACCGTGTGGGAGACACCGGGGGTGTTCTCCACGAAGTTGGTGATCAACCAGTTCAGGTTCTGCGCCGCCTGGCTCATCGGGCTCACACTAACGCTCCTGGTTGTAGTTGCCACCAGGCCCACTGTGTTCACCAGTGGCCTGGCCGTTCGAGTCACTTCCTGCGTCGCGTCCCCGCTGAACACCGCGCCGCAGGTTGCTCAGCCTGCCACGCACGTCCTCAGGGGCACGGGAGATCTGCGGCCCACCCTGCGGGGTCTGCTCCGCCGTGCCCTCGACCAAGTTGGCCTTGGGAACCCGGCGCGGCAGTCCCGAGGTGGTGACCCCGCCCGCCCTGGGCTGCCGGAGCTGCTCGGCACGCTGCCAGCGGTCGTCGTTGGCGGAACGCCAGTCGTCGCCGGCACCGGCAGCGTCGGCGGGCCCTGCGGGCGCGTCTTCCGCGTGCGGCTGTGGGGGAGTGTCCTGGCCCGACGCCGACGGCCACTGCTCGCCGCCCGCGCCCTGGTTGCCGTTGCCCGCGGGTACACCGCCGCGGCGCGGCAGACCCGCGTCGGTCAGCTCGTGCACAGCCGAAGGCGCAGGTCCCTGACGGTCGAAACCTACACGGTCCCGGTCGCCTTCAGAAGCGCCAGGAGCAGATTCCGCTTCTGTCTCGTAAGCGTTACCGAAAGCATCCGTCGCGGGAGCCTGCCGCTGCCAATCACCTTGCTGCGTCTGCCCGTTGTAGTCGGCGTACGCATCCTGGCCCGACTGCCTTGCGGAGTACCCGTCGTCGTAGCCAGGTTCCGCATATCCGGATTCCGGATACTCGTCGTAGCCGCCGCCCTGAGGGGCGTAGCCCTGGTCGTACGCGGGCTGCTGCGGGAAGCCGCCGTGCTGCTGCTGCGCGTACCCGTCCTGCTCCTGCGCGTACCCGCTGTGCTCCTCGTACGCCTGCGGCTGCTGGTCGTACGCGGGGGCGTTCTGCTCGTACGCAGGGGCGTTCTGCTCGTAGCCCTGCTCCTGGGCGAGTTCGTCGCGGAACAGCGGGCGGTCCTCGGGCTGCTGCTCGAGGGCGGGGCGGCGCTCGGCCTGGAACAGCGAGCGGTCCATCGGGTCGTTCGCGGGGGAGCCCTCGCCGTAGCGGCTGTCGTCGAAGCCGAGTTCGGCGGCGGTGCGCAGCGGCGGGGCCTGGTACGCCTGGTCCTGCTCGGGCACGATCCGGGAGACCGTGAACTCGCTCTCCGGCAGGTCGTTGCCGCCGCCGCCGTGCGTGATCGCGTCGGGGAGCATGACCAGGGACGTGGTGCCCGCCTGCTCGCCGGAGGGGCGGAGCTGGACCCGGACGCTGTGCCGGTCGGCCAGGCGGCCGACCACGAACAGGCCCATGCGCTGCGAGATCGCGGCGTCCACGGTCGGCGGGTTGGCCAGCTTGTGGTTGATGTCCGCGAAGTCCTCGGCGGTGAGGCCGATGCCCTTGTCGTGGATCTCGACCATCACGCGGCCGTCGGGCAGCCGGGTCGCGGTGACGCGGACCTTGGTCTGCGGCGAGGAGAACGACGTGGCGTTCTCCAGGAGCTCGGCGAGCAGGTGTACGAGGTCGGTGACCGCGCGGCCGTGGATCTCGGCCTCCGGGACGCCGGACAGCTCGACACGCTCGTACTGCTCCACCTCGGAGGAGGCGGCGCGCAGCACGTCGACCAGCGGGACCGGCTGGTCCCAGCGGCGGCCCGGCTCCTCGCCGGCGAGGACCAGGAGGTTCTCGCCGTTGCGGCGCATACGGGTCGCCAGGTGGTCCAGCTTGAAGAGGTTCTCCAGCTGGTCCGGGTCGGCCTCGTTGTTCTCCAGGTCGGTGATGAGGGTCAACTGGCCCTCGATCAGCGACTGGTTGCGGCGCGACAGGTTGGTGAAGATCGCGTTGACGTTGCCCCGCAGCAGCGCCTGCTCGGCGGCGAGCCGGACGGCCTCGCGGTGCACCTGGTCGAAGGCGCGGGCGACCTCGCCGATCTCGTCCCGGGTGTTGATCGGGATGGGCTGGACCCGGGTGTCGACCCGGCCGGGCTCGGTGCGCGAGAGCTGGTCGACCAGCATCGGCAGCCGCTGCTCGGCGATGCCGAAGGCGGCGGTACGCAGCTTGAGCATGTTGCGGCTCATCTGGCGGGCCATGAGGCCGGCGATGAGGAACGCGAGGAGTACGGCGCCGAGTACGACCGCGCCGTTGATGTAGGCGTCCCGCTCGGCGTCGTTCGCGATCTGCGCGGACTCGGCGACCGCCTTGTCGATCAGCTCGGTCTCGATCTCGCGGTAACCGTCGAACTTCGCGGTGGTGGTCGCGAACCAGGCCTCGGGGGTGACGCCCTGCGCCCGCAGCGTGGCGGGCTTCGCGCCGCTGCCGATCAGCTTGACCATCGCGTCGGGGGACGGCGGGGCCTTGAACCGCTGGCCGTTCGCCTTGGCCTCGCGGGCGGCGGCGGCGAGCTTCTTCTTGCCCTCCGTCTGCTTGCCGCGCAGCATCCCGGTCAGGTCCTTGTAGTCCTGCTCGGTACCGGCGGAGACGTACTCGCCGATGGCGATCTTCTCCAGGTACGCGTACGAGCTGAACGCCGTCGACTGGGCCTCGAGGGTCGCGCGATCCGAGGCGGGGCGGACGATCAGGTGGGTGCCGATGGACCGCTGCAGGGAGACGGAGGCCTTGGCGAGGGAGACGGCGTACACGGTCCGGCCGTAGCTGGTGATGTTGCCGGTGCCGAGGCCGAGCTCGTTCGCGAACTCCATCAGGGAGTGCTGGACGACTACGTAACCCTCTTCGGTCTTCACCGGGTCCATGGCGCGGGTGTACGCGGTCTTGCGCAGGTTGGCGAGGCTCGACTCGTTCTTCTTGAAGAGGGAGAGGCGGCGCTCCAGGCCCTGCTTCTCCGGCATGTCCGCGACGACGTCGTCGAACTCCGCCTTGGCGGCGTCGGTGGCGGCGCGGGCCTTCTCGACCGCGCCGCCGTCGCCCTTGCCGAGCAGCAGCGGGGCGGCGGATATGTCACGTTCGTTGAGCAGCGCCTGGCCGTAGTTCTCGGCGGCGCGCACGATCAGCGCGGTCTTCTCCGCGTCCTCGGCCTCGTTCCACGTGTCAATGGAACCCTTGACCTGGAAGCCGCCCATCACGATGGCGACGACCACGGGTATGAGGAGAATGGCGTTCAGCCTGGTGGGCACACGCCAGTTGCGGGGCGAGAGCTTGCTACCGCTGGACACGGGCGCCGGTTCGGGCGCGGGTGCCTGTGCGGGTGATGCCGCTCCTCGCTGCGGCGGGGTGAAGTTGCCCCGTTCCGACGGCTCGGGGCTGTTCTTGCTTCGCCTCACTCGACCAACAACCTCTCGGCGAGGGCACCTGCATCGTGCCGCTTCGTCTCCACGCCCGTTGCTACTGGGCAGTTCAGCGAATTTGAGCACGTCAGCGGTGGCTCCACCAAACAGTGCGACGTGCTGGTTCCGGGTGACGTGGGCCTCAGATAAAACGGGCATAAACATCGAGGCCCGGCAAATGGCCAGAGCGATATCAGCACAGCGGTACCGCGTGAATGCGAGCTGTGTTGGCGACAGGGCAATTCTCTGTCGAAACGTTATGAACACCCGTGCGGGCCGTGTCAAAGGACACAGCCCGCTCCGTGGTGGCTACGGCAACTTCCGTACAGAGTGGCCGACTTGAGTCGTACGCGCTATCGCAACCGGGCCATCAGCGCGTGCTCGACGAGGGTGATGAGCGCCGACTTGGCGTCGCCGCGGTGCCGGGCGTCGGTGGTGATGATCGGGGTGTCGGGCCCGATCTGCAGCGCTTCGCGGACTTCGTCCGGGTTGTAGGGCTGGTGCCCTTCGAACCCGTTGAGCGCGATGACGAACGGCAGGCCGCTGTTCTCGAAGTAGTCCACGGCCGGGAAGCAGTCGGCGAGACGACGGGTGTCGACGAGCACGACGGCACCGATGGCGCCGCGGACGAGGTCGTCCCACATGAACCAGAAGCGGTCCTGTCCGGGGGTGCCGAACAGGTAGAGGATCAGGTCCTGGTCGAGGGTGATGCGGCCGAAGTCCATGGCGACCGTCGTCGTGGTCTTGTCGCCGGTGTGCGTCAGGTCGTCGATTCCGGCCGACGCTGACGTCATGACTGCTTCCGTGCGCAGCGGGTTGATCTCCGAGACGGCGCCGACGAACGTGGTCTTGCCCACGCCGAAGCCGCCCGCCACCACGATTTTCGCGCTGGTGGTGGAGCGGGTTGCGCCGCCGCTAGAGCTTTCGAAGTCCACTGAGCACCCTTTCGAGCAGTGTCACGTCTGGCTGGCCGCCGGCGTTCTCATCGCCGCCGGGCTGGTGGATGGCCACGAGTCCGGCCTCGGCGAGGTCCGCGACCAGAATCCGGGCCACCCCGAGAGGCATGGAAAGGAGCGCGGACACCTCGGCCACCGACTTGACCTCGCGGCACAGGTGGCAGATCCGCTGGTGCTCGGGGAGCAACCCCATCAGCTGGGCCGGGTCGGCCGTCGTGCTCACCAGCGCCTCGATGGCGAGCTGGTAGCGCGGCCTGGTCCGGCCGCCGGTCATCGCGTACGGACGCACCAGCGGCTGGTCGCCCTCAACGCCGTAGGAAGACTGGGCTCCGTACGGATCGTGAGGGGCGGTGGGCGGGGTCATGGATCCTCCGGGCGGGACAGCAAGTGGTCGGCGTGCCGTCTGACTTGGCCGGTGGGGGACGGGCCTTGACGGTGGTGGTGCGCTCCTGACTAGTGCAGCAGGCTTCCCTGGAGCTCGGCGCGCAGGTCGGGGGTGAGCACGGTGCCCGCCCGGTCGACCAGGAGCGCCATCTCGTATCCGACGAGGCCGATGTCGCACTCCGGGTGCGCGAGCACCGCGAGGGACGAGCCGTCGGAGATGGACATGAGGAAGAGGAAGCCGCGCTCCATCTCCACCACGGTCTGGTTGACCGGGCCGCCCTCGAAGATGCGGGACGCGCCCGCCGTCAGCGAGGTCAGACCCGAGGCGACCGCCGCCAGTTGGTCGGCGCGGTCACGCGGGAAGCCTTCGGACATCGCGAGCAGCAGACCGTCGGCCGACACCACCACCGTGTGGGACACCCCGGGGGTGTTGTCCACGAAGTTGGTGATCAACCAGTTCAGATTCTGCGCCGCCTGGCTCATCGGACTCAACTAACGCTCCTGCTGGTGAGAGGGGCTGCGGAAACTGCCGGTCTGGCCGGTTCCGGCATCGCGGCCCTGCTGGATGCCGCGGCGGAGGTTGGTGAGGCGGCCACGCACGTCGTCGGGCGCGCGCGACACCTGGGGTCCGCCTTGCTGTTGCTGCTGCTCCGCCGTACCGGCCACGAGGTTCGCTCGCGGCACCCGGCGCGGCAGGCCCGAGGTGGTGACCCCGCCTGCCGAAGGCTGCTTCACACGCTCGGCCTGGCGGCCGAGCTCGTCGTTGGGCGAGGTACGCCAGTTGGCGGGCGCGGCCGGGGGAGCGGGCGGCATCGGCGGGGCCGCCGGCGCCTGCTGCTCGGGGCTCCGGCCGGGACCGGCGGACCGGCCGCCGTTCTGCGGGGCGTTCTGCGGCGCCTGCTGCCCCTGGTCCGGGTGCTGGCCCTGCTGCTGGCCCTGCTGCTGGCCGTGCTGCTGCGCCTGCTGCTGCCCGTGGAACCAGTTGGTCTCCAGGGTGTCGAACAGCGGCGTACGACCGTCACCGGGACCGGCGGGCGGCAGCTCGGCGATGCTGCCCGTCAGCGGGTCGTGACGCTGCGGCTGCGGCGCCTGACGCGGCTCCTCGGGCGGCCGCGGCACCTGGTGCTCACCGGTGTCACGGGCGCCGTTGCGGGCACCGCCGCCGAGCGGCGCCTGCGGCAGCTCGGCCACCGGACGCTGCTCGGGCGCGGACCGCTGCGGCTCGGGACGCGCGAACTGGCCGCTGTCGCCCGCCTGTTGAAGCTCCGGCCGGGCGAACTGGCCGGTCGAACCAGGGCCGTTCGCCTCGGGCCCGAGCGCCTCGGGTCCGATCGACTCGGGTCCGGGCTGCTGCGGTACGGAGGTCTGCTGCGCGGCGCTGTCCGGACGCGGGGCGTCGAAGTCGGGCCGGGCGAACTGCGCGGTGGAGCCGGGGCCCTGCCGCTCGTCGCCGTCGACCCGGCCGAACTGCGCGGTGGCGTCGGCCTCCTGGTGCTCACGGGGCGCGTCGAGCGCGGGACGCTGCTGCGGGGCCTCGGCGCCCCAGGAGGACCGGGGCTGCGGGTTCCCGCCGGGCAGCTCGGCACGCGGCGCACCGCGCGGCGGCAGCTGCGGCTGACCGGACTCCGGACGGCCACGCCCCTGCTCGCCCCGCGCACGCGGCGGTACGGGGGCGTCCCCGGCCGGACCGGAAGGCTGCGCGGCACGCGGGCCGCCGAACACGTCGGAGCGCTGACCACCGGTGAGCGCGTCACCGACACCGGGCCGGCCCTGCGGGTCGGCCGGACGGTTCTGCGGCTCACCGGCACCGGGGCGCGACGGCAACTGGCCCGCGGGTCCCTGCGTACCGCGCGGTGCGGTGCCCTGCGGCTGACCACCCGGCGCCTGGCCGGGACCGCTGTCACGGCTGGGCAGCGCGGCCCGCGGACCGGAGCCCGCGACCTGGCCACGGGGAGCCGTACCACCGGCGAGCAGACCGCCACCGGAACCGGGGCTCGGCGTACCGCGGCGTGCGGCGGCGACACCGGCCGCGGCCTGGGCGGCGGCGGGACCACCGGTCGGCGCGGGCGCACCGCCCTTGCTCGGCACCTTCTTGCCGCCCTGGGCGACATCGACGGGGAGCATGACCAGGGCGGTCGTACCACCCGAGTCGGAGGGGCGGAGCTGGATGCGGATGCCGTGCCGCTGCGAAAGGCGGCCGACCACGAACAGACCCATGCGGCGCGAGACCGAGACGTCCACGGTGGGCGGCGACGCGAGCCGCTCGTTGATCGCGGCGAGGTCCTCGGGGGAGAGGCCGATACCGGTGTCGTGGATCTCGATCAGCACCCGCCCGTCGGGCAGCGCGTGACCGGTGACCTTGACCTTGGTCTGCGGCGAGGAGAACGAGGTGGCGTTCTCCAGGAGCTCGGCGAGCAGGTGCACGAGGTCGTTGACGACACGACCGGCGACCTCGGAGGTCGGTACGGCGGCCAGCTCGATGCGCTCGTACTGCTCCACCTCGGAGGCGGCGGCGCGGAGCACGTCGACCAGCGGGACCGGCCGGGTCCAGCGACGCCCCGGCTCCTCACCTGCGAGGACGAGGAGGTTCTCACCGTTACGACGCATGCGGGTCGCGAGGTGGTCGAGTTTGAAGAGGGACGACAGCTGATCGGGATCAGCCTCACGCGACTCCAGCTCGGAGATCAGGGACAGCTGACGCTGGATAAGACCCTGCGAACGCCGCGAGAGGTTGGTGAACATCGCGTTGACGTTGCCCCGCAGCAGGGCCTGCTCGGCGGCGAGCCGGACGGCCTCGCGGTGCACGTCGTCGAAGGCCGTGGCCACCTGGCCGATCTCGTCCCGGGAGTGCACACCGACCGACTCGACGGAGGTGTCGACGTCCTGCGGGTCGGCCTCGGAGAGCTGCTTGACCAGGTCGGGCAGCCGGTCCTGGGCGACCTTGGTCGCGGTGTCCTGCAGCCGGCGCAGCGAGCGGATCATGGAGCGGGCCACGACGAACGCGCCGACGAGCGAGACGCCGAGGACCAGCAGGATCAGCGCACCGTTGAAGATCGCCTCGCGCTGCGACTCGTCGCGCAGCTTGCGGGCCTCCTGCTCCATGTCGCCGAGGAGCGTCGTCTCGATCAGCGCCATCTGCCGGAGCTTGGCGGTGGAGGCGTCGTTCCAGTCCCGGTAGGACCGCTTCTCGCGGTTCTTCAGGCCGTTGGGGCTCTCCAGGACGCGGGCCGCGTAGTCGTCGGCGTCCTTGATGACGGCGTTGCTGTCGTCGAGCGGCTTCATCAGCTCGGCCGCGTTGCCGCCGGTGCCCTCGTAGGCCCGCTGGAAGCTGGTGAGCTCCGACTTCTCGTTGCGCAGCGCGGAGAGAGCGTAAAGCCGGTCGTTGTCGGAGAGCTTGCCGAACTCGGTCTTGTTCGGCGGGAGCGCAGCCGAGATCACGGCGCGCTGCACCGACGCGTACTCCTTGGCGGAGGAGAACGCCGCGAGCGTACGGGTGCGCTGGATCATCTCCGGGTTACTGGTCGCGAGGGCCATGTCCCGGGAGAGGCCGAGCAGTTGCTCGATCAGCTGGTTGTAGCTGGCGACGGTCTGCGAGGTGGGCAGCCCGTTCTTGTACGCGTCGCGCCGGATGTCCTTGAGGACGCGGAGCTGGGTGGAGATCTGTACGACGTTCTCGCGGATGGAGTCGATCGCCTGGTCGCCGCGGGCGTCGTCGATGTCCGACGTGCCCTGCAGGAACGAGTCACGGGCCTGATCGGTCTTGCCGCGCGCGCCCCGGACGGTGAAGTCGGTGGGCTTGGCGCCGTGTGCGAGGGGGCCCGCCGACTGGTCGCGCTCGTCCTGCAGCGCGGAGGCCAGCTTGGTGGCCTCGTTCGTCATGTCGGTGAGCAGCTTCATCCGGTCAAGCTGCTCCATCTCGTCGACGGAGTCGCTGATACGGATGGCGCCGAGGGTGGTCGCGGCGACCACGGGCAGGGCGAGCAGGGACACGAGACGGGTGGAGATACGCCAGTTGCGCAGCGCTATTCGTGAGCCGGCGCCGGTCGATGCCTTCGGGGTGGCCGGCTTGGACGTACCGCCCTTGGGCACACCTGTACCGCGGCCGCCGTCGGAGCCCTTGGCGTCGCTCGGCGAGGAGTTGCCGGCCACGGGGCCAGTCGCGCCGCGCAGCTCCGGCTCCGCCGCAGCGCTGCCTTCCCTCTTGAAACGTCCCTGCACTAGCGTCGCAACCTCTGGACCAGGCGCCCCTCCGCACAGACGGTGGGACGGTGTCGGCGTCGTGGAGCCCGAAGGACCCCGGTGGTCTTGAGTGACCGGCGCGTCTCCCCCTTTCCCACCGCCACTCGACGCTGCGTTGCGCCCGTGCGCGCCGGTTCATACCTGCGGCGGTTCCCGGGAATTCCAGCACAGTGCCGGATCTCCAACAAGCCCCGCTGCCGGGCTGTGACCTCCGTGACAGCGGGTGAGCGAGGGGTTACAAGATGTCGAGCCCCATCCCGGCCATATCGGGCTTTTACGTGCGACTCGCCTCCGTGCGCAGGGTGTCCCAGTCGCCATGATCGGGAGCGGAATCGGCGCTTCAGTACCGGAATGTCCCTTCCGATCCCGTCCGTAAGTCGCCCGTTCTGTCCGCTACGTCCGTCAGCTCGTGAGCAAACTCACATGAAGATCCAGGGGAGTTCACGGCTTTGCGGGGAATTCAAATGTTTAGCCTGACGCTTTACAGGGATGGCCGAACCGTCAACCCCCGCCCCGAGATCCAAGAGGTCGAAGCCGCCGTGAAGACGACGATGATGTTCCGCAACATAGCCAACCCGCGGCGCACCACCCTGGCGCACCTGAAGGACGCCGACGAACTGCAGGCGGCCCCGCAGCAGCCGGAACAGTCCGAACTCACGGAACTCCCGACCAACACGGCCAACCCCCGCCGCACGGTCCTGATGGTCGCCCCGGTCACCGCGGCCGCGGAGTAACACCGCGAGGTCAACCCCCCTGAGCGCGTTAGCCTGGAGCGTCAGTCTCCAGGCACCGCAAGCAGAGGGGCCGCATTCCGTGCGCATCGCCAGGTTCTCCATCGACGGCAATGTCGCCTTCGGCGCGGTCGAGGGCGACCCCGCCCCCGGCAAGGAGGGCGAACTCGTCCTCGACGTCATCAAGGGCATTCCGTACGCCGACTTCGAGCTGAGCGGGGTCAAGCTCCCGCTCAGCAAGGTCCGGCTGCTGCCCCCCGTGATCGGCAACAAGATCGTCGCCTTCGGGCGCAACTACGCCGACCACGCGCGGGAACTCGGCAACGAGGTCCCCGAGGAGCCCTTCGCCTTCCTCAAGCCGACCACCTCGATGATCGGCTCCGGCGACGCCATCGAGTACCCCGCCTTCTCCAGCGAGCTGCACCACGAGGCCGAACTGGCCGTGGTCATCGGCCGCATGTGCCGCGAGGTCCCGCGCGAGCGCGTCAAGGACGTCATCTTCGGCTACACCTGCGCCAACGACGTCACGGCCCGCGACGTGCAGCGCCGCGAGAAGCAGTGGGCCAGGGCCAAGGGCTTCGACACGGCCTGCCCCATCGGCCCCTGGGTCGAGACCGAACTGGACACCGGCGACCTGGCGATCCAGTGCACGGTCAACGGCGAGCAGCGCCAGCTCGGTTCGACGAGCCAGATGATCCACTCCATCGAGGACCTGATCGTCAACATCACCGAGGCGATGACGCTCCTCCCCGGAGACGTGATCCTGACCGGCACCCCGGCCGGGGTCGGCCCCCTCAACGTCGGCGACGAGGTCGCCGTCACCATCCAAGGCATCGGCACTCTCACCAACAAGGTGATCAAGCGTGGCTAACGCGAGCATCCGCGTACGTTTCTGTCCCTCCCCGACCGGCAACCCCCACGTGGGCCTGGTCCGTACCGCCCTCTTCAACTGGGCGTACGCCCGCCACACCGGCGGCCAGCTGGTCTTCCGCATCGAGGACACGGACGCGGCCCGCGACTCGGAGGAGTCGTACGAGCAGCTCCTCGACTCGTTCCACTGGCTGGGCTTCGACTGGGACGAGGGCCCCGAGGTCGGCGGCCCGCACACCCCGTACCGCCAGTCGCAGCGCATGGACATCTACAAGGACGTCGCGCGGAAGCTGATCGACGGCGGGTACGCCTACCCCTGCTACTGCACCACCGAGGAACTGGACGCCCGCCGCGAGGCCGCCCGCGCCGCCGGCAAGCCCTCCGGTTACGACGGCACCTGCCGCACCCTCACCGCCGAGCAGAAGCAGGCGTACGAGGCGGAGGGCCGCGCGCACATCATCCGCTTCCGGATGCCCGACGAGCCGATCACCTTCACGGACGCGGTCCGCGGCGAGCTCACCTTCACCCCGGAGAACGTCCCGGACTACGGCATCGTGCGCGCCAACGGCGCCCCGCTGTACACCCTGGTCAACCCGGTCGACGACGCCCTGATGGAGATCACCCACGTCCTGCGCGGCGAGGACCTGCTCTCCTCGACCCCGCGCCAGATCGCCCTGTACAAGGCGCTGATCGAGCTCGGCGTCGCCAAGGAGATCCCCACCTTCGGGCACCTGCCGTACGTGATGGGCGAGGGCAACAAGAAGCTCTCCAAGCGCGACCCGCAGGCCAACCTCAACCTCTACCGCGAGCGCGGCTTCCTCCCCGAGGGACTGCTCAACTACCTCTCGCTGCTCGGCTGGTCGTTCTCCGCCGACCAGGACGTCTTCACGATCAAGGAAATGATCGAGAAGTTCGACGTCGCGGACGTCAACGCCAACCCGGCCCGCTTCGACCTGAAGAAGGCCGAGGCGATCAACGCCGACCACATCCGCATGCTGGACGTGAAGGCGTTCGCCACGGCCTGCGAGCCCTGGCTGACGGCCCCGCACGCCAACTGGGCCCCCGAGGACTTCGACCAGGCCGCCTGGGAAGCCATCGCCCCGCACGCCCAGACCCGTATCAAGGTCCTCTCCGAGATCACGGAGAACGTCGACTTCCTCTTCCTCGACAAGCCCGTCGAGGACGAGGCCTCGTGGACCAAGGCGATGGGCAAGGGCGACCCGGTGGCCCTCCTCACCACGGCCCGCGCCAAGCTCGAAGCGGCCGACTGGACCTCCCCCGAGTCCCTCAAGGAGGCCGTCCTGGCCGCCGGCGAGGAGCACGGCCTCAAGCTCGGCAAGGCCCAGGCCCCGGTCCGCGTAGCCGTCACCGGCCGCACGATCGGCCTGCCCCTCTTCGAGTCCCTGGAGATCCTGGGCAAGGACCGCACCCTCCAGCGCATCGACGCGACCCTGGCGAAGCTCACCGCCTGACCACACCCCGCACGCACGACGAAGGGCCCGAAAGCCACCCGGCTTCCGGGCCCTTCGCCGTACGGTCGACCCATGCCGATCAAAGCCGTCCTCTGGGACATCGACGACACGATCTTCGACTACGGCACTGCGGACACCCTCGGTATGCGGGCCCACCTGGAAGCCGAAGGGATCCTCTCCCGCTACGGCACCGCCACCGACGCCCTCGCCCACTGGAAGACGACCACGCAGCGGCACTGGGACCGTTTCAGCGCCGGGGAAGTGGACTTCGTCACCCAGCGGAACGACCGCGTCCGCGACTTCCTCGACGACCCGGCCCTCTCCGACAACGCATCCGACGCCTGGTTCCGCCGTTACATCGGTCACTACGAAGCCGCCTGGGCCCTCTTCCCCGACACCGTCCCCACCCTCGACGCCCTCGCCGACGGCTACCGGCACGCCGTCCTCTCCAACGCCCACGCCGACCAGCAGGAGCGAAAACTCCGCGCCCTCGGCGTACGCGACCGCTTCGAGGCGCTGCTCTGCGCGGTCCAACTCGGCGTCGCCAAGCCCGCACCCGAGGCCTTCCACGCCGCCTGCGCCACGCTCGCCCTCGACCCCGCCGAAGTGGCGTACGTGGGGGACCAGCCGGAGATCGACGCCAGGGGCGCACACGACGCCGGGCTGCTCGGGATCTGGCTGGACCGCAGCGCCGCCGAGCCGCCGACGGCCGAAGTCCCGCGCGGCGTACGGCGGATCACCGGGCTCGCGGAGCTGCCCGGCCTGCTGGCCGCTGATACCCGTTTTGGAGCGCCGTCCACCTTCGGGTAATGTTCTTCCTGCGCCGCTCGCCGGGCCGGCAGGCCAAGCGGGAAGCGCAAACCCAAACAAAAACCCCCAAGGGGATTTGCGTTTTGGTGGCCTATGGTGTAATTGGCAGCACGACGGTTTCTGGTTCCGTTAGTCTAGGTTCGAGTCCTGGTAGGCCAGCTCGCAGAGCTTATCTGTGCCGCGGATCATGTATCCGCAAGGCCCCCGTTGTGTAGCGGCCTAGCACGCCGCCCTCTCAAGGCGGTAGCGCCGGTTCGAATCCGGTCGGGGGTACAGATCCTTCCCGTGAGGACAGCTATGGGTCGCACCCGCTGACTTCAATGCAGGATCGCTAGGGCCCCCGTTGTGTAGCGGCCTAGCACGCCGCCCTCTCAAGGCGGTAGCGCCGGTTCGAATCCGGTCGGGGGTACTCTCTGGTCTAAACCACCAGTGGGCTATGGTGTAATTGGCAACACGGCGGTTTCTGGTTCCGTTGTTCTAGGTTCGAGTCCTGGTAGCCCAGCGCAGTACAAGTGCAGTAAAGCTAGCCCCCGTTGTGTAGCGGCCTAGCACGCCGCCCTCTCAAGGCGGTAGCGCCGGTTCGAATCCGGTCGGGGGTACGCATCGAAGAGGCCCTCCGCATCCGTGCGGAGGGCCTCTTCGCTTGGTACGAGTTGGTACGAGGCAACTGGCGGGTTCCGCCGGGCAGTTCGGGTGGACGGTGTCAACGGCGGCCGCGGCACGTTCCGTTGAGACCCTCGGTCGTGAACCGGGCGTGTGGTGAAGCGAGTTGAGGCCGCTGCCCCAGGACGTTCGCGTACTCGCCGGTGCCGGGTCCGCCGCGGCGTTGAGGCGGACCCGGACCAGAACGGTGCGGAAGGTCAGCTGGTGCGGCGCAGCGCCTCCGAGAGGCGGCCCGCGGCGTCGATGATCGCCTGGGCGTGCATCCGGCCCGGGTGCCGGGTCAGGCGCTCGATCGGTCCGGAGACCGAGACGGCGGCGACCACACGGTTGGACGGGCCACGCACCGGCGCCGACACCGAGGCGACGCCCGGCTCGCGCTCACCGATCGACTGGGCCCAGCCACGGCGGCGTACCCCCGAGAGGGCCGTGGCCGTGAAACGGGCGCCCTGGAGGCCGCGGTGCAGGCGCTCCGGCTCCTCCCAGGCCATCAGGATCTGGGCCGAGGAACCGGCCTTCATGGTGAGCGTGGAGCCCACCGGGACCGTGTCCCGCAGTCCGGACAGGCGCTCCGCCGCGGCGACGCAGATGCGCATGTCGCCCTGGCGGCGGTAGAGCTGGGCGCTCTCGCCGGTCACGTCGCGGAGATGGGTCAGTACCGGCCCCGCCGTGGCGAGCAGGCGGTCCTCACCGGCCGCGGCCGCCAGTTCGGCGAGCCGCGGGCCGAGGATGAACCGGCCCTGCATGTCCCTCGCCACCATGCGGTGGTGCTCGAGGGCGACAGCGAGACGATGTGCAGTAGGTCGTGCGAGCCCGGTGGCCGCGACCAAGCCCGCGAGGGTGGCCGGACCGGACTCCAGGGCGCCCAGGACAAGGGCTGCCTTGTCGAGGACGCCAACGCCGCTAGAGTTGTCCATGCGTCGATACTCGCGTCTCACTCTGTGAAACGCAAGTTCAATTTCCCAGGGAACTTGTCACCCTGTACATACAGCGGCCCGCAGACCAACGGGTCCAGCGGATCACGTTCGGTACGAGGGGTACGGACGTCACCGCTCACATCTCTAGAAGTGGCCGGGCGCAATCTGCCGGCCGGAGGGAAAGCGATGGGTAGGACACTCGCGGAGAAGGTCTGGGACGACCACGTCGTCCGGCGCGCCGAGGGCGAGCCCGACCTCCTCTTCATCGATCTGCACCTGCTGCACGAGGTGACCAGCCCGCAGGCCTTCGACGGCCTCCGCAAGGGCGGCCGCCAGGTGCGGCGCCTCGACCTCACCATCGCCACCGAGGACCACAACACCCCGACCCTCGACATCGACAAGCCCATCGCCGACCCGGTGTCGCGGGCCCAGCTGGAGACGCTGCGCAAGAACTGCGCGGACTTCGGCGTGCGGCTGCACCCGCTGGGCGACGTCGAGCAGGGCGTCGTGCACGTGGTCGGCCCGCAGCTGGGTCTGACCCAGCCCGGCACCACCGTGGTCTGCGGTGACTCGCACACCTCCACCCACGGCGCCTTCGGCGCGCTGGCGTTCGGCATCGGCACCTCGCAGGTCGAGCACGTGCTGGCCACCCAGACGCTGCCGCTGGCCCGCCCGAAGACCATGGCCATCACGGTCGACGGTGAACTCCCCGACGGCGTAACGGCCAAGGACCTGATCCTCGCCATCATCGCGAAGATCGGCACCGGCGGCGGCCAGGGCTACATCCTCGAATACCGCGGCTCCGCCATCGAGAAGCTCTCGATGGAAGCCCGCATGACCATCTGCAACATGTCGATCGAGGCCGGCGCCCGCGCGGGCATGATCGCCCCCGACGAGACGACGTTCGCGTACATCGAGGGCCGCGCGCACGCCCCGCAGGGCGAGGACTGGGACGCGGCCGTCGCGTACTGGAAGACCCTGAAGACGGACGACGACGCGGTCTTCGACGCCGAGGTCGTCATCGACGCCGCCTCCCTGGCGCCGTTCGTCACCTGGGGCACCAACCCCGGTCAGGGCGCGCCGCTGTCGGCCAACGTCCCCGACCCTGCTTCGTACGAAGACGCTTCGGAGCGGCACGCGGCCGAGAAGGCCCTGGAGTACATGGGTCTGCAGGCCGGTCAGCCGCTGCGGGACATCAAGGTCGACACCGTCTTCGTGGGCTCCTGCACCAACGGGCGGATCGAGGACCTGCGCGCCGCCGCCGACATCGTCAAGGGCCGCAAAGTCGCCGACGGCGTACGGATGCTGGTCGTTCCCGGCTCCGCGCGGGTCGGCCTGCAGGCCGTCGAAGAGGGCCTGGACAAGGTCTTCAAGGAGGCCGGCGCCGAGTGGCGGCACGCGGGCTGTTCCATGTGCCTGGGTATGAACCCGGACCAACTGGCGCCCGGTGAGCGCTCCGCGTCCACCTCCAACCGCAACTTCGAAGGCAGGCAGGGCAAGGGCGGCCGTACCCACCTGGTCTCGCCGCAGGTCGCCGCCGCCACCGCGGTCACCGGCCACCTGGCCGCGCCCGCCGACCTGACCGACGTCCGTACGCCCGCTGGAGTCTGAGCAGCCATGGAAGCATTCACCGCGCACACCGGCCGGGCCGTCCCGCTGCGTCGCAGCAACGTCGACACCGACCAGATCATCCCCGCCCACTGGCTCAAGAAGGTCACCCGCGACGGCTTCGAGGACGGTCTCTTCGAGGCCTGGCGCAAGGACGCGTCCTTCATCCTCAACAAGCCCGAGCGGCAAGGCGCCTCGGTCCTGGTGGCGGGTCCCGACTTCGGTACCGGCTCCTCCCGTGAGCACGCCGTGTGGGCCCTGCAGAACTACGGCTTCAAGACCGTGATCTCGTCCCGGTTCGCCGACATCTTCCGCGGCAACTCGCTGAAGAACGGCCTCCTGACGGTCGTCCTCGACCAGTCGGTCGTGGAGCAGCTGTGGGAGCTCGTCGAGAAGGACCCGCAGGCCGAGATCACCGTCGACCTGGAGGCCCGCGAGGTGCGCGCCGAGGGCGTCACCGCCGCGTTCGAGCTCGACGAGAACTCCCGTTGGCGGCTCCTGAACGGCCTTGACGACATCAGCATCACGCTGCAGAACGAAGCCGACATCGCGGCCTACGAGACGAAGCGCCCGGCATACAAGCCGCGCACCGTCCAGGTCTGAATCGGCCATTCGGGCAACCGAATCGACACTCTCTTACGAACCGCGGTCTGCGTGCAGACCGCGGTTCGGTCGTTTGTCGGGTGCGACGTTCAACTCGCCGGTGACACAAGGGAGTTGGGGCGTCGTACGGGGAGTTGGGAAGCACCCGCCGCCAGCACGACTTAGGGGTCGCGCGGACCCCGAAAACCCCATTTGGGCGGCGCGCTGGGACCTCGCGAGGCGACAACTCGCCCTAGATGGCACAATCAGTGCATGGACCGCGACAGCCAACTCGAGCTCTACGGGCTCGTCGCGGACCGGCTGAAAGAAGCGCACGCGACGGTGCGCACACTGCAAGTCCCGGAGGGCGTACGGATGGCGCTGACCCGGAAGCTGCTGGTCATTACGGCCGCGGCCAAACACGACCTCACCGATGCGGCAAGGCGTCTGGATCAGTTCATGACCGAACTGGACGAGGGTCGATTCCCCACTGATGCCGATGCGGGCCGAACTGACGGAACTCTCTGACAGTCCAGCCCGTTGCGGCACAAGGGTGATTAGCCCGTTTCGTGTTTGATTTGCGGTATACATCTGCCTAACGTGCGAAAAAGCTTGAACACATTGGTTCTGGCAATGTCTCCGAAGGGGAAGACGTGAACAAGGCGCAGCTCGTAGAAGCGATTGCCGACAAGGTCGGTGGCCGTCAGCAGGCCGCCGACGCAGTCGACGCGGTCCTGGACGCCATCGTCCGCGCGGTCGTCAGCGGCGACCGGGTCTCGGTCACGGGCTTCGGCTCGTTCGAGAAGGTCGACCGTCCCGCCCGCTACGCCCGCAACCCCCAGACCGGGGAGCGCGTGCGCGTCAAGAAGACCTCCGTTCCGCGCTTCCGCGCGGGCCAGGGCTTCAAGGACCTGGTGAGCGGTTCGAAGAAGCTCCCGAAGAACGACGTCGCGGTCAAGAAGGCGCCGAAGGGCAGCCTCTCCGGCAGCACTTCCAGCCGCACCACCGTGAAGAAGGCGGCGGCGAAGAAGACGACCGCGGCGAAGAAGGCGGCCGCGAAGAAGACCACCGCCGCGAAGAAGACCGCGGCGAAGAAGACCACCGCCGCGAAGAAGGCGACGGCGAAGAAGGCCACCGCCAAGAAGACCACGGCGAAGAAGGCCGCGCCGGCAGCCAAGAAGGCCGCCGCGAAGAAGGCCACCACGGCCAAGAAGGCCACCGCCAAGAAGACCGCGCCCGCGAAGAAGGCGACGGCGAAGAAGGCGCCCGCGAAGAAGTCGACGGCGCGCAAGACCACCGCCAAGAAGACCACCGCCAGGAAGAAGTAACGGTCTGCAGGGCTCACTCACGCGCCGGGCCGGGCTCCCCTCGGGGAGCCCGGCCCGCGGTGTGTCCGGCGCCGGTTCACGGGGGAGCCGGCGCCGCTCCCGGTGCGCGGGGGACGGGCGGTGCGCCCGGCCCGCGGCGCCCGATACGCTGCGGCCATGCAGGCCACCGCGTACACGTACGACCCCGAGACCCGCAGCGGCAGTGTGCTTCTCGACGACGGCACCCCGGTGCCCTTCGACGGCCCGGCCTTCGACGCCGGGGGGCTGCGGCTGCTGCGGCCTGGACAGCGGGTGCGGATCGAGCTCGACGAAGCGGCGGGGGCGGACGCCCGGCGGATCACTCTGGTGACGCTGCAGACCCTCTGAGCAGGCCCGTACGCACGCCCAGTTCGGCCGCGGCCAGCGTGTGCGGGCCGACGCCGAGGGACAGGGCGACGGCCAGGTCGTCCGCCGTATCCACGTCCTGGCGGACGCTCGCCACGTCGAGCAGGGGTATCTCCACGGCGCCCGAGGCCGCGTGCCGGGCCCGGGACGCGCCGCCGAAGTGCGGGGCCAGTGGGACCGAGGGGGCGGCGCACAGCAGCGTCGTACCGATATCCGCGGCATCGGGGAGAAATGCCCGTGGAAATGCGCGCGCATAATCAAGAACTCGGGCCAATTCCGTGGTGCGGAGTGCGGGCAAATCCGCGTTCAACGCCGCCACCGGGGCCGTCGGGCGCAGCGCGCGGGCGGCGCGCGCGCCGTGGGTCAGCGCCGCGTTGAGCCCCGCGCCCGGTTCGTCCCGCACCGTCCGGGCGCCCAGGGCCGCCAACTCCCGTGCGGCGCGGGCGTCGTCCGTGACGACCACCACATCGCGCACCGAAGCGCAGGCCAGTGCCGCGGACACGGTGTCCTGGGCGAACGCGAGGGCCAGCGAGGGCCGCAGCCGGTCGCTCGCGGCGGCCGCGAGCCGACTCTTCGCCCGCACCAGCGGCTTCAGGGGGATGACCAGGCTCCACGCGGGCGGCTGAGTGCGATCGGCTTGTGTGCGCATGGCCGCCCATTCTTGCCTGCCGGCGGCTCCGGCGTACGGCCCTGTGGACAGAGAGGCCCGAACGGCTTGGCATACGGTGTTCTCGACAGACTGAGTACCTGGGGCGACACTTGTGCGGCGCACCAGCGCACAACAGGTCAGCAGAGGAAGGTGTCCGAGTGTCCCGCCGCAGAATCGGCTTCTGGTACCGCCTGGCGGCGGTCATCGCAAAACCGCCGCTGGTGGTTCTACTCAAGCGGGACTGGCGTGGTGTGGAACACATTCCGGCCGACGGTGGATTTATTGCCGCGGTGAACCACAATTCCCATGTCGACCCTTTGGCATATGCGCACTTTCAGTACAACACTGGACGTGTACCGCGATTCCTGGCGAAGCACGGACTATTCAACGGCGGATTTGTCGGAGCCATGATGCGTGGTACCGGACAGATCCCCGTGTACCGAGAGAGCACCGACGCACTCAGTGCGTTCCGCGCCGCCATCGACGCGGTGGACCGCGGTGAATGCGTGGCGTTCTATCCCGAGGGAACGCTCACCCGCGACCCCGAACTCTGGCCCATGACCGCCAAGACGGGCGCCGCCCGCGTAGCGCTCCAGACCAAGTGCCCGGTCATCCCGATCGCGCAGTGGGGAGCCAACGAACTCCTGCCGCCCTACGCGAAGAAGCCGCACCTCTGGCCGCGCAAGACGCACATCGTGCTCGCCGGTGCGCCGGTCGACCTGAGCCGCTTCTACGACAAGGAGATGACGCCCGAACTCCTCAAGGAGGCAACGGAAGTCATCATGGCCGCCATCACCGCGCTCCTCGAGGAGATCCGCGGCGAGAAGGCACCCGCGACGCCGTACGACCCGCGTCAGGCACGCATCGCACAGCGCCGCAAGACAGAACAGCGGAAGACCGCCGGTACGCCCGGCGAGAAGACCGGCGCAGCCGGGGAGGACACCAAGTGACACCGCCTGTGAAGGCAGCCGTCTTCGGTACGGGTTCGTGGGGTACGGCCTTCGGCATGGTGCTCGCGGACGCGGGCTGCGACGTGACCCTGTGGGGCCGCCGTCCCGAGCTCGCCGAAGCGGTCAACTCCGGCCGTACCAACCCCGACTACCTGCCGGGCGTGGAACTCCCCGCGCGGCTGCGGGCGACCACCGACGCGGCCGAGGCGGCGTACGGCGCGGACTTCACCGTGCTCGCCGTGCCCTCGCAGACGCTGCGCGGCAACCTCGCCGCGTGGGCGCCGCTGCTCGCCCCCGACACCGTCCTCGTATCGCTCATGAAGGGCGTCGAACTCGGCTCCGCGATGCGGATGAGCGAGGTCGTCGAGGACGTCACCAAGGTGCCGTCCGAGCGCATCGCCGTCGTCACAGGACCCAACCTCGCGCGCGAGATCGCCGCCCGCCAGCCCGCCGCGGCGGTCGTTGCCTGCAGCGACGAGTCCGTGGCGCAGCGGCTCCAAACGGCTTGCCACACCGCGTACTTCCGGCCGTACACCAACACCGACGTGGTCGGCTGTGAACTCGGCGGCGCCGTCAAGAACGTGATCGGTCTCGCCGTCGGCATCGCGGACGGCATGGGCCTCGGCGACAACGCCAAGGGCTCCCTCATCACCCGCGGCCTCGCCGAGACCACCCGGCTCGGGCACGCCATGGGCGCCGACCCGTTGACCTTCTCCGGGCTCGCCGGACTCGGTGACCTGGTCGCCACCTGCTCCTCGCCGCTCTCGCGCAACCACACCTTCGGCACCAACCTCGGCAAGGGCATGACCCTGCAGGAGACCATCGCGGTCACCAAGCAGACCGCCGAGGGCGTCAAGTCCTGTGAGTCCGTGCTCGATCTGGCGCGCAGGCACGGCGTCGAGATGCCCATCACGGAGACCGTCGTGGACATCGTGCACGAGGGCAAGCCGCCGCTGGTCGCCCTCAAGGAGCTGATGGGGCGCAGCGCGAAGTCCGAGCGCCGCTGACCTCCCGCGTACCGCCCCCACCGCGCGCGTGCGCCGACTCGACGCCGCACGCGCGCTGACTCGGCCGATACCAGCAGGTACGCTCAACGCGATATGAGCAGCGAGACCTCCTCCCAGAGCCCGGTCCCCTCCCAGCCAGGAGGGGAATCCCGCAAGCCGCGCGTGGCCGTCGTGTTCGGCGGACGCAGTTCCGAGCACGGCATCTCGGTCGTCACGGCGGGTGCCGTGCTGCGCGCCATCGACCGCGACAAGTACGACGTGCTGCCCATCGGCATCACGCACGACGGCCGCTGGGCGCTCACCGCCGACGCCCCGGACCGGATGGCGATCACCGACCGTTCCGTACCGGACGTGGCGCAACTCGCCGACTCGGTGGACGGCGCCGTGGTGCTCCCCGTCGACCCGTCCAACCGCGAGGTCGTGCTCGCCGAGCCGGGCTCCGTGCCCAAGGCGCTCGGCGAGGTCGACGTGGTCTTCCCCGTCCTGCACGGCCCGTACGGCGAGGACGGCACCCTGCAGGGGCTCCTGGAGCTGTCCGGGACGCCGTACGTCGGCTCGGGCGTCCTCGCCTCCGCCGTGGGCCAGGACAAGGAGTACATGAAGCGGGTGTTCACCTCCTTCGGGCTGCCGGTCGGCCCGTACGTGGTGATCAAGCCGCGCGAGTGGGAGACCGACCCGTCGGCCGCCCGCAAGAAGATCGTCGGCTTCGCCGGTGACCACGGCTGGCCGCTGTTCGTGAAGCCCGCGCGGGCCGGCTCGTCCTTCGGCATCACCAAGGTCGACTCCCTGGAGGGCCTGGACGAGGCCATCGAGGAGGCGCAGCGGCACGACCCGAAGATCATCGTGGAGGCGCTGCTCCGCGGCCGCGAGATCGAGTGCGGTGTCCTGGAGTTCGAGGAGGGGCCGCGCGCCAGCCTGCCCGCCGAGATCCCGCCGGTCTCCGACCACGCCTTCTACGACTTCGAGGCCAAGTACATCGACTCGGCCTCCGGGATCGTGCCCGCCCCGCTCACCGACGAGCAGACCGCCGAGGTGCAGCGGCTCGCGGTCGAGGCGTTCGACGCGGCGTCCTGCGAGGGGCTGGTGCGCGCGGACTTCTTCCTCACCGAGGACGGCGAGTTCGTGATCAACGAGATCAACACCATGCCGGGCTTCACGCCGATCTCCATGTACCCGCGGATGTGGCAGGAGAGCGGAGTGAGCTACCCGGAGTTGGTGGACCGCCTCATCCAGGCTGCCCTGCGCCGCCCCACCGGACTGCGCTAGCGCACCCACCCGCACGCACGAAGGGCCCGGCCGTCCAACGGCCGGGCCCTGTCGTGTAGTTGGGCTCAGTTCGCGATGCCCTCCGGTACCGACTTCTTGACCGGCTCCGCCAGGTCGATGAGCGAACCCGCGCCCTGCTTCGCGTGCTCGGCGTTGAACGTCACCTCGACGTACGCCGCACGCAGCGTCGTGGTGAAACGGTACGAACCGTCCTTCTGCTCCTCGGTCAGCCAGCCCACGCCGTTGACCTCGGAGCCGTACGCCTCGGGGTCGGCCATCGCGGCGGGCCGGGGTACACCGCAGCGCAGTATGATCGCCGAGCCTCCCCATCCGGCAGTCAGTTCGGAACGCGGCTGCGGATCCTCGCGGTCGAGCCCGTCGATCCGCTCGGGCAGCCGCTCGTGCAGGTCGCGGCAGAGCCGCGCCGTATCGGCGTCGGGGGAGGGAACCGGTACCGTCGCCCGGTCGTCCGTCGAAGAACAGCCCACGGTCAGGCAGAGCAGACCGAGGGCGGGCAGACAGATCAGCCGGCGGCGGAATACGTTCACCGGCCAAGCGTAGACGGGGGCTACAAGTGCACGACCGGGCAGGTCAGGGTGCGGGTGATGCCGTCCACCTGCTGGACTTTCGCGACCACCATGCGACCGAGTTCATCCACCGTGTCCGCCTGGGCGCGCACGATGACATCGTAGGGACCGGTCACGTCCTCGGCCTGGATCACGCCGGGGATCTTGCCGATCAGCTCGGCGACCACGGACGCCTTGCCAACCTCGGTCTGGATCAAGATGTACGCCTGTACCACGGAACCTCCAGGGCGGCCACGAGGATCATGTGGGGAAATGGGAACAGCGAGCCCGCAGCGCTCTCGGGCATGGGCTGTGGCGGGAGACGAGGCGCCACGGTATCGCGTCACCGTGCGTCGCGGGGAGACCCGCGGGGCCTGTGGCGCGGACACCACGGCGTACGGACAAACGAAGTTGACGTACCTGTTGACGGTACCCGCGGCCAAGTCGCCCCGCGACCGCACGCGCGCCGGGCGGTCGGCATGACGGCCGGCGCGAACCTCGGCACGACACTCGGCATGACACTCGGCATGACAGGAAGAGGCGAGACTCGATGAAGGGCACCGTGGGCGAGCTCGGGGAGTTCGGGCTCATCAGAGAGCTCACGTCCCGGCTCACCACCACTCCGGCGGTACGCCTCGGACCCGGCGACGACGCCGCGGTCGTGGCCGCCCCCGACCGCAGGGTCGTGGCCAGCACGGACATCCTCCTCGAAGGACGGCACTTCCGCCGCGACTGGTCCACCGCGTACGACGTGGGCCGCAAGGCCGCCGCGCAGAACCTCGCCGACATCGCCGCCATGGGCGCCGTGCCGACCGCGCTGCTTCTCGGCCTCGTCGTCCCCGCCGAGCTGCCGGTGACCTGGGCGAGCGAGCTGATGGACGGGCTGCGCGACGAGTGCCAGGTCGCGGGCGCGGCCGTGGTCGGCGGCGATGTCGTACGCGGTGACACCATCACCATCGCGATCACCGCGCTCGGCGATCTGCGCAACCACGAGCCGGTGACCCGCGCCGGCGCGCAACCCGGCGATGTCGTCGCGTACACCGGCTGGCTGGGCTGGTCCGCCGCTGGGCTCGCGGTGCTCTCGCGCGGCTTCCGCTCGCCGCGCGCCTTCGTGGAGGCGCACCGCAGGCCCGAGCCGCCGTACCACGCGGGCCCCGCCGCCGCCGGGCTCGGCGCCACCGCGATGGCCGACGTCAGCGACGGCCTGATCGCCGACCTCGGGCACATCGCCGAGTCGAGCAAGGTGCGCATCGACGTCAAGTCCGCCTCGATCGACGTGCCTTCGCAGATGAACGACATCGGCCAGGCCGTCGGCGTCGACCCGCTGCAGTGGGTGCTCACCGGCGGCGAGGACCACGCGATCGTCGCCACCTTCCCGCCGGACGTACAGCTTCCGGCCCGCTGGAAGGTGATCGGCGAGGTCCTCAACCCCTCGGCCCTGCCCCAGGTCACCGTCGACGGCGCGCCCTGGACCAGCAAGAGCGGCTGGGACCACTTCGGGGAGATCGAGTCGTGACGGCGGCGCCCCCTCGTCTACTGACCGTCGCCGGGTCCGACTCCGGCGGCGGCGCGGGCATCCAGGCCGACCTCAAGACGATGCTGGCCCTCGGCACCCACGGCATGAGCGTCGTCACCGCCGTCACCGCGCAGAACTCCCTTGGCGTGCAAGGCGCTTGGGAACTGCCGGTGGAGGCGGTACGCGCCCAGTACCGCAGCGTCGTCGACGACATCGGCGTACAGGCCGTGAAGACCGGCATGCTCGCCTCCGCCGAACTCGTCGAGGCCGTCGCGGAGTTGCTCGCCGGCACCGACGCGCCCACGGTGATCGACCCGGTGGGCATCTCGAAGCACGGCGACTCGCTCCTCGCCGCTTCGGCCCTCGACTCGGTCCGTACGAGGCTGCTGCCCGTCGCCACCGTCGCGACGCCGAACCTGGACGAGGTGGCCCAGCTCACCGGCGTACACGTCGAGTCCGAGGACGGGCTGCGGCGGGCGGCGGCGGCGCTCCTGGACTTCGGGCCGCGCTGGGCGCTGATCAAGGGCGGCCACCTCAGCGGCGACGCCGTGGATCTCCTCACCGACGGCACCGAGGAGCACTGGCTGCGCGCCCCGCGCCACGACAACCGCCACACCCACGGCACCGGCTGCACCCTCGCCAGCGCGATCGCCGCAGGCCTCGCCAAGGGGCTCACCGTGCCGGACGCGGTACGCGCGGCGAAGGAGTACGTCACCGGGGCGATCGCGGCGGGCTTCGCTCTTGGCGAGGGGATCGGACCGGTCGACCACGGGTACCAGTGGCGGTCGGGCTCCTAGGGAGCAATGGCCAACGGCCAGTGGTCAGCGGTCGCGGGGCCGCAGTGGTCGTGGGGCCGGTGGCTCGTCCACCGGCTCGCACCGTCCCGTCCCGCCCGCGCACACGAGAAAGCCGGCCCACCCGAAGGTGGACCGGCTTTCACAGCAACCAGCTAGGTGGCCGCGCAATGGCCTCCCCTGCTCTGGGGGCACTTCCCAGCGGTAGCTGGGGGAGAAGCCGAGAGCGTGGGGAAGTTACGTCAGCGCGAGACCTTGCCGGCCTTGATGCACGAGGTGCAGGCGTTGAGGCGCTTCGGCGTCCCACCGACCACGGTACGCACGCGCTGGATGTTCGGGTTCCAGCGACGGGGAGTACGGCGGTGCGAGTGCGAGATGTTGTTGCCGAAGCCCGGCCCCTTGCCGCAGACGTCGCAGTTGGCAGCCACGGGTCACTCCAAAGACTTCAGATGCACTAACGGATAATCCCGGCATGCCGGGATCTAGTGATCTGATTGGCGGTGCCAGGGGGGAATGTCGGCCTGACTCTCATCAGGCAACCGAAGCAGCATACAACGGCGGCTTCGGTACAACGAAACTACCATGACCGCCCGGGGGCCTGCCCCGGGCAGCCTCCCGACCGGGGACTACGCTGCGAGACGACGCCTGAGCAAGGAGGCAGCCGGTGCCCCAGACCCCCGACGCCGAGGTGGTGCGCACTTGGTGCGGACTGGCGCTCCGCGCGCTCGGGAGGGCCCGCGAGGAGATCGACGCGATCAACGTCTACCCGGTCGCGGACGGGGACACCGGAACCAATCTCTACCTGACCGTGGAATCCGCCGCTCGCGCGGTCGACGCGGTCTTCAAGGGGCACGAGGCCGCCGGGTCCCAGGCGGGCCCTTCACTCGCCGACGCGGCCCGCGCGGCGGCGCACGGTGCACTCATCGGGGCCTGCGGAAACTCCGGCACGATCCTGGCGCAGCTGCTGCGCGGAACGGCCCAGGTGCTGGCCGAGGAGACTCCCGCCGAGGGGCCCGGACGTGGTGCGCCTCACACCGGATCCGACGATTCCGGCCACTCTGATGGTGCCCACGCTGATGGTGCTCGGTCTGACGGTGCCCACCTTGATGGGGCTCGATACGAGGGCGACGTCCTGCGGCGCGCACTGCGGAGGGCCGCCGAGTCCGGGTACCAGGCGGTCGCGCACCCCGTCGAGGGCACGGTCCTGACGGTCGCCACCGCGGCGGCCGCCGCGGCCCAGGAGGCGGACGGCGACTGCGCGGCGGTGGCCCTGGCCGCCTACGAAGGCGCCGCCGCCGCCCTGAAGCACACCCCGGAACAGCTCGCGGTACTCGGCCGCGCGGGCGTCGTCGACGCGGGCGGCCAAGGACTCGTGGCGGTACTCGGCGCCCTGGTGGAGGCGCTGTCCGGACGGTCACCGGAGCGGTCGGTACGCGTGGGGGGCGGGGGGCACGCGCGCGTGGCGGCGTTTTCGCCGGGCGCCGTGGACGAGGCCCCGGCCGACTCCGTGGACTGTGTTGTCGAGGGTGCGGGGGAGTGCGGCACCGGTCCCGCCTTCGAGGTGATCTACCTCCTGGAGGCGGACGACAGCGCGGTGGACCGGCTCCGGTCCCGCCTCGACTCCCTCGGGGACTCCCTGGTGGTGGTCGGCGGGGACGGGCTGTGGAACGTCCATGTGCACGTGGACGACGCGGGCGCCGCCGTGGAGGCGGGCGTCGAGGCGGGCCGCCCGTACCGCATCCGGATCACGCACTTCGGGGCGCAGGACGCGCACAGCGGCGGGCACCCGCAGCAGCCGCGCGAGCGGGCGCAACGCGCGATCGTGGCCGTCGTGCCGGGCGAGGGCCTCGCCGAGCTGTGCGCGGAGGCCGGGGCGACCACCGTGCTCGCGCGGCCGGGGGAGCCCCCGGCGAGCGGGGAGCTGGTCGACGCGATCCGCCGGGCGCACGCGCGCGAGGTGGTGCTGCTGCCCAACGACCCGGAGCTGCGCTACACGGCCGCGGCCGCCGCCGAGCAGGCACGCGCCGAGGGCGTACGGGTCGCGCTCATCCCCACCCGCTGCGCGGTGCAGGGCATCGCGGCGCTCGCCGTGCACGAGCCGGACCGCCGGTTCGACGAGGACGTGGTCGGGATGACCTCGGCGGCCGGTGCCACCCGCTATGCCGAACTCGCCGTCGCCGAGCGGCAGTCGTGGACCATGGCCGGCATCTGCCAGGCCGGTGATCTGCTCGGCCTGATCGACGGGGACGTCGCCGTGATCGGTGCCGAGGTCACGGCCACGGCCGCCGCCGTGCTCGACCGGATGCTCTCCGCGGGCGGCGAGATGGTCACCCTCGTCCTCGGCGACGAGGTCCCCGAGTCCGTCGCCGACCGCCTTGAGCAGCACGTACGCGAGCATCACCTCGCCGTCGACACCGTCGTCTACCGCGGCGGCCCGCAGTCGCCGCTGATGCTCATAGGCGTGGAGTAGATCCCGCACGCTTGGCGGGGACGCGGCGCGGCCGGGGTTTTCCACAGGCTCGGCACGTTGTCAGAGCCATGGTGTGCAATGGATTCGTGCCCGCGCTCGAAGAACCCCTGAAGAAAGTCCTCGGCCCCGCCACCGCGAAGGTGATGGCCGAGCACCTCGACCTGCACACGGTCGGCGACCTGCTCCACCACTACCCGCGGCGGTACGCGGAGCGGGGTGAGCTGACCACAATGTCCGACCTGCCCCTGGACGAGCATGTGACGGTGGTCGCGCAGGTCGCGACGGCCCGCGTCCTGAAGTTCAACAACGGCCGCGGCCAGCGCCTCGAAGTCACCATCACTGACGGCAGCGGCCAGCTCCAGCTGGTCTTCTTCGGCCGCGGCATCCACAAGCCGCACAAGGACCTGCTGCCCGGCACACGCGCGATGTTCGCGGGCAAGGTGTCCGCGTTCAACCGCAAACTCCAACTGGCCCATCCCGCGTACGAATTGCTGCGCAAGGACAGCGAGACCGAGGCCACGGACACCGTGGAGTCCTGGGCCGGAGCGCTGCTCCCGATCTATCCGGCCACCGCCAAGCTGGAGTCCTGGAAGATCGCCAAGGCGGTGGACGCGGTGCTGCCCAGTGCGCAGGACGCCGAGGACCCGCTGCCGCCCTCGCTGCGGAGAGGGCGCGGCCTGGTCACGCTCCCCGAGGCACTCCTCAAGATCCACCGGCCGCACACCAAGGACGATGTGGCCGAGGCCAAGGACCGCCTCAAGTGGGACGAGGCGTTCGTCCTCCAAGTCGCCCTGGCCAGACGCCGGTTCGCCGAGACCCAGCTGCCCGCCGTGGCCCGCAGGCCAGTGCCGGACGGCCTCCTGGACGCCTTCGACGCCAAGCTGCCGTTCACCCTCACCGACGGACAGCAGCGGGTCACCAAGGAGATCTTCGACGACCTGGCCACCGAGCACCCCATGCACCGGCTGCTCCAGGGCGAGGTCGGATCGGGCAAGACGATGGTCGCCCTGCGCGCCATGCTGGCCGTCGTCGACGCGGGCGGGCAGGCCGCGATGCTCGCGCCGACCGAGGTCCTCGCCCAGCAGCACCACCGCTCGATCACGGAAATGATGGGGGAGTTGGCGGAGGGCGGCATGCTGGGCGGTGCCGAGCGGGCCACCAAGGTGGTGCTGCTCACCGGCTCCATGGGCACGGCCGCGCGCCGCCAGGCCCTGCTCGACCTGGTCACCGGCGAGGCCGGCCTCGTCATCGGCACGCACGCGCTGATCGAGGACAAGGTGCAGTTCCACGACCTGGGTCTGGTCGTCGTGGACGAGCAGCACCGCTTCGGCGTCGAGCAGCGCGACGCCCTGCGCGGCAAGGGCAAACAGCCGCCGCACCTCCTGGTGATGACCGCCACCCCCATCCCGCGCACCGTCGCCATGACGGTCTTCGGTGACCTGGAGACCTCCGTCCTCGACCAACTCCCCGCCGGGCGCTCGCCGATCGCCACCCATGTCGTCCCCGCGGCCGACAAGCCGCACTTCCTGGCCCGCGCCTGGGAACGCGTCCGCGAAGAGGTGGAGAACGGCCACCAGGCGTACGTCGTGTGTCCCCGGATCGGTGACGACCTCGACGACAAGGCCGCCAAGAAGAAGTCCGCCGAGGACGAGGCGGAGAAGCGCCCGCCGCTCGCCGTCGTCGAGGTCGCCGGGCAGCTCAGCGCCGGACCGCTGAGCGGGCTGCGCGTCGAGGTCCTGCACGGCCGCATGGCACCCGACGACAAGGACGCCGTGATGCGCCGCTTCGCCGCGGGCGAGGTCGACGTCCTGGTGGCCACGACGGTCATCGAGGTGGGGGTGAACGTCCCGAACGCCACCGCGATGGTGATCATGGACGCCGACCGCTTCGGCGTCTCCCAGCTGCATCAGCTGCGCGGCCGCGTCGGCCGAGGCTCCGCCCCCGGTCTGTGCCTGCTCGTCTCCGAGATGCCGGAGGCCAGCCCCGCGCGGGCCCGGCTCGGCGCGGTCGCGGCCACGCTCGACGGCTTCGAGCTCTCCCGCATCGACCTCGAACAGCGGCGCGAGGGCGATGTGTTGGGGCAGGCCCAGTCCGGAGTGCGGTCCTCGCTGCGGGTGCTCGCGGTCATCGAGGACGAGGAGGTCATCGCCCAGGCCCGCGAGGAGGCGGTCACGATCGTCGCCCGCGACCCCGAGCTCGACCGGCTCCCCGCACTGCGCACGGCACTGGACGCGCTGCTCGACAAGGACCGGGAGGAGTACCTGGACAAGGGCTGACCACCACGCCCACCCGACGCC
>NZ_JAAAHS010000219.1 GCF_009908195.1 Streptomyces boluensis | reverse complement strand
GTCCTCGGCGGTGGCGCACGGGGCGCGACGGCCGAATGCCGGGAGCTGGCCGAGGAGTTGGGGGCCGTCCTCGTCACCTCGGCCAACGGCAAGGGTGTCGTCGACGAGCGCCATCCGCTGTCGCTCGGCGTCTCCCTGCACGTCCCCGCCGTGCAGAAGGCGCTCGGGGACTGCGATGTCGTGCTGGCCGTGGGTACGGAACTCGCCGAGTCCGACCTATGGGCGGCGCCGCCCGACTCGCTCGGCGGGACGCTGATCCGGGTGGATGTCGACCCGGCGCAGATGTACGCGGGCGTGGCCGCGGACATAGCGCTCGTCGGTGACGCGCGGGTGTGCCTGCGGGAGGTGCTGCGTGCCGTCGCCGCCTGGCCCGACCGGCCGCAGGCACCCGACCCGGACTCCAACACCCCTGTGTTCGTACGGGAGGTGCTGGACGAACGTGATACGGCGACCGCCGCCCGGGACGCCCGCTGGCTGCCGTATCTGCGGGTGATCCGCGAAACCCTGGACGAGGACGCGGTGCTGATCTCGGACAGCGCGCAGTGCTGCTACTACGGTGCGCTGCCCCATCTGCCGGTCGGCCCGCGCGGCCGGTTCCTGCACCCGACCGGGTTCGGGACGCTCGGCTACGCCCTGCCCGCGGCCGTCGGCGTCAAGGCGGCGCAGCCCGAGCGACAGGTCGTCGCGCTCAGCGGGGACGGCGGTCTGCAGTTCTCCGTGCAGGAGCTTGCGACCGCCGTACAGCTTCAACTGCCCCTGCCCGTCGTGGTGTTCGACAACGGCGGCTACGGCGAGATCCGCGACGAGATGACCGCCCGCGGTGACACCCCGGTCGGCGTCGACCTCCCGCCCGTCGACCTGCCCGCGCTGTGCCGCGCCTACGGCGGTGCGGGTGAGCACGCCCCGACACCCGACGCGCTCGCCGCCGCGCTGGCACGGGCCCTGCGCACGCCCGGTCCCACCCTCATCACCGTTCCCGAGGAGACCCCCGTATGAGTGCCCCCACTCCCCTGATCTCGCTGACCTGGACCGATCACGTCACCGGCCGGGAGGGTTTCCTCGTGGTCGACCGGCTGGTGCGCGGTGTGTCCAGCGGCGGCCTGCGGATGCGCGCCGGCTGCACCCTCGACGAAGTCGCGGGCCTCGCCCGGGGCATGACGATGAAGGAAGCCCTGCACTACAACCCGGACGGCCGCTACATCCCGCTCGGCGGCGCCAAGGGCGGCATCGACTGCGACCCTCGTGACCCCGAGGCGTACGGCGTTCTGGTGCGCTACCTGCGGGCGATGCGGCCGCACATCGAGAGCTTCTGGACCACTGGTGAGGACCTGGGCCTGACCCAGGACGTGGTGGACAAGGCCGCCGCCGAGGCCGGGCTCGTCTCCTCGATCCAGGCCGTGTACCCGCTGCTCGACGACGAGCACGCCGCCCGGCAGCGGCTCGCCGACGCGTTCGCCGTGGACGTCGACGGCATCGGCCTCGACGAGCTGGTGGGTGGCTGCGGAGTCGCGGAGTCGGTGCTCGCCGCCCTTGACCGGGCCGGGGTGCCGTACGCGGGCACGCGCGTGTCGGTGCAGGGCTTCGGCACGATGGGCGGCGCCACGGCCCGGTTCCTGTCCCGGGCGGGGTTGAAGGTCGTCGCGGTGGCCGACGTGAAGGGCACCGTGGCCAACCCGCAGGGCCTGGACGTCGAGACGCTGCTCGCCGGGCGCGACGGGTACGGAGCCGTGGACCGGGGCGTGTTGCGGGCCTCGGACGTGGAACTGCCCGGTGCGGAGTGGCTGTCGGTGGAGGCCGAAGTACTGGTCCCCGCGGCCGTCTCGTACGCCGTCGACACCGTCAACCAGGCGCGGATCGGGGCTGCCGTGCGGTGGGTCGTCGAGGCGGCCAACATGCCCGTACTGCCGGACGCGGAGGCGTTGCTCGCGGACCGGGGCGTGCAGGTGCTGCCGGACGTGGTGGTCAACTCCGGTACGAACGCCTGGTGGTGGTGGACGCTGTTCGGTGACATCGGTGCGGACGCCGACGAGGCGTTCGCGTACACGCGGCGGTCGATGCGCGCGCTGATCGACCAGATGCTGGCGCGGGCGGCCTCGGACGGGACGACTCCGAGGGCGGCGGCGCACGCGATCGTCGCCGACCGGCTGCCGCTGATCGCGGAGCGCTTCGGGTGGTACCGATGACCGCCGGGGAGCGCTGCGCCGTGGAAGCGGCGGCGGCGCAGGGCGGTCCGGTCCGTCCCGCCGGGATCGACGGGATCGACGGGCTCGACGCGCTTTTCGACCCCCGTTCGGTGGCGGTGGTGGGCGCGTCCGCCCGGCCCGAGAAGTGGGGGTACTGGCTGGCCGCCGGGGCCCTCGAAGGGCGGTCGCGCCGGGCGGTGCACCTGGTGAACCGGCGGGGCGGCGCGCTGCACGGTGTGCCGTTCCTGCCGGACCTGGACGCGCTGCCGTCGGCGCCGGAGCACATCGTGGTGGCCGTACCCGCGCCGCAGGTCGAGCCCGTGGTGGCGGAGGGTCTCGCGGCCGGTGCGCGGTGCTTCACCGTCATCACGTCGGGTGGTTCGAGCGCCGAGGTGGAGCGTGCGCTCGCCGCGCGGGTCACCTCGGCCGGGGCGCGGCTGCTCGGGCCCAACTGCATGGGTGTGGTGGACACGACGACGGCGCTGCGGCTGAGTTGGGGCGAGTTCCCGGCCGGTGCGGTGGGGCTCGTGTCGCAGAGCGGGAACCTGGCCCTGGAGATCGGGCGGCTGCTCGCCCGTGCCGGGCAGGGCTTCTCCCGCTTCGTGTCGCTTGGCAACCAGCGGGACATCGACGCGGCCGACGCCCTGGACGCGCTGATCGCCCATCCGCCGACCCGGGTCGTCGCCGCGTACGTGGAGGACTTCCGCGACGGTCGGCGCCTGGCCCGCACGCTCGCGGCGGCGCACGCGGCGGGCAAACCGGTGCTGCTGCTCACCGTGGGCCGCAGTGCCGCCTCCGGCCGTGCGGCGGCCTCGCACACCGGCGCCCTGGTCAGCGCGCGGGCGACGGTGGAGGCGGTGTGCCGGGACGCGGGCGCGCTGCTCCTGGACACGGCCGGGCAACTGGTGGACACCGCGCTGTGTCTGCTCAGCGCACCGCAGCCGAGGTCCACCGCTGTGGCGGCACGGCCGTCGGCGGGGTTGCGGGTCGCGGTGGTCGGGGACAGCGGAGGTCAAGGGGCCCTGGCGGCGGACGCGTTGGCGGCGCGCGGGCTCACCGTGCCGGAGCTGTCGGAGGGTACGGCGCGTGCGGTGGCGGCGGAGTTGCCCGTGGGCGCGTCCTGCGGCAATCCGGTCGACCTGGCCGGGGCCGGCGAGGCGGATCTGGGCAGTTACGCCCGGGTCGTGCGCGCACTCCTCTCGGGCGGCGACGCGGACGCCGTCGTACTGACCGGGTACTTCGGTGACTACGCGGCCGCCAACCCCGCCCAGGCCGCGCAGGAGTGCGAGGTGGCGCGCCAACTCGCCGTCGCGGCACGGGAGTCGGGGTGTCGTCTGGTCGTGCACACGATGGCGCGGGGCACCCCCGCCCTCGCCGAGCTGCGCGCGCACGCCGTGCCCGTGTACGAGCGCATCGAGGAAGCGGCGGGCGCGCTGGCGGGCGCGGCCGGGTTGCGCGCGCCGGCGGCGGTCGCCGAACGGGCCTCGGCACCCCCGGCCCCCGGATCCCCGCTGCGGGACGGCGGCTACGCGTCCGTGCGCGCACTGCTCGCCTCGTACCAACTGGCCTTTCCCGCAGCCCAGTTCACTGGACCGGACGCCGATGAGGTGGTGGCCGCCGGGCGCCAGGTCGGGTATCCGCTGGTGCTCAAGGCGATGGGGCTCGCCCACAAGACGGAGGCGGGCGGGGTCGCTCTCGGTATCGGGGACGAGGTGGAACTGCGGGCCGCGTTCACGCGCATGCGGGCGCGGACCGGGGCGGACCGCTTCGCCGTGGAGGCGATGGTGTCACCGCCGCACGCGGTCGAGCTCATCGTCGGCGTACGGCGCGACCCGGCGTTCGGTCCGGTGGTGATGGTGGGGATCGGCGGCACCACGGCCGAGTTGCTCGCCGACACCGCCGTGGCGCTCGCCCCGCTGCCGGTCGAGCAAGCCCGTGCACTGCTGCTCTCGCTGCGCCATGCCCCGCTCCTTACCGGGTGGCGTGGCGCGCCGCCGGTCGACCTGGACGCGGCGGCCGCGGCGGTGTGCGCGGTCGCGCGGGCCGGAGCAGACCGCCCCGAACTGTCCGAGCTCGAAGTCAACCCTCTGCTGGTTCACCCGGGCGGCGTGGTCGCCCTCGACGCACATGGAGTGCTCTCTTGAGCGACATGGTGGAGAAGAACGTCAACACAGCCTGGACAGAAGGAAGTTGGGGGTTCGCGGGGCGTACGTATGTCGTGACCGGCGGCGGCAGCGGCATCGGCCGGGCCGTGTCCCTCGCGCTCGCCGCGGCCGGGGCGCGGGTCGTCGTCGCGGGCCGTACGCCGGAGAAGCTGGACGAGACGGTGGCGCTGGCCGAGAAGGCGGGCGGGCAGGCGCTCGCCGTGCCGACCGACGTGCGGGACCCGGACGCCGTCGACGCGCTCGTGGCGGCCGGGGTCGAGCGCTTCGGGCGCCTCGACGGCCTGGTCAACAACGCGGCCGGCAACTTCGTCGCGCCCGGCGTCGACCTCAGCCCCAACGGCTGGCGCGCCGTCGTCGACATCGTGCTCAACGGCTCGTACTTCTGTACGCGGGCGGTGGCGCGGCAGTTGCGCGCGCAGGGCACCGGGGGCTCGATCCTCTCGGTGATCGCGACGTACGCGTGGCACGGCCATCCCGGCACGGTGCACTCGGCCGCGGCGAAGGCGGGTGTGCTCGCCATGACCCGCACCCTGGCCGTCGAACTCGCCCCGCTGGGCGTCCGGTTGAACTGTGTCGCCCCCGGCCCCACGGAGACGGAGGGCGCGGGTGCGGCGCTGTGGGCGACCGAGGAGGCCCGGTCCGGGGTGCTCGCGACGGTGCCCGCGGGGCGGTTCGCGGAGCCGTCGGAGATCGCGGACGCGTCGCTGTTCCTGCTGAGCGAGCGGGCCTCGTACCTGACGGGTGAGTGCCTGACGGTGGACGGGGGTCAGTGGCTGGGCAAGCAGGTGTACGGGCGGACGGGCGCCTGATCCCCCCTTCCCCCCCTCGCAACCACGAACGCCGGTGGGGCTGAATCCTCAGCCCCACCGGCGTTCACGCGTGCGCCCTCAGTCGCGCACCTTCAGTCGCGTACTCACTCGCGCCCCCGGCGCCCCTTCGCGCCGAGCACGTGGAAGAGGAGTCCGACCCCGAGGAACAGCAGGAGCGGGACGACCTGGGTGAGGGTGTAGGCGAGGCGCTGGCCCGCGAACGACTCGGGCAGCGAGTCCGCCGGTGACCCCTGCGTGCCGAACCAGCCGACACCGAAGCCCGGCCAGATCAGCACCACCACGGTGAAGGCGACGAAGCCGGTGGAGAGCAGCGTCACGAGCCACACCCCCGCCTTGCCGCCGGGCACGCTGTACGGCCGGTTCACGTCCGGGTACTTGCGGCGCAGCACGAGCAGGCTCGGGAAGGTGATGACGTACGAGATGAAGGTGGTGCAGATGGTCAGGCCGAGGCCTGCGGCGAAGTACTTCTCGCCGTCGCCTTCCGTGAGGTTGAGGGCGACGACGAAGAGGATCGAGGCCAGGACGGCGGAGAGCATGTTGACCCGTACCGGCGTGCCGTGCTTCTCGGAGATCACGCCGAGCCAGGCGGGTCCCGCTCCGTCGGCGCAGGCGACGGCCTGGGCCCGGTGGGCGCCCATGGCCCAGGCGACGCCGCTGGTCAGCAGGCCGATGATGAGGCCGGCAGCGGCGATTCCGCCGAAGACGGCGCCCGCTCCGGTGAGGGTGACCGTGCCGTCGGCGGCGATGGAGCCGCCGTAGACGGTGAACACGGCCTTGCAGGCGTCGATGAAGCCGCCGAGGCTGCCGATGTCCTCGCTGGGCAGCACGAAGAGGATGCCGAGAATGGGCGCCCCGTACAGGAACAGCGAGGCGAGGCCGGAGCGGAGAATGGCCAGCGGGATGTCGCGGCGCGGGTTCTTCATCTCCTCCGAAGCGGAGCTGGGCAGTTCGAAGCCGACGAAGTTGAAGATGAGGACGGGGACGAGCGCGACGAAGCCGACGTAGGTGGGCGTGAACTCGGCCGCGGGCAGGGTGTGTACGCCGTTCTGGACGGCGAAGACGACGACGGAGACGAGGAAGAAGCCGAGCAGCACGATCCGGGCGAGGGCGCCCGCGATGGGCACCCACTTCCCGACGCGTACGGACTGCACGACGGTGAGCGCGCCGCCCCAGATGAAGACCAGACCGGCGACGTACTTCCACAGTCCGGGCAGCGGGGTGAAGAACTCTTCCCACGTGGAGAGGGCGATGATGCACAGACTGCCGCCCACCCACACGGGGTTGGATATCCAGTACAGGATCTGGTTGACGCCCGCGGTGAGCCGCCCGAAGGCGAGGCGGGTCCATACGTAGGGGCCGCCCTGTACGGGGAAGGACGAGCCGAGTTCGGCGACGAGCAGGCCGTACGGCAGGAAGAAGGCGACGGCGAGGATCGCCATCCAGGTCAGGCCCTGCGGCCCCTGGGCAGCGACGGAGCCGATGGTGTCGAGGCCGACCAGGGTGCAGATGAGGAAGAACAGGACGTCAAGGCGGCGCAGGTCCTTGCGGAGCCTGCCGCGTTGCTCGCCCCAGCCGTCGGAGAGATCCGGGGCTTCGGCGGCGGGCGGGTTCGCTCCCCCTGTGACGGGGGTGGAAGGTGCTTGGGTCACGGGATGACTCCTACGGCGGCGGTACGGGGAGTTCGTACGGGCGCGACTCTCACTGACTGAACGGCCAGTCAGTAAAGGGGACTGTGAACCCGGCGCCGCGCGCTGTCAAGAGATCGCGCAGCAGCGGCACAGGTCCCTGCGGGGCGGGCGATGTGTAGGGTTGCCGCGTGGCACGAGTCCGGTTGAGTGTGGAGCAGCGGCGCGAGGAGATCCTGCGGGCGGCGGTCGAGCAGATCGACACCCGGGGCGTGAGCGCGGTACGGATCGCGGATGTGGCGTCGGCCCTGTCCGTGAGCAACGCGCTGGTGCTGTACCACTTCGCGACGAAGGAGAAGCTCGTCGCGGCCGCCTACGCCTACGCCGCCGAGGGCGACCTGGCCCACCTGCGCAGACTCCTCGGCCGCCGTACCAGCGCACTGCGCCGACTGCGCGCGGCTGTGCGCTGGTACGCGCCGACGGGGCAGGCCAAGGGCTGGAAGGTGTGGATCGAGGGCTGGGCGGCGTCGCTGCGCGACCCGGCGCTGCGTGCCGTGGCCGCCGACCTCGACCAGGAGTGGAAGGCCGCCCTCGCCGAGGTGATCGCGGAAGGTGTGGCGGCCGGCGAATTCCGGTGCGAGGACCCGAAGTCGACGGCCTGGCGCCTCACCGCCCTGCTCGACGGCCTGGCGGTACAGATGACGGCGTACGCGGGCTCGCTCCCCCGCAGCACGATGCTGCGCTGGACCGACGAGGCGCTCGCACGCGAACTGGGCGTGGAGCGCTCGGCGTTGACGGCTACGGGACGCTGAGCGGTCTCGACGGCCACGGGACGTTGATTCCCGTCGACGGTCGGTCGACAGTCACCGGACGCCGACCGGCCGCCCCTCGGAACCCTGCCCCTCGGTCGGCTTGTGCGGGGTCTTCTCCCAGGTGAACGGGGAGGACACCAGTTGGAACGCGGCACGCCAGGCCGCCACCCACCACAGCACCGAGTAGAGCGGGGTGAACAGGGCGTGCCACGGCCGCTCGGCACCGACCCGCCTGGCCGCCGCGTACATGGCCCCGACCCACACCACGACCGAGACGCCCTGAGCGATCAGCGCGGGCACCGCCACCGCACCACCCACGGGCGACCAGGCCGCACCGCACAGCCCGATGACGGTGAGTGCGACGGCCACCGGCTGGATCATCGCGGTCACGGGCGCGCTCGCCACCACCCCGAGGAGTACGAGGATCCCGGAGGCCCGGAAGCGGCGCGCGGTCGTCACGGGGCGGCGGGTGTGCACCATCGTCGTCATCAGGAAGCCCTTGAACCACCGGGTGCGCTGCCGGATGAACGGGCCGACGCTGTCGACGGCTTCCTCCCAGGTGACGGCCTTGATCGTCTCGGTGCGGTATCCCATCGCCGCGCAGCGCATCCCGAGGTCGGCGTCCTCGGTGACGTTCCAGGCGTCCCAGCCGCCGAGGGTGCGCAGAACGTGGGTGCGGAAGTGGTTGCTGGTGCCGCCGAGCGGAATCGGCAGCCGCAGCCGGGCAAGTCCGGGCAGGGCGAGCGTGAACCGCATCGCGTATTCGAGGGCGAACTGCCGGGTCAGCCAGTTGGTGGCGGCGTTCTGGAACAGCAACTGGGCCTGTACGCAGGCTAGTTGGGCGTCCCGTGCGGCGAAGCGGGCGGCGACGCGGCGCAGTTGGTCGAGGTCGGGCCGGTCCTCGGCGTCGAAGATGACGACGAGTTCACCGCGGGCAAGGAGCAGCCCGAGGTTCACCGACCGGGGCTTGGTCTGCGGTGGGCCGGGCGGGAGTTCGACGATCCGGATGTACGGGGGCGGGTCCGCGGCCCGTACCGCCCGAGCGGTGTCCGGGTCGTGGCGCTCCACGAGGATCTGCACGTCGAGGAGGTGCGCGGGGTAGTCGAGGCGGGCCAGGTGCCGGACCAGGCCGCCGATCACCTCGGACTCCTGGTAGGCGGGCACCAGCACGGTGTACGGCGGGAGTTCGGCGTCCGGCAGGGGCGGGTCGTCGGTGTCGCCGCAGTGCTCTCCGGGCAGCAGTCCTGCCAGTACGAACAGGGCGTTGACCAGGCTGTAGACCGCCACGAGCGCGGCCAGGACCGCCAGGAGCACCAGGGGTGCGGCGATCAGCACGACGAGCGCGCCGGCCGCGCTCGCCGCGAAGGCTGCGAGCTGCCAGCGCGCGAACCCGGACCTGGCCGCCATGTCCGGGTGCCGGCGCGTGAACCCGTCGGCCATCTCGTCGGCCACTTCCGCGGCCCGCTCCCGCAGGACCCGCTCCTGCTCCTCGAACCCGCCGCGCGCCAGTGCGCGCACGACGGACTCTTCCCCGTACCCGGTCATGTCCCCCACCCGTGTTTCCGTCCGATGTTCTCATCGGTCAGGTTGTGCGCTCGCCCCGGTGGCTCGGCGCGGGGCTCGCCGTCCTCGGCCTGGTCAGCCCGCTCCCCGCGCTGAGCGGCCGCACCGGCACCGCCGCCGGGCCCGCTCGGTCACTTGCGGCGGTGCGGCAGCAGGTGCGCGTAGCGCGGGTACTCCTCGTGCAGCAGCCGCCCCACGACCGCCCCGCCGAAGGCCACGACCGAGACGCCCACCAGCCAGGACTGGACGACGAGCACCGTGCCGTACGGCCCGTACGCGACCGCGTTGGACGCGATCAGCGGCGAGAACACCAGGTGGGAGAAGACGCGTAGGCCGATGAGTCCGAGCACCGTCGCCACCGCGCCGGGCAGCAGGGCACGCCAGCCGACCCGGCCCCCGAGGAGCAGCCGCTGCGACCACCAGAAGAACAGCACGGCGGTCAGCACCGCGCTGACGAAGTGCCACAGCGAGGTGCCGAACGCCGGACCCGCGCCCGCGCGGGCCTCCGTGATCTGGGCGGACGCGAAGAGGTAGCCGATCAGCGCGGCGAGCCACACCGCGTGCCGCCACATGGTGTGCCAGCGGGCCGGGCGCAGCTCCCACACCTTCTCGTAGCCGGTCTGCAGGGCCGACCCGAAGGTGAGGCCGAAGACGGCGAGCGCCGCGAGGCCGTACGCGGTGGTGGCCTCCAATGCCTTCCGGGGCGGCGCGAACAGCTCCTCGACCTCCTGCTGGGCGCCGGTCGACACGCCCAGGCCGCGCCCCAGCCACTCGGCGAAGCCCTGGCCCTGGGCCGGGTCGACGGCCGCCACCACGATGAGCAGCGGCACCAGCGTGAGGAAGCCGAGCGCCGCGAGTCCCATCGATCGGTGCATCAGCTCCAGGTCGCTGCCCCGCCGCCAGCCACGGGCCGCGACGGAGCCCGTCACCGCGTGGTAGATCCGCCGCCACACCGACCGGCCGGCCGCAGGGTCCTCGGAGCCTGAGCCCGCTCCATTGGAAGACTTCTCGCGCATGCAGTGTGGCCTACCCGCCGTAGTCGTACTGTCTCGTACCTTCAGTCGTTCACCGGGCGCGATCACCCGAAGGCGACGAACGCCCGCGCCCTGCCCTCGGTTCAGATTCCGCAGAAGGGCAAGGTCCGTACGTATCCGCCGACGTTCTCGTCGTCGGTTCCAAGGAGGGCGTCGGCGGTGCCGGGCAGGCACTCCACGGCCTCGATCTTGTAGTGCGGGAACCTCCCGAGGACGGTGGGACGCGGCGAGAGCACGACCCGTACGCCGCCCTCGGCCGACGCGGTCGCCCAACCGGCCGCGCTCACCGCGGAGTTGAAGGGGCCGTCGTCACCGGCGTCCGACGCCGAGCTCACGAGGATCCGGCCGGAGTCGGTCACCGAGATGTCGGAGATATGGCGGGTGCCGGTGTCGGTCGGGTACGGCGCCCGGTAGGTCTGGCGGGTCACGGTGCCGAACTTCGCCTCGCCCCACGGCGCGAACGAGAGCGGCGCGGCGTAAAGCGTGGCGGCCCGGCCGGTGCCCGCTCCCCGGTCCGCCCACAGGGCGGCGAGTTGTCCGTCGCGGTGCACGAGCGCGAAGCTCTCGAAGTCGTCGCCTTCGCCGATCGCGGGCAGTGGCGTGTAGTCGACGACCGTGGCCGTGGAACCGGCGACCTTCAGGTGGTACGCGATGCCGCGGCCGGCGAGCGCCATGTACTCCCCCGGCTTCCCGGGGACCGCTTCAACGGCTTCCAGGTCGACGGGTTCCGGTCCGTCCCAGGTCAGCGGGGCGACGTCGGCGGAGCCCGCACTGTGAGTGAGCCGGGACAGGTGAGGCAGTCCGGACTTCTTGTTGTCGTGGACGACGAGCGCGTCGATGCCTGCGCCGCTTCCGGTACGGCTCTCGTAGGCGATACCGCTGACCCCGCTGCGGGTGTCCGTGCCGACTCGCTGCCACCCGTCGGCCGCTCCTGCCGGGGCGGTGGCGTACAGGGTCAGCAGTGCGGTCGCCGCGCTGAGCCATGCCGCGCGCGGCAACGTCGGGAATTTCACTGGGCCTCCTGCTGTGCCTGTCGTCCGGCGCGAAGGCCGCGCCGGACGACAGGTTAGGGAGCGAGGAGGGCGTGACCGGCGGGGATCGGTGTGGCCCCGCGGTGGTTACCCCGTTTGCCGGGTCAGCGGAAAGCCGCGTGGCCCGTGAGGGCGTGGCCGAGGGCGAGGGTGTGCATCTCGGTGGTGCCTTCGTACGTCAGGACGGATTCGAGGTTGTTGGCGTGCCGGATGACCGGGTACTCGAGGGAGATGCCGTTCGCGCCGAGGATCGTGCGGGCCGTGCGGCAGATGTCGATGGCTTCCCGGACGTTGTTCAGCTTGCCGAAGCTGATCTGTGCGGGGTGGACGCCTGCCGGTGAGTCCTTGAGGGCCGACAGGTGGAGGGCGGTGAGCGTGGCCTTGTGGAGCTCCACCGCCATGTCGACCAGCTTCTGCTGGGTCAGCTGGAACGCCGCGATGGGCTTGCCGAACTGCTCGCGCTGCAGGGCGTATTCGCGGGCCGTCCGCCACGCCGAGCGGGCCGCGCCGGTGACGCCCCAGACGATGCCGTAGCGGGCCTCGTTCAGGCAGGTCAGCGGGACGCCCACACCGCGCGCTTCCGGGAGTTGCGCGGAGGCGGGGAGGCGTACGCCGTCGAGGACCAGCTCGCTCGTCACCGAGGCGCGCAGCGACATCTTGTGCTTGATGAGCGGCGCCGAGAAGCCAGGGGTGTCGGTGGGGACGACGAAGCCTCGTACACCGTCCTCGGTCTGCGCCCAGACGACCGCGACGGCCGCGACCGAACCGTTGGTGATCCACATCTTGCGGCCGTCGAGGATCCAGTCACCCCCACCGTCGCGGCGGGCCCTGGTCGTCATGGATGACGGGTCGGAGCCGTGGTCGGGTTCGGTCAGGCCGAAGCAGCCGATCGCGGAGCCCTCCGCCATCCTCGGCAGCCACTCCTGCTTCTGCTCCTCGGAGCCGAAGCGGTGGATGGCGAACATGGCGAGGGAGCCCTGAACGGAGACGAAGGAGCGCAGGCCGGAGTCGGTCGCTTCCAGTTCACGGCAGGCGATGCCGTACGCGCGGGCCGACATTCCGGCACAGCCGTAGCCGTCCAGATGCATGCCGAGCAGCCCCAACTTGCCGAATTCGCGGGCGAGTTCGGGCAGGTCCGGGAGTTCACCGGCCTCGAACCAGTCGGCGATGTGCGGTTCGACCTTGTCGTCGAGGAACTGGCGGACCGTGTCGCGCACGGCGCGTTCCTCGTCGGTGAGGAGGGCTTCGAGGTTCAGCGGGTCGTTCGCGTCGAGGGTGGGGAACGGCATGCGGGCGGGCTCCTTGAGGGTGAGGGTTCGGCGGGGCGTCAGGCGGAGTCGGTCGTCGGTCGGAGTCAATCGGAAGGGTTCAGGAGGCTGTCGATCTGCGCGTCGTCGTAGCCGAGTTCGGCGAGTACGGCGCGGCTGTGCTGGCCGAGTGTGGGTGGGGCGGTGCGTACGGG
>NZ_JAAAHS010000218.1 GCF_009908195.1 Streptomyces boluensis | reverse complement strand
ATTTCGGGGGCGAGGCCGGACGGCGTCGGGGTGCGGCAACGGGCGCTCCGGCGGCGGGAGTTGGAGCACCGCAGAAACAACGGAGGGCCGGCGAGGGCACTGTGCCGCCCGCCGGCCCTGGGACCGAGTCCCGCTCCGTCAACCGTTCAGCCCGTCACCCCGAGTGCCCCTGCACAGACGCCTGCACAGGCCCCTGCGACACCGACATGCCCTCGTACACATCCTGCCCCGAGCCCGAGGAGCTGCCGGCCGTGGCGATCACCACGATCAGCAGCGCGAGGCCGAGGACCGTGCCCACGATGCCGCAGATCAGGCCCGCGAGCGCCTGACCGGGGTTGGTGGCCTCGCCGCGCTTCGCCTTGGCGCGGCCGATGGCGCCGAAGATGATCGCGAGGATGCCCACGATGATCGCGATCGGCCAGAGGCAGAAGATCGCGGCGGAGATGATGCCGAGCACGAGCGAGGTCACGCCCATGCCGTTCGCCGGCTGCATCGGCATCTGCGACCAGCCGTACCCGGCGCCGCCCGGATAGGACGTACCGGGCGCGCCGGAAGTGCCGGTCGGATACCCCGGATAGCCCGGGTAACCGGGGTGCCCCGGCGCGACCGCTCCGTACGGCGACGGTGCGGCCTGGCCCGGACCCTCGGGCGCGACCGGCGGCGGAGGCACGGCGTCACCGGGAGCGGGCGCGGGAGTCGGACCGCCCTGGACCGGCGGAGGCGTCGGGTGGCCGTACCCCGGCACGGAGCCAGGCGCGGAACCCGGTGCGGAGCCAGGCGCCGGGTCCGCGGGCGGTGCCCACGGGTCACGCTCGCCCTCACGCTCGGCGTCGGATGACGGAACCGAAGGATCCGGCTTGCTGAGCGACACCTCGGGGGCCTCGGGGGCCGGGGAAGGCTGCGGCGCCCGGTCCTCCGGCGCCGCCCAGGGGTCGCGCGATGCGGGCTCGCCCGGCGTCTGCCGTGCGTCGTCGGACATGGGCGATCCCCTCATTCGTACGTTCGGTCATGCTAAGGCCCACGACCCGCCGGGCGGGCGGCCTCCTACGATGATCCCCGATCCACCGATCAGCCGATCACCCGCGCCCCCTGTGGGCGCCGTTCCCGGGGAGGGACCTTGTCCGATCTGCCTGCCTTCATCGCCGGTCTGCCCAAGGCAGAACTGCACGTCCACCACGTGGGTTCCGCCTCCCCGCGCATCGTCGCCGCGCTCGCCGCCCGGCACCCCGACTCCAAGGTGCCCACCGATCCGGAGGCGCTCGCGGACTACTTCACGTTCACGGACTTCGGGCACTTCATCGAGGTCTACCTCTCGGTGGTCGACCTGATCCGCACCCCGGAGGACGTCCGGCTGCTCACCTACGAGGTGGCCCGCGACATGGCCCGCCAGCAGATCCGGTACGCGGAGCTGACCGTCACCCCGTACAGCTCGACCCGTCGCGGCATCGACGCGCGGGCCTTCATGGACGCGATCGAGGACGCCCGCAAGGCCGCCGAGACCGAGTTCGGGACCGTACTGCGCTGGTGCTTCGACATCCCCGGCGAGGCCGGGCTCGAAGCCGCCGAGGAGACCGTCAGGCTCGCCACCGACGACCGGCTGCGCCCCGAGGGCCTGGTGTCGTTCGGGCTCGGCGGCCCCGAGGTCGGCGTACCGCGCCCGCAGTTCAAGCCGCACTTCGACCGCGCCATCGCCGCGGGCCTGCGCAGCGTGCCGCACGCGGGCGAGACCACGGGCCCGCAGACCGTCTGGGACGCCCTGACCGAGCTGCGCGCCGAGCGCATCGGGCACGGCACGAGCTCCGCGCAGGACCCGGCGCTCCTGCGCCACCTGGCCGAGCAGCGCATCCCGTTGGAGGTCTGCCCCACGTCGAACATCGCGACCCGCGCGGTGCTCGACCTGGACCAGCACCCCATCAAGGAGATGGTCGCCGCCGGGGTCCTGGTGACGGTCAACTCCGACGACCCGCCGATGTTCGGCACCGACCTGAACAGCGAGTACGGCGTCGCCGCCCGCCTCCTCGACCTGGACGAGCGGGGCCTCGCGGAGCTCGCGAAGAACGCCGTGACCGCCTCGTTCCTCGACGAGACCGGCAAGGCGAAGCTGGCCGCCGAGATCGACACGTACACCGCGAACTGGCTCGCCCCCTGAGCCTCTGCTCGCCCCGGTGATCACGCCTGGTGACAATGGGCGCATGCAGACCCTCACCGTCGTGGGCCACCGGGGCGACCCGTACCGGGCCCGGGAGAACACCCTGCCGTCGCTGCGTTCCGCGTACGCCGCGGGCGCGGACGCCGTGGAGATCGACGTACGGCTGACGCGTGACGGCGTGCCCGTGCTGCTGCACGACGAGACGCTGAAACGGCTCTGGGGACACGACCGTCCGCTCGCCCGGCTCTCCGCGACGGAGCTGCGCGGGCTCACCGGCGGCGGGGTGCCCACCCTCGCGCAGGCGCTGGCGGCGGCGGCCGGCCGGCGTGTCCTGATCGACCTGCCGGACGCGGGCCCGGAGACGGTACGCACCGTGGTCGGCGCGGTCCACGACTGCGGTGCGGCGGAGCACGTGTACTACTGCGCGGGCGCGTCGGCGATGCTGCGGGTACGGGAGGCGGATCCGGCGGCCGAGATCGCGCTGACCTGGAGCACCTCCGCGCCGCCCCGGCCGGCGCTGCTCGAAGCGGTGCGGCCGCGCTGGCTCAACTACCGCTTCGGGCTGCTGAACCGGGACCTGGTGGCCCGCGTCCACGGGGACGGGCTGCTCGTCGCGGCCTGGACCCCGGACACCAAGCGCTCGATGCGCGCACTGCTCGGGCTCGGCGTCGACGCGATCACCACCAACCGGGTGGAGACCCTGGCCGGCCTGGCCCCCCTGACCCCCTAAGGGGCGCCCCCGACAACACCCTTGCCGTACCGGGCAGTTGACCCGGGGACACACCAGGGGCGCACCAGGGTCGGGCCCCTCCCTGACGGTGATCCCCCGGCCAGGCGGGCTCAGCAGGATGTGAGGCGTACCGCACCACGACGCCTGAAGACCTGGAGCCCGCATGAACCGCCGTGCCCGCACCGCCCTCGCCGCCTCCCTGGTCCTCGCCTTCACCGCGGGCCCACTGGCCACCCCGGCCCTGGCGGCCACGCCCCCGACGGCCACGCACACGGAAGCCCATACCGAATCCCGTACGGAATCCCGCACCGAAGCCCGCACCGAAGCCCGTACCGAAGGCCCCGACGTGGCGGCCCTGGAGGAAGCCCTACGGGGACTCCCCGACGGGTTCGCCACCGGGGCGGAGATCCGCGTGGGCGGCAAGGGGAGTTGGCACGGCAGCGCCGGGGTGCGGGACCTGAGGTCGGGCCGGAAGGTGCTGGAGAACGCCCGGTTCCGGGCCGGTTCCACCACGAAGGTGGTGACGGCCGCGGTGGTGCTCCAACTGGTCGCCGAGGGGCGGCTCGACCTCGACGGCACCGTGCAGACGTACCTGCCGGGCCTGCTCGGAAAGGCCTTCGAGCCGGTCACCGTACGGCAGTTGCTCAACTACACGAGCGGGCTGCAGGGCGGCCGGACGCTGGGCGACACCGTCGACGAGGAGTTCCCGCACCGCTTCGAGACGCTGCCGCCCGAGGAGGTCGTCGCGACCGGGGTGGCCAAGGGCCCGCGGCACGCGCCGGGCGCGGAGCAGCACTACGGCAACATCCACTACCTGGTCCTCGCCATGCTGATCGAGAAGGTCACCGGCGACACCTATGAACACCAGGCGGAGACAAGGGTGTTCAAGCCGGCCGGCATGCGGCACACCTCCTTCCCCGAGGGCGCGGACCCGCGCATCAAGGGCCCGCACAACCGCGGCTACGAGGACATGGACGGCAAGCTCGTCGACGTGACCGAGTGGAACATGTCGGACCGCAAGGCGGCCGGCGACATGATCTCGACGACGGCCGACATGGAGCGGCTCCTCTTCGCCCTGTTCCGCGGCGAGTTGGTGCCCGAGCCGCAGCTCGCGGAGATGTTCACGGTGCCGGACGTGCCGGGCGCGACGAAAAGCGCCGGGCTCGAACGGTTCGAGATCAACGGCAAGGCCGTCTGGGGCAAGACGGGCGCGCGCCCCGGCTACCACACGGTGATCGCCGCGACCCGCGACCTGTCCCGCACGGTCGTCTACTCGGTCATGGCGACCGACGCGAAGGGCAGCGGCCTGAGCCTGGGCCAACGCTTCGCGTTCCCGGCGTTCAACCGCTGAGCGCCCCGAGCGAATCCGTGCGGTCGCGCACGCCGGGGCCACCGCCGGGGCGGCCTCACAACCCCGCCACCCCGTTCCACCGCTTCGCCAGCTCGGGGCGTTCCTTCGAGGTGATGTCCCGGGCGATGGCGAGCCGGGCGCGCATCGCGTCGTCCGGGAAGATCAGCGGGTCCTCGGCGAGCGCGGCGGTCTCCTTGTCCTTGGCGGAGGCGAGCACGTCCCGCGCGGCCGGCACCGGGCACACGTAGTTGACCCAGGCGGCGAGCTCGGCGGCAACCTCGGGGTCGTAGTAGTGGTCGATCAGCTTCTCGGCGTTGGCCTTGTGCCGGGCGAGGTTGGGGACCATCAGGGACTCGGACCACAGCTCGGCGCCCTCCTCGGGCACGACGAACTCGATCTCGGGCTTGTCCGCCTGGAGTTGGATGACATCGCCCGAGTAGGCCTGGCAGGCGAGCACGTCACCGCTCTCCAGGTCCTTGATGTAGTCGTTGCCGGTGAAGCGCCGGATGTGCCGGTTGCGTACGTACTTCTCCACCCGGTCGCACACCCGGTGGAAGTCGTCGCCGGTCCAGCGGGTGATGTCGACGCCGTCGCCCTGCATGAGCAGCGCGAACGCCTCGTCGAGCCCGGACAGCAGGGTGACCCGCCCCTTCAGGTCGTCCGCCCACAGATCGCTGACCTGCCGTATCTCCCGGCCGAGTTGCTTGCGGTTGTACGCGATGCCGGTGATGCCCGACTGCCAGGGCACGGTGAAGCGGCGGCCGCGGTCGAAGTGCGGGCTGCGAAGCAGCGGGTCGAGGTACTTCGTCACGTTCGGCTGCCGGCTGCGGTCCATCTCCTGCACCCAGCCGAGCCGTACGAACCGGGCGCACATCCAGTCACTGATCACGACGAGGTCGCGGCCGGTCTCCTGGTGGTTCATCAGGGAGGGGCTGATCTTCCCGAAGAACTCGTCGTTGTCGTTGATCTCCTCGGTGTACGTCACGGAGATCCCGGTGCGTTCCCCGAAGGCGTCGAGGGTGGGCCGACGCGAGGCGTTCTCGTCGTCGGTGTCGATGTAGAGCGGCCAGTTGGCGAAGGTCAGCGCCCGCTCGCGAGCGGACCGGTCGGGCGCGGCCCGCTCCCCGGGCCCGATCCGCGCGGACGGCACCCCGCACCCCGCGAGTCCGACGAGGGCGGCGGTACCACCGAGCCCTTTGAGCAACGTGCGACGTGAGTGAACGGCCATGGGGACAGGGTCACTTGACACAAACGCGGCGGGCAATGGACACCATGTCCACTACCCGCCGCGTTTATGAGCCGTGCTGCACCTGAACGACAAGCCCCGCCCGGCAATATCAGCCCGTCCGGCGCTTGAGGACGAGGCCGAAGGCCGACAATCCAGCCCGTCCGGCGTTTGAGGACGAGCCCGCAGGGCGATCGACAGCACTCAGGTCAAGAGCAACCTGAACGCCGACGCAAGACCTCAGCCCAAAGACGTCATCACGTGCTTGATCCGCGTGTAGTCCTCGAACCCGTACGCGGAAAGGTCCTTGCCGTACCCGGACTGCTTGAAGCCGCCGTGCGGCATCTCCGCGACCAGCGGGATGTGCGTGTTGATCCAGACGCAGCCGAAGTCGAGGACCTTGGACATCCGCATCGCGCGCGCGTGGTCCTTGGTCCACACCGAGGACGCGAGGGCGAACTTCACGCCGTTCGCGTACTCGACGGCCTGCTCCTCGTCCGTGAAGGACTGGACGGTGATGACGGGGCCGAAGACCTCGTTCTGGATGATCTCGTCGTCCTGCTTGAGGCCGGAGACGACGGTCGGCGCGTAGAAGTAGCCCTTGTCGCCGACCCGCTGGCCGCCCGCCTCGACGCGCGCGTGCGCGGGCAGACGCTCGATGAAGCCCTCGACCTGGGCCAGCTGGTTGGGGTTGTTCAGCGGGCCGTAGAGCACGTCCTCGTCGTCGGGCATGCCGGTCTTGATGTCGGCGGCGGCCTTGGCGAGGGCGGTCACGAACTCGTCGTGGATGGACTCGTGGACGAGGACGCGGGTCGCGGCCGTACAGTCCTGGCCCGCGTTGAAGTAGCCCGCCACCGAGATCTCCTCGACGGCCTTGGCGATGTCGGTGTCCTCGAAGACGACGACCGGGGCCTTGCCGCCGAGCTCCAGGTGGACCCGCTTGAGGTCCTTGGCGGCGGACTCGGCGACCTGCATGCCGGCCCGCACGGAGCCGGTGATGGAGGCCATGGCGGGGGTCGGGTGCTCGACCATCGCACGGCCGGTGTCGCGGTCGCCGGTGACGACGTTGAAGACGCCCTTCGGCACGATCGAGCCGATGATCTCGGCCATCAGGACGGTCGACGCGGGGGTCGTGTCCGAGGGCTTGAGGACGACGGTGTTGCCCGCGGCGAGCGCCGGGGCGAACTTCCAGACGGCCATCATCATCGGGTAGTTCCACGGCGCGACCTGCGCGCAGACGCCGATCGGCTCGCGCCGGATGATGGAGGTCAGCCCCTCCATGTACTCGCCGGCGGAGCGGCCCTCCAGCATCCGGGCGGCGCCCGCGAAGAACCGGATCTGGTCGACCATCGCGGGGAGTTCTTCGCTGCGGGTCAGCCCGAGGGGCTTGCCGCAGTTCTCCGACTCGGCGGCGATCAGGTCCTCGGCGCGCTCCTCGAACGCGTCGGCGATCTTGAGCAGGGCCTTCTGACGCTCGGCCGGTACGAGGTCGCGCCAGGCCGGGAAGGCCTTCTCGGCGGCGGCCATGGCGGCGTCCACGTCGGCCTGGGCGGACAGTGGCGCGGTGGCGTACACATCGCCGGTAGCCGGGTTGACCACCTCGGTGGTCCGCCCGTCCGCGGCGTCCCGGAACTCTCCGTCGATGTAATTGCGCAGACGACGCAGCTCGGTGGTCACTGCGGCCTCCTAACCAGAGGGTTGGTCTTGAGCGGTGCTGGATGTGGGTTGCTGCATGTGGTGCTGCATGTGGTGCTGGATCCGGTGCTGCAGGTCGGGCTGGATGTGGTGCTGAATGCCCGAGTCCGGGGGGTGAGACACCCGAGTCCCACCCTAACCGCCGACCTCACGCTTTCGACATACCCAGGGCCCTACAACTACGAAATCAGTGGGCTGAGACTCACCAAACAACGAATTTCATCGGTTTCCACTTGCCAGACTGCCGACTCTCATGCACAGTGAAGGCGTGGCCAGTCGAAGCGCAGACTCCCCCAGGACCGGGAACGGCTCTCCCTCCGTGGACGCCGTCTCCCTCGCCATCATCGAGCAGTTGCAGGAGGACGGACGCCGTCCGTACGCCGCCATCGGCAAGGCCGTCGGCCTGTCCGAAGCGGCCGTGCGCCAGCGCGTCCAGAAGCTGCTCGACCAGGGCGTGATGCAGATCGTCGCCGTGACGGACCCACTCACCGTGGGCTTCCGGCGCCAGGCGATGGTCGGCATCAACGTCGAGGGCGATACGGACCCGGTGGCGGAAGCGCTGACGGCCATGCCAGAAGTCGAGTACATCGTGATCACCGCCGGCTCCTTCGACCTGATGGTCGAGGTGGTCTGTGAGGACGACGAACAGCTGCTCGACGTGATCCAGAAACGCATCCGGACCCTCCCCGGCGTGCGCTCCACCGAGAGCTTCGTCTACCTCAAGCTCAAGAAGCAGACCTATATGTGGGGAACCCGATAGCCGTGAGCAAGGACCTCAGCCAGACCGCCTACGACCACCTGTGGATGCACTTCACCCGCATGTCGTCGTACGAGAACGCCGCCGTTCCCACCATCGTGCGTGGCGAGGGCACCTACATCTTCGACGACAAGGGCAAGAAGTACCTTGACGGCCTCTCCGGCCTGTTCGTCGTCAACGCCGGCCACGGCCGTCACGAACTCGCCGAGACCGCGTACAAGCAGGCGCAGGAGCTGGCCTTCTTCCCGGTGTGGAGCTACGCCCACCCGAAGGCCGTAGAGCTGGCCGAGCGCCTCGCGAACCACGCGCCGGGCGACCTCAACAAGGTCTTCTTCACCACCGGTGGCGGCGAGGCCGTCGAGACCGCGTGGAAGCTGGCGAAGCAGTACCACAAGCTCACCGGCAACCACACGAAGTACAAGGTCATCTCGCGTGCGGTCGCCTACCACGGCACCCCGCAGGGCGCCCTGTCCATCACCGGTCTGCCGGCCCTGAAGGCCCCCTTCGAGCCGCTCGTCCCGGGCGCGCACAAGGTGCCGAACACCAACATCTACCGCGCCCCGATCCACGGCGACGACCCCGAGGCCTTCGGCCGCTGGGCCGCCGACCAGATCGAGCAGGAGATCCTCTTCGAGGGCCCCGAGACCGTCGCGGCCGTCTTCCTCGAGCCGGTGCAGAACGCCGGCGGCTGCTTCCCGCCGCCGCCCGGGTACTTCCAGCGGGTCCGCGAGATCTGCGACAAGTACGACGTGCTGCTCGTCTCGGACGAGGTCATCTGCGCCTTCGGCCGCCTCGGCACGATGTTCGCCTGTGACAAGTTCGGCTACGTGCCGGACATGATCACCTGCGCCAAGGGCATGACCTCGGGCTACTCCCCGATCGGTGCCTGCATCGTCTCGGACAAGGTCGCCGAGCCCTTCTACAAGGGTGACAACACCTTCCTGCACGGCTACACCTTCGGTGGCCACCCGGTCTCCGCGGCCGTGGGCCTCGCCAACCTCGACATCTTCGAGAAGGAGAAGCTCAACCAGCACGTCCTGGACAACGAGGACGCGTTCTACCAGACGCTCCGCAAGCTCCTGGACCTGCCGATCGTGGGCGACGTCCGCGGCAACGGCTTCTTCTACGGCATCGAGCTCGTGAAGGACAAGGCCACCAAGGAGACGTTCAACGACGAGGAGACGGAGCGCGTCCTGTACGGCTTCCTCTCCAAGGCGCTGTACGACAACGGCCTGTACTGCCGCGCCGACGACCGTGGTGACCCGGTCGTCCAGCTGGCCCCGCCGCTGATCTCCGACCAGTCGACCTTCGACGAGATCGAGGGCATCCTGCGCTCGGTCCTCACCGAGGCGTGGACCAAGCTGTAAGGCCCACAGGCCCCCCGCGGGCCTTCAGCACCACCACGGCCCGGGTGCCCCGTTCGAGTGAGAACGGGTGCCCCCGGGCCGTGTGCTGTCCGTACTGTCCTGATATGTCCCTACGGTTCCTGTGACCGATCGGCCCTGTGTCTCGTTCCCCCGTACGGGGGACGGCACCGCACTGATCAACGTGCGCCCTTCGTAACCGAACCGAGGTGTATCGCCATGGTGGCCCCACCGGACAACGACGTGCTGTGGGCACGCACGCTGCACTTCTCGCGCGGCGGCACGCCCGCCCTCACCGGGGTCTCCGTCGGGGTCCGCGAGCGCGAGATCCTCGCCGTCGGCGGCCCGCGCGGCAGCGGCAAGACGACCCTGCTGCAGTGCCTCTCCGGCCAGCTCGTCCCGCAGCAGGGCGAGGTGTGGTTCAACTCCACGCCCGTACACACCATGGGCCCGCTCGTGCGGGAACGGCTGCGCCGCGACAAGTTCGGCTGGATCGACCCGCAGCCGCGGCTCGTCCCCGAACTCACCGCCTGGGAGAACACCGCCCTGCCGCTGATGCTGCACGGCGCGGGCAACCGGGCCGCCCGCAAGGTCGCCCTGGAGTGGCTCGACCGGCTCGACATCGGCGCCTGCGCCCGCAAACGCCCGTACGCCCTCACCCACGCGGAGCGCCAACGCGTCGCCATCGCACGGGCGTTGGTCGCCGGACCCACCGTGCTTTTCGCCGACGAACCCACCGCCCCGCTGCACCGCGCCGACCGCGCCCATGTGCTGCGCACCCTCACCACGGCGGCCCGCTCGCACGGCATCACCGTCGTCCTCGCCACCCATGACGCCGACGTCGCGGCCCTCGCCGACCGCACCGTCTCGCTCCTGGACGGCCGCCGCGTCCACACCGTGCCGCTGCCCGCGGACGCCGAGCCGGAAGGGGCGGCGTGCTCGCTCTCCGTCTAGCCCGCGGCACTCACCCCCTCGTCCTGCTCCGCCGGCTCGCCGTCGCCGCCGCCTCCGCCGGCACCGGCTTCCTGCTGCTCTGCGCCCTGGGGTACGCACTCGGCCACCCGCAGGCCGCCGGCCCCGCCGTGCTGCGGCTCGCCTGGTGCGTCCTGCCGATCGCCGCGACCGTGCACTTCGCCGTCGCCGTCGCCCGTACCGACCCCGCGACCCGGCCGCGCGCCGCGCTGTCCGCGGTCGGCCTCGGGCCCGGCCGGATGATGCTGCTCTCCGCCATCTCCACCGCGGTGTCCTGCACCCTCGGCTCCATGCTCGCCCTGCTGTTCTTCCTGCATCTGCGCGGCGACATCAGCGGCCTCCCCCTGGACGGCGCCGCCGCCCAACTCCTGGGCTCGGGCCAGCCGTTGCCGGTCGCCGGGGTGTGCACGCTGCTCCTCGTCGTACCCACCGCCGCGACCCTCGCGGGCGCCCTCACACTGCGCCCCCGGACCCTCAAGCCGGGTGCCGAACAGCCCGCCCCCGAGGACCCGGCGCCGCCCGCGCCCACGCCCGGCGGGCTGCCCTGGGGCGTGGCCTTGATGGCGATGGGCCTCGCCGTGGAGACCTACGCGGCCCGCGGCGCGGCCGCGGGCGGCGGGCTCCCGCTGCCCGGCCGGCTCGCCTCGTCGTCGGCGGCCATCCTCGGCGGCTGGGCCGTCACCGCGGTCGGCCTCGCCCTGGCCGGGCCCGGACTGACGTATCTGTGCGGGAAGTTGCTGCAGGCCGCCCGGCCCGGCGCCGCCCGGCTGCTCGCCGGTCGCGCGCTGCAGGAGGAGGCCCGCCGTATCGGCCGCCCCCTCGGCGTGGTCTGCGCGGTGTCCTCCGGCGCGCTCGCCGCCCTCGCCCTGTCGACGGGCGCGGCCCGGATCGGCCCGCTCACGGTGCTCGGCAGCGCCCTGGTCGGCGGGTGCGCGGTGCTCACCCTCGCCACCGCCGCCGTCGAGGCCCGCCAGTCCCGCGCCGACACCACCGCCACCCTGGTCAAGCTCGGGGCTCCGGCCTCGCTGCTGCGCGGTGCGGCGGGGCTGCGGGCGGCGGCGCTGCTCGTCGTGTTCGGCCCGCTCACCTGGCTGATCGGCACGCTCGCGGCCACCCCCCTCACCGGTCACTGACCGGCTCCGCCACCCTCGGTCAACTCCCCTGAAAAGACTGCCCGATCGGCGATGAGTTCCGGGTCGCCGATCGGTCTTCTTCTCGTACGGTCCGTCGTACGGCGGTCCGGCATGCCCGCGGACACCGAGGAGCAGGACCATGGCCGCTCGCCCCTACCGACAGACGGTCTTCATCACTCTCGCCGTGAAGGACGTCGGGATCGCGAAGAAGTTCTTCACGGAACTCGGGTACGCGCTCGACGCCCGGTTCTGCGACGAGGACACCGTCTGCGTCGCCGTCAGCGACACCATCGTCCTGATGCTCCTGCACGAGGAGAAGTTCAGCCGCTTCACCGTGCAGCCCGCCGCAGACGCCGCGCGCTCCACCGAGGCGCTGATCTGCCTGAGCGCCGAGAGCCGCGAGCAGGTCGACGACCTCGTCGGCAAGGCGCTCGCGGTGGGCGGTTCCCCGGCGGCCGAGCCCAACGACCTGGGCTTCATGTACGCCCGCTCGTTCCTCGACCCCGACGGGCACCACTTCGAGATCCTCTGGATGGACCAGGACGCGGTACGGACCTGACCCCCGCCTGCGATGACGGCGTGTCCGGCCTACCTGCCCCCGGAGCCCTGTCCGCCGACGAGACACGCTGCGCCGGCTCAACTCCCGTACCTGAACACGCCGAAGGGCCCGCACCGTTGAACCGGTGCGGGCCCTTTCGTACCGCGAGAGCCAGGAGCGCTGGGGTCAGCGGCGGGAGCCGACGAGCCTCGCGATGCCCCAGCCGGCGAGGACCGCGAGGAGCAGGCCGAGCAGGGAGAGCATCCCGGACTCGACGTCCCGGCCCCACCACATCTCGGCGGGGAAGAACGGCTTCTCCTGCAGCAGGTAGTAGACGTCGCTGCCCATGACGTCCATCTGGACGAAGAACGCGGCGTTGGCCTGGCCGAAGAACGCGCCGAGCACCGCGACGATCGCGGCCGCGACGTGCGCGGCGTTGTTGCGCCGCCCGATGAGCCCGGCGACGGCACCCACGGCCGCGCCGTTGATCACCGCGTGCGCCATGTAGACGATGTTGACCGTCGTCATGTCGGTCAGGTTCTTGTACGTGCCGAAGAAGATGCCCGCGTAGATGAGCGAGACCACGACGGAGACGAGCAGGCCGAGGAAGAACGCTCCGGCCGCGCTGCCACGCGCGCCGGCCGCGGCCGCTCCCGGGTACGGCAGCTGCTGCTGCATGCCCGGCATCGGCGGCTGCTGCTGCGGGAACTGCGGCTGCGCGGGCGGCTGTCCGGGGAAACCCTGCTGCGGCGTCGCGGGCGGCGGCCCGGCCGGCGGACCCGGCGGGGCCTGCGGCGGCATCGGGGGCGGCGCACCGGGACCGGGCCCGGACGGCGCCTGGGCGTACGGGTTGCCGCCGTCCGGCTGGGGCGGCTGGGGCTGGGC
>NZ_JAAAHS010000217.1 GCF_009908195.1 Streptomyces boluensis | reverse complement strand
GCGCCCCCGCGCCGAGCGCCGTGTCGACCGCCAGGTCCAACTCCGGGCAGGAGATGCGGAAGTCGTCCCGCAGCGAGGCGTGGCCCTCGGTGAGGATCGGGCCGACGGCGCGTACGTCACCGGCCGAGAGCAGGTCGATGACGCGCTCCACCCGGCGGTTCTCGGTGACGATGTGCCGGACCAGGCGGCGCACCTCGGGGTCGTCGAGGCGGTACAGCTCGGCGCCCAGCTCCTCGTACGTGATGTCTCGCAGTGCCGTCACGCCGAGAGCGGCCGCGCCCGCCTCGCAGCCCGCGCGGCGCTTGCCGTACTCGCCGTCGCTGTGGGCGTGCTTGACCTGGGTGTCGATGACGAGGAGTCGCAGGCCGTGGGCGGCGAGGTCGAGGGGGATCTGCCGCTGGGCGAGGTCGCGGGTGTCGAGGAACAGGGCGTGGCCGTCCGTGCAGCAGGCCGACGCGGTCTGGTCCATGATGCCGGTGGGCGCCCCCACGTACACGTTCTCGGCACGCTGGCAGAGGCGGGCCAACTGCCAGCGCTGCAGGCCGAGTTCGTACAGGTCGTTCAGGGCGAGGGCGGTGACGACCTCCAGGGCCGCCGAGGAGGACAGGCCCGCGCCGGTCGGCACCGTCGACTCGATGTGCAGGTCGGCGCCGCCCACCGGGTGCCCGGCGTCGCGCAGCGCCCAGGCGACGCCCGCGACGTAGTCGGTCCAGGCGGAGGGGGCCGCGCCGGGGGCCAGTTCGTCGAGGCGGAACTCGGCAGGCCTACCCGGCATGTCCGCCGAGTGCAGGCGCAGGATGCCGTCGTCGCGGCGGCGGACCGCGGCGCGCGCGGTGTGCGGCAGCGCGAAGGGCATCACGAACCCGTCGTTGTAGTCGGTGTGTTCACCGATCAGGTTGACGCGTCCGGGGGCGGCCCAGACCCCTTCGGGGGCGGGACCGTAGAGCGCCTCGAAGGCCTCGGCCGTGGTCACTCGCCCGCCCCCGGAGCGCGCTGCGCGAACGCCCAGGCGTCGGCGACGATGCCCGCGAGGTCCGCGCGGGACGGGTTCCAGCCGAGCTTCGCGCGCGCGGTGTCGGCGGAGGCGACCAGGACGGCCGGGTCGCCGGCCCGGCGCGGGGCCATGACCTCGGGGATCGGGTGACCGGTGACCTCGCGGACGGTCTCGACGACCTCGCGCACGGAGAAGCCGTTGCCGTTGCCGAGGTTGCAGATCAGGTGCTCGCCGGAGGTCGCGGCGGTGAGCGCGAGCAGGTGGGCCTCGGCGAGGTCGGCGACATGGATGTAGTCGCGTACGCAGGTGCCGTCCGGCGTCGGGTAGTCGTCGCCGTAGACGGAGATGGCCTCGCGGCGACCCTGGGCGACCTGGAGGACCAGCGGGATGAGGTGCGACTCGGGGTCGTGCCGTTCACCCTGCGCGCCGTACGCCCCGGCCACGTTGAAGTAGCGCAGCGAGACCGCGGCCAGGCCGTGCGCGGCGCACTCGCCGCTGATCATGTGGTCGACGGCGAGCTTGGAGGCGCCGTACGGGTTGGTCGGCGCGGTCGGCGCGGACTCGACGATCGGGACCTCGGTGGGCTCGCCGTACGTGGCGGCCGTGGAGGAGAACACCAGCTTGCGGACGCCCGCTTCGCGCATCGCGGCGATCAGCGCCATGGTGCCGCCGACGTTGTTGTCCCAGTACTTCTCGGGCTTGGCGACGGACTCGCCGACCTGCGAGTACGCGGCGAAGTGCAGCACCGCGTCGTAGGAGGAGTCCAGCCACTTGGCGGCATCGCGGATGTCGCCCTCGATGAACTCGGCGCCCGCGGGCACGCCTTCGCGGAAGCCCGTGGAGAGGTTGTCGAGGACCGTGACCTCGTGGCCCGCCTCCAGGAGATGGGCTGCCACGACGCTGCCGACATAGCCCGCGCCACCGGTGACCAGGTACTTCCCGCTCATTTACTCGCTACCTCTCGCAGTCGCTCGGCCGCGGTCTCCGGCGGCACGTCGTTGATGAACACGTTCATGCCGGATTCGGAACCCGCGAGGAACTTCAGCTTGCCGGAAGTGCGGCGAATGGTGAAAAGCTCGAGGTGGAGCGCGAACGCGTCGCGGCTCACCCCGTACCCGCCCAGATCCGCGAACGGCGCCTGGTGCCAGGCGGCGATGTACGGCGTGGGTGGTTCACCGGGGCCGAAGATCCGGTCGAAGCGTCGCAAGAGTTCCAGATAGACCTGTGCGAACTCGGTGCGCGCCGCCTCGTCGAGGGCGAGCAGGTCGGGCACCCGGCGCCGCGGGTGCAGATGCACCTCGTACGGCCAGTGCGCGGCGTAGGGCACGTACGCCACCCAGTGCTCGGCCTCCAGGACGACGCGGTCGGAGCGGGACTCGCGGGCGAGCACGTCGTCGAAGAGGTTGCGGCCGGTGCGCTCGCGGTGCGCGGCGAGGTTGCGGAGCATCAGGTCGGTGCGCGGGGTGATGTCCGGATAGGCGTAGATCTGGCCGTGCGGGTGGCCGAGGGTGACGCCGATCTCGGCGCCGCGGTTCTCGAAGCAGAAGACCTGCGCGACGGCGTCGAGGTGGGACAGCTCGGCGGTGCGGTCGGTCCAGGCGTCGAGGACGAGCCGGGCCTGCTCCTCGGTGAGACCGGCGAAGGACGCGTCGTGGTCGGAGGTGAAGCAGACCACCTCGCAGCGGCCGGAGTCACCGGCGAGCGAGGGGAAGCGGTTCTCGAAGACCACCACGTCGTACGAGGTGTCGGGGATCTCGCTGAGCCGGTCCCCGGCGGAGGGGCAGAGCGGGCACTCGTCGGCCGGGGGGTGGTAGGTGCGGCCCTGCCGGTGCGAGGCGATGGCGACGAAGTCGCCGAGCAGCGGGTCCTCGCGGATCTCCGATGTGGTGGCGACGGGCGCGAGGGGGCGGCGGTCGGCCGCGGTACGGACGGTGTCGTCGCGTGAGTCGTAGTAGATGAGCTCACGACCGTCGGCGAGCCGGGTCGAGGTCTTCTTCACGTAGGGCTCCCCATCACATCCACGTACTCAACATCCACGTACACACGCACCTATCAAACAGAACCGCACATAACAAAGCACAAGCCAACAGCCTCGTCAACGCGCGATCGGCCAAGATCAAGGCACCGCTCGATCACAATCAAACAAAGAACACCAACACAAGTGTTCATTTTCTGAAGCTGGGGGCGTAGGTTCCGGTCTGATCAGTTCGCGCAAAGAAGCGAGAGACCCCCCATGTACTACTTGGCCGACGGGCTACGGCTCCCCACCAACGGGCTGGATTACGCGATCCTGGCGATCTACTTCGCCGTCGTCCTGGGCATCGGACTCGCCGCCCGGCGCAGCGTGAAGACCAGCCTCGACTTCTTCCTCTCCGGGCGTTCCCTGCCGGCCTGGGTCACGGGCCTCGCCTTCGTGGCGGCGAACCTCGGCGCCACCGAGATCCTGGGCATGGCCGCGACCGGCGCGCAGTACGGCGTCGCCGTCGTGCACTGGTACTGGATCGGCGCCATCCCGGCCATGGTCTTCCTCGGCCTCGTGATGATGCCGTTCTACTACGGCTCCAAGGTCCGAAGCGTGCCGGAGTTCCTGCTCCAGCGTTTCGACAAGTCCGCACATCTGCTCAGCTCGGTGCTGTTCGCCTTCGCGTCCATCCTGATCGCGGGCGTCAACCTCTACGCCCTGTCGATCGTCGTGGAAGCGCTGCTCGGCTGGCCGCAGTGGGTGTCGATCGTCGTCGCCGGGTTCTTCGTCCTCGCGTACATCACGATCGGCGGTCTCTCCTCGGCGATCTACAACGAGGTCCTGCAGTTCTTCGTGATCCTCGCGGCGCTGATACCGCTCACCCTGCTCGGCCTCAAGCGGGTCGGCGGCTGGGACGGGCTGACCGGCTCACTCAGCAAGCAGCACGGCGACAACTTCCTCACCGCGTGGGGCGGTACGGGCATCGGTGACGCCAACCCGCTCGGCGCGAACTGGCTGACCATCGTGCTCGGCCTCGGCTTCGTGCTCTCCTTCGGGTACTGGACCACCAACTTCGCCGAGGTGCAGCGCGCCCTGTCCGCGAAGAACCTGTCCGCCGCTCAGCGCACCCCGCTGATCGCCGCGTTCCCGAAGATCTTCATCGTCTTCATCGTGATGATCCCCGGCCTGGTCGCCGCGGTGCTCGTACCGAAGATCGGCACCGCGGGATCCGACCTCACGTACAACGACGCGATACCCCTGCTCATGCAGGAGTTGCTGCCCAACGGTGTGCTCGGCATCGCCGTGACCGGCCTGCTCGCCGCGTTCATGGCGGGGATGGCGGCCAACGTCTCGGCCTTCAACACCGTGTTCACCTCGGACATCTGGTCCAAGTACGTGGTCAAGGACCGTGAGGACACGTACTACTTGGGGTTCGGGCGGATCGTCACCGCCATCGGTGTGCTCGCCTCCATCGGGACGGCCTTCCTCGCCGCCAGCTTCAGCAACATCATGGGGTACCTGCAGACCCTGTTCTCCTTCTTCAACGTGCCGATGTTCGTGGTCTTCATCATCGGCATGTTCTGGAAGCGGGCCTCCATGAAGTCCGGTGTGTGGGGCCTGCTCGCGGGCACCACGGCCGCGATGGTCAACTACTTCGTCATCTACAAGCAGGGCGTCATCGACATCCCCTCCGACCAGGGCGCGAACTTCGTCTCCGCCATCGTCGGCTTCGTCGCCGGTGCCGTGGTGATGGTCGTCGTCACCCTGTTCACCGCGCCCAAGCCGGAGGCGGAGCTCGCCGGTCTGGTGTACGGCACCACGTCGCCCGGCATGGCGGAGCCGCCCGCGGAGGGTGACTCGGCCTGGTACCGCAGGCCCGCGCTGCTCGGCTGGGGCGCGATCGTGCTCGCCGCCGCCTGCTACATCCCGTACTCCTTCTAAAGACCGCTCGGAGCACTGAGAAACATGTCTGAACTGCAGCGTGAGGTCTCCGAGTTGGAGGCCAAGTCCGCCACCGCCGCCCGCCTCTTCGACATCCGGCGCATCATCGGCGGCCTGTTCGTGGTCTATGGCGTGATCGTCACCTTCGCCGGGATCACCGCGTCCGAGGCCGACCTGAGGAAGGCCCAGGACATCAACATCAACCTGTGGACGGGCCTCGCCATGCTGGCGCTCGGGCTGTTCTTCCTGGGCTGGCTGTGGCTGCGGCCGGGGCATGCGCCTGTGTCGGCGGGCAACGAGGAACAGGCGCCGTAACCAACCTGGGGCTGCCGCCCCAGACCCCGCATCATCGGCCTCCGGCCTCGTCCTCAAACTCCCCCAGCTACCGCTGGGAGGTACCCCCAGGACGGGCTGAATTTGCCCGGTCGAGCAGGCCCGTACGCGCCGCGAGCGCCGCCGCCTCCAGGCGGGAGCCGACGTCCAGCTTCATCAGGACGCGCTGCACATGCGTACGGGCCGTGCTCGGCGCTATCCCCATCCCGGCCGCGATCAGCCGGGTGTCCTCGCCGTCCGCGACCCGCACCAGGACCTCGACCTCGCGCGCCGTCAGCAGCCGCAGCAGCCGCTGACCCTCGTCGTCCGGCTGCGCCACCGGGTTGAGCAGCTCCGCGAACGCGCCCTGCAGCAGCCCCGGCGCCACCGCCGCCTCGCCCGCCCTGGCCTTCATGATGGCCCGCTCGACGCCCTCGATCCGCTCGTCATGCCGTACGTAACCGGAGGCGCCCGCGGCGAAGGCCGCGGCGATCCCGCGTGGTGACGGCACCGGTCCGAGCACCAGGACGGCGACCTGCGGCCGGTCCCGCTTGATCCGCGCCACCGGGTCGAACACCCCCGGCTCCGCGGGCGCCGCGGTGCCCAACAGGCAGACCTCCGGAGCCCGTTGCACCACCAGGTCGGCCGCTCCCGCCGCGGGCGCCGCCGCCGCGAGCACCCGGTGCCCGCGCAGCTTCAAGGCCGAGGCGAGCGCCTCGGCGTGCAGGCGGTGGTCGTCGACCACCATGAGCCGCACACCCATGTGCACCCCCAGATTCCGCACGGTCCCGGCACCGGCGGGACCCCCCCCGGCCCACCGTTCCCCGGAAGCTACACGCTTGTTCGACCTCGCGCGCCCCCCTACCGGAATTCCCGCCATATCGGGGCGAGGTGTGAACCCGCACGCACACGACGGCGGGCCGCCTCCTTCCGGTCGAAGGAAACGGCCCGCCGTACGGTCACGCCCGCGGAGCTCAGCGGGTGCCGAACACCACCGCGAGGTTCCGCTTACGGGTGTCGGACGCGCTCGGCTTCGACATCAGCTCGTCCGAGATGTACAACCCGCCCTTGCCGTAGAGCATTTCGGCCGCGTCCGGCAGCGAGAACTGCGTCTCGGCGTCGCGGATGTCCTCCTGCGCCGGGTTCTCCAGAAGCACCGTCTGCTTCATGGTCTTCGGGTCGATGGTGACGACCTGACCACCCTTGTCGTACGGCGGGATCTTGTACGCGAGGATGTTGTTGCCGTCCATCCGCAGCGGCAGCATCTCGTACCGCTCCCCCGCGTCGGCCTTCGGGCCCACGGTCTTGCCGGTGGCCAGGTCGAAGGCGATGATCTCGTTGGTCATGCCGGACGAACTGCCGCCCTGGTGCTGGGCGGTGGGGACGTAGACACGGTCGTTGCCGACGGCGACGGCCGTGCACTCCTGGACCAGGGTGACATCGCAGTCGAGCTGGTAGTCGCCGTCCTTCAGGACCGCCTTGCTGCGCAGCTTGCCCGCGTCGTCCATGGCGAAGATGTCCGTGACGCCGGAGGACGTGATTCCGCCCGAGTCGACGCCGAACACCACCGGCTTCGTCGACATCACCTTGGCGTTGTCGATGCCGTTGGGCAGCTTGTACGTCCACTTGGGAGTGCCCGAGACCGGGTCGATCAGCTGGACCTCGACCCGCGGGTTGTCGTACGAGCCGCACTTGCGCACCGCGACCAGCTGCTCGCCGCCCGCGTAACCGGCGTCCTTGCAGGTGTCGCCGGACTTGGGCGCCCAGCGGGGCTTGCCGGACTTCAGCTCCCAGGCGGCGCCGCCGTCGGTGCCGCCGCCGGCGGCGACCGTGTCACCGGAGAGGATGACCTCCTGGAAGTCGGCCTTCTCGTCGCCGTCCGCGACGTTCTTCTGCCAGACCTTGTCGCCGGTCTTCGTGTCGAAGACGGCGACCTCACTGCAGCCGTTGTACTCCTTCTTGCCCGCGGCCTCGAAGACGACGGCGGCCAGGCCGTCCTCCGAGACCTGCCGCGAACCGGCGCAGGTCGGCCCGGACACCGGCAGCGTCCAGAGCTCCTTGCCGTCCTTGACGCCGTACCCGACGAGCTTGCTGTCGCCGCTTTTCACGTACACGTCGTCGGTGAGCCAGGAGCCCTTGACGCTCAGCGTCCTGTCGCCCTCGATCTTCGGCGCGGGCAACTGGAAGCGCACCTGCGCGTTGGTGTCGGACGGCACCGCCTCGTCGCCGCCGCCACCGGCCGGGCCGCCGCCGCCCTCGCCACCCTTGCCTTCGGTGCCGCCGGAGGACGACTTGGCCTCGCTCTTGGGGTCCTCGTCGCCGGACGAGGCGAACCAGACGCCGCCGCCGACGATCAGCGCGACCGCGACCACCGCGGCGACGATGATCATGAGCTGCGGGTTGGCCTTCTTGCCGCCGCCGGGCGCGCCCATCGGCTGGGTCACGTGCCCCTGCGGGTACTGCGGCTGCGGGTACCCGTACTGCGGCTGCTGCGGCTGCTGGCCGGGAGCCGGGTAGCCGTACCCGCCGGGCTGGCCCGGCGGGGGCGTGCCCGGAGCGGGCGGCGGGGTGCCCTGCGGAGCGCCGGGCGGCTGCGGGTAGCCGTACGCCGGCTGGCCGGGCGGCGGGCCCGGGGGCTGTGCCGGCGGCGGGGTGCCCGGCGCCTGCGGGGGTCCGCCGAAGCCACCGCCGGGCGGCGGGTTCTGCGGGGCGCCGAAGCCGCCCTGCGGGGGCTCGTTCGGCGGCTGGGGCGGCTGCGGCGGCTGTGTCATAGCGGTTCTACCTGTCTGCCTCTGCGGTACGGAGCGTGGGGACCAAGGGTGCGTGCGGCGCGGGCCGACTCACTTGCCGAACGACAGCATGCGGGTCTCTTCCTCGCCGTCACGGCCCATGAGCCGCGAGGAGGTGGCGTAGAAACGGCCGTCCGCGTAGGCGGTCTGGCCCGAGCCGGAGATGGAGTTCTCCTCGCTCGTGGTGGTCTCCGGGTGCTGGAGCAGCAGCTTCGGCTTGCCGCCGTCCATCCCGAACTCCACGATCTGGCCCGCCTTGTCGAAGCTCGGCTCGACGTACGCGATCAGCTTGCCGTTCTCGGCCTTCAGCGGGAGCAGCGAGCGCGGCTCGTCGGTCTTGCCCCGCCACTTCGGCTTACCGGTGTCGAGGTCGAAGGCGATGATCTCGTTGCTGCGGTCGTAGTCGCCGGACTTCTTCTCCTCGGTGGCCATGAAGAAGAGGTCGTCGGTGGCCACCATGCCCTGGCAGCTCTGCAGTTCCTTCTCCAGGATGGCCATGCCGCAGCGCTGCGTGAAGGAGTCCTTGCCGCCGTCGAGCTGCGAGCGGACCTTGCCGTTGTCCTTGAAGGTGACGATGTTCCACGACTTGTCATCCCGGTTCACCAGGGAGACGACGAGCGGCTTCACCGAGTAGACCTTCTGCACCTCGAAGCCCTTGGGCGTACGGAAACGCCACTTGATCTTGCCCGTCTTGGGGTCGACCGACTTGAGCTGCTCGTTCTTGTCCGGCGACGAGATGCAGGAGTCGACGCCGAGCAGGGCGTCACCGTCGGCCGCGAACGAGGCGGGGAAGCACGGCCCGTCCTTCTTGAGGGTGTAGAGCTCCTTGCCGTCCTTCAGGCGGTACGCGCTGCCGGTCTGGGAGCGGGCCACCATCAGGTTCTCGCCGGCGATCTCCAGGTCGAGGGTGACGGTGAAGTCGAACTGGCTGCCCGAGTTGGTCTGCTTCTGCCAGCCCTTGTCGCCCGTGTTCAGGTCGATCATCTGGAGCTGGTTGCACTTGCTCTTGTCGTCGTTGTCGCTGTTCTTGTACGCGACGACGACCATGCCGTCCTCGGAGGGGCGCGGCGGGGTGTCGCACACCTCGTGCGGCAGCTTGACGCTCCACGCCTTGCTGCCGTCGCTCGACTTGAACGCGGTGACCTCGTTGTACGCGGCCTGGATGACGTTGTCGCCGACGGTCCAGATGTTCATGAGCTCGGCGCCGTTGCGCGGGGTGTCCAGCTCGTTCTTGGCCGCCCAGACCTGCGCCTCGCCGTCCTTGCGGCCGGAGTTGAGGTCGTCCTCGCCGCCGTCGCGGCTGCCGGCCGTCTCCTCGCCCGCGTCGGTCGGCTTCTTGCCGTCGACACCGGCACCGGTGGCGACGGGCTTCTTCGGCTCCTCGTCATCGCCGCTGGTCGCGAACCAGACGCCGCCGCCGATCACCAGGACCGCGGCGAGGGCAGCGCCGATGATGACGGCGGGCTTGCCCTTGAAGGGGCTGCCGGATCCACCGGGACCGGGCGGCATACCGGGCGCTGGCGCACCGGGGTACGGCGGCTGCGGCGGGTAGCCGTACGGCGGCTGACCGGGTGCGCCGGGCACACCGTGAGCACCCGGCTGACCCGGCTGACCGTAAGGGCCGGGCTGCGCCTGGGTGTACGGGTTCGGGGCGGGCTGACCGGGCTGCTGCGGGTAGCCGTACGCCGGCTGGGCGGGCGGCGGCGGAGGCGTACCGGGAGGAGTGCCAGGGGGCGTACCGGGCGGCGTGCCGGGGGGAGTTGGCGGTGCGGCCGGCGGCGCGGGCGGGACCGGAGGCGCCTGCGGCGGCTGACCGGGCGCCTCGGGCATCCCCTTCTGAGGTTCCTGCGGAGCCCCGGAACCACCCGCGGGCTGCGGCGGCTGACTAGGCGGCTGACTCATCAGCGGTGTACCTCTTCACACGGGTCCGCATCTCCGACCGGCCTCCCCCGCCATTCCGTGGTCAAGTCCCCCCGGAAAGGAGCGAATCGGACATAGTTCCCGTAAGTGTGTGTCTGTCGAGCGGGAGTTCTTTCTACCACTCTCCGCCGATACAGAGCGGCGCCGGTCGCCCCCTGTTCCCAAGGGAGGACCGGCCTGTGATGCCGTCGTTATCGCGCCACGCGCGCGGCGGGCGCCCCGCCACGCCTGGGCTCAGCCCGTGGCCTCCGCCAGTTCAAGCCACCGCATCTCCAACTCCTCGCGCTCCGCGACCAGTTCACGCAGCTCGGCGTCGAGCTTCGCCACGCGCGCGAAGTCGGTGGCGTTGTCGGCGATCTGCGTGTGGAGCTTTGCCTCGTTCTGGGAGAGCTTGTCCAACTGGCGCTCGATCTTCTGGAGTTCCTTCTTCGCGGCCCGTGCGTCGGCCGACGACTTCGCGGGCGCCGCGCTCTGCTGCGCCGGGGCCGCGGCCGGTACGGGGGCGGCCGCCTCCGCCATCTTGTGGCGCCGCTCCAGGTACTCGTCGACCCCGCGCGGCAGCATCCGCAGCGCGCCGTCGCCGAGCAGGGCGAAGATCCGGTCCGTGGTGCGCTCGATGAAGAAACGGTCGTGCGAGATGACGACCATCGAACCCGGCCAGCCGTCGAGCACGTCCTCCAACTGCGTCAGCGTCTCGATGTCGAGGTCGTTGGTGGGCTCGTCGAGGAAGAGGACATTCGGCTCGTCCATCAGCAGGCGCAGCAACTGCAGCCGGCGGCGCTCACCACCCGACAGGTCACCGACCGGCGTCCACTGCTTCTCCTTGGTGAAGCCGAACTGCTCGCACAGCTGGCCCGCCGTCATCTCCCGGCCCTTGCCCAGGTCGACCCGGTCGCGCACCGCCTGCACCGCCTGCAGCACCCGCCACGTCGGGTCCAACTCCGCGACCTCCTGGGAGAGATACGCGAGCCGGACCGTCTTTCCGACGGCCACCTTGCCCGCCGCGGGCTGCTCCTCGCCCTGGCTGCGGGCGGCCGTCGCGAGGGCGCGGAGCAGCGAGGTCTTGCCCGCGCCGTTCACCCCGACCAGGCCGATCCGGTCGCCGGGGCCGAGCTGCCAGGTCAGGTGCTTGAGCAGCACCTTCGGACCGGCGGTCACGGTCACGTCCTCCAAGTCGAAGACGGTCTTGCCGAGCCGGGCGCTGGCGAACTTCATCAGCTCGGAGGTGTCCCGCGGCGGCGGCACATCGGCGATCAGCTCGTTGGCGGCCTCGATGCGGTACCGCGGCTTCGACGTACGCGCCGGGGCGCCGCGCCGCAGCCAGGCCAGCTCCTTGCGCATCAGGTTCTGCCGCTTGGTCTCCTCGGTGGCCGCGATCCGCTCGCGCTCGGCCCGCGCGAAGACGTAGTCGCTGTAGCCGCCCTCGTACTCGAAGACCGTGCCCTTCTGCACATCCCACATGCGGGTGCAGACCTGGTCGAGGAACCAGCGGTCGTGGGTGACGCAGACCAGCGCCGAGCGGCGCTCCCGCAGATGCCCGGCGAGCCACGCGATGCCCTCGACGTCGAGGTGGTTGGTGGGCTCGTCGAGGACGATCAGGTCCTGCTCCGCGATGAGCAGCCGCGCCAGGGCGATACGGCGCCGCTCGCCACCGGAGAGCGGACCGATCACGGTGTCCAGGCCGTGCTCGAAGCCGGCCAGGTCGAGGCCGCCGAAGAGTCCGGTCAGTACGTCACGGATCTTGGCGACGCCCGCCCACTCGTGGTCGGCCATGTCGCCGATGACCTCGTGCCGGATGGTGGCCTCGGGGTCGAGCGAGTCGTGCTGGGTGAGCACACCGAGGCGCAGGCCGCCGTTGTGCGTGACCCTGCCGGTGTCGGCCTCCTCCAGCTTGGCGAGCATCCGGATGAGGGTGGTCTTGCCGTCGCCGTTACGCCCGACGACGCCGATACGGTCGCCCTCGGAGACGCCGAGGGAGACCGCGTCGAGCAGGGCACGGGTGCCGTACACCTTGCTGACTGCCTCGACATTGACGAGGTTGACTGCCATTTCACTCCTGGGACGGGGGTTGGTCGACGTCCCAGCGTAGTCGTTGCGCACAGGTCACCCGGGGCTCGGCCCTGGGGGCTCCGCCCCCGGACCCCCGCTCCTCAAACGCCGGAGGGGCTGGATTTTCCGGACCGGGGCTCAAATTTGAGCCCCTCCGGCGATTGAGGAGGCCCGTCCGGCAGGACTTCGGGAAGGGGCGGGGAGGGGAAGAGGCCGCCCCGGAATGACGCCCGATAGATGAACGTTGCACCATAGGTGCTGGCACCAGGCAGACAGAAAGGGCACGGACGTGGACGTCCAGGGCACAGTGGCGTCGGGGTTCGAGCCCGTCAAGGACGCCTTCGCGAGAAACTTCGCCGAGCAGGGGGAACGCGGCGCCGCCGTCACCGTCTACCGGCACGGCCAGAAGGTCGTCGACCTGTGGGGCGGCACCCGGGACATCGACGGGGACGCCCCCTGGGAACAGGGCACCGCCACGATCGTCAGGTCCGCCACGAAGGGCGTCGCCGCCGCCGTACCGCTGCTCCTGCACCAGCGCGGCCACCTCGACCTGGACGCCCCGGTCGGCACGTACTGGCCCGAGTTCAAGGCGCGCGGCAAGGAGCGCACCCTCGTCCGCCACCTTCTGTCGCACCGCGCGGGCGTGCCCGTGCTCGACCGGCCGCTCCGCATGGACGAGCTCGCCGAAGGGCCCGCGTCCGTCGCCGCACAGGCCCCCGAGTGGGAGCCCGGCACCGGCCACGGCTACCACGCGCAGACGTACAGCTGGCTCGTCGGTGAACTGGTGCGCCGGGTCACCGGACGCGGCATCGGAAGCTGGATAGCCGACGAACTGTCCGGCCCCCTCGGCCTCGACCTCTGGCTCGGCCTGCCCGCCGC
>NZ_JAAAHS010000216.1 GCF_009908195.1 Streptomyces boluensis | reverse complement strand
ACCCCCCTCCCCCAGCTACCGCTGGGAGGTGCCCCCACCTCAAACGCCGGAGGGGCTGTTTATCGCGCTCCGCGCTCGTCCTCAAACGCCGGACGGGCTGATTTTCCCAACCTCTCCGGAGGGGCTGACTTTTCAGCCCCTCCGGCGATTGAGGAGGGCTAGCCCTCCTCAACCTCACCCTTCGACGCCTCCGGAACTACCTCCTCCGGAACCTCCACCCCCGCCGCCTCCGCCGCCTCGACCGCGGCCGTGAGGAGGACCTTGTCCTGGGGGGCCTGGTCGTCCGCGTTCTCCGGGTGGTGGCAGGCGACCTGGTGGCCCGTGGCGAGGGTGAGCATCGGGGGTTCCAGGGTCTTGCAGACCTCCGTCGCCTTCCAGCAGCGGGTGTGGAAGCGGCAGCCGCTCGGCGGGGAGATCGGCGAGGGCACGTCGCCCTTCAGCAGAATGCGCTCGCTCTTGGCGCCGCGGCGCCGCGGGTCCGGCACCGGCACCGCGGAGAGCAGCGCCTTCGTGTACGGGTGCATCGGCGACTCGTACAGCGCCTTGCGGTCCGCCAGTTCGACGATCTTGCCGAGGTACATCACCGCGATGCGGTCCGAGACGTGCCGGATGACCGACAGGTCGTGGGCGATGATCACGTACGTCAGACCGAGCTCGTCCTGCAGGTCGTCGAGGAGGTTGACGACCTGGGCCTGGATGGAGACGTCCAGGGCGGAGACCGGCTCGTCGGCCACGACCAGCTTCGGCTTCAGGGCCAACGCCCGTGCGATACCGATGCGTTGGCGCTGGCCGCCGGAGAATTCGTGCGGGTAGCGGTTGTAGTGCTCGGGGTTGAGGCCGACCACTTCGAGGAGGCGCTGGACCTCCTTCTTGATGCCGCCCTCGGGCGTGACGCCCTGGAGCTTGAACGGCGCCGAGACGATCGCGCCCACGGTGTGCCGCGGGTTGAGCGACGAGTACGGGTCCTGGAAGATCATCTGGACGTCGCGGCGCATCGGGCGCATCCCGCGCACACCCAGGTGCGTGATGTCACGGCCCTCGAACTCGACCGTGCCCGCGGTGGGTTCGAGCAGGCGCGTGATCAGCCGGCCCATCGTGGACTTGCCGCAGCCGGACTCGCCCACGACGCCCAGGGTTTCGCCCGAGCGCACGTCGAAGTCGATGCCGTCGACGGCCTTGACCGAGCCGGTCTGCCGCTTCAGCACACCCTTGCGGATCGGGAAGTGCTTCTGCAGGCCGCTGACCTTGAGCAGGATCTCGCCCGGCGCGGGGTTCTCGGCCAGGACCGCCGAGCCGGACTCGGCGCTCTGCTCGGGAATGGTCACAGGAGTGTCCTGACCCTCGGGACGGCTCTCGCGGTCTTCGCTGTTCTCGCGCATCTCGCGGAGTTCATTGTCTTCACTCACAGCTTGGGCGCAATCTCTTCGGTCCAGATACGTTCCCGCTGCTCCCGCGAGAGGTGGCAGGCGCTCCAGTGGCCGCTGTCGGTCTCGGCCAGCTCGGGGCGCACCTCGCGGGTCACGTTGTCCTTGGGCACGTCCGCGTACGGGCAGCGCGGGTTGAAGGCGCAGCCGGACGGGACGTTGATCAGCGAGGGCGGGGAGCCCTTGACCGGGATCAGACGCTCGGTCTGCTCCTTGTCGATCCGCGGCATCGAACCCAACAGGCCCCAGGTGTACGGGTGTTGGGGCTCGTAGAACACCTTCTCCGCGGAGCCGCGCTCGACGCAGCGGCCGCCGTACATCACCAGGATGTTGTCGGCGAGCTCGGCGACGACGCCCAGGTCGTGGGTGATGACGATGACGGCGGAGCCGAACTCCTTCTGCAGGTCGCGGATCAGGTCCAGGATCTGCGCCTGCACCGTCACGTCGAGCGCGGTGGTCGGCTCGTCGGCGATGAGGAGTTCGGGGTTGTTCACGAGCGACATCGCGATCATGGCGCGCTGGCGCATACCGCCGGAGAACTCGTGCGGGTAGGCGTCCACGCGCTTGTCGGGCTGCGGGATGCCGACCCGGTCGAGCATCTCGATGGCCCGCTTGCGCGCGGTCTTCTTGTCGACGTCGTGGTGGACGCGGTACGCCTCCACGATCTGCTTGCCGATCGTGTAGTACGGGTGCAGAGCCGACAGCGGATCCTGGAAGATCATCGCCATGTCGCGGCCGCGCAGCCGGCGCACCTCGTCGGGGTCGCTGGAGAGCAACTCCTTGCCGTCCAGCCAGATCTCGCCGGAGATCTGCGCCTTGCGCTTGCCGTACTGACCGGCGGTGTGCAGGCCCATGATGCCGAGCGAGGTGACGGACTTGCCGGAGCCGGACTCGCCCACGATGCCGAGGGTCTGCCCCTTCTCCAGCTGGAAGCTGAGCCCGTCGACGGACTTCACGAGACCGTCGTCGGTCGGGAAGTGCACCTTCAGGTCGCGTACTTCGAGGAACGCGGAGGGTGCGGGCGAGTCGCTCGCGACCGGCTCGCCGACGGCTGCCCCGGTCTTCTTCAGGTCGCTCATCCGAGCCTCACTCGCGGGTCGATGACGGCGTACATCAGGTCTACGACGAGGTTGGCGATGGCGATGGCGAGCGCCGCGCAGAGCGTGACGCCGAGGATCATCGGCAGGTCCTTGCCGTCGATCGCCTTGACCGCCTCGTTGCCGAGTCCCGGGAGGTTGAAGGTGACTTCGGTGAGGATGGCGCCGCCCATGAGCACACCGAGGTCCAGGCCGAAGACCGTGAGGATCGGGGTCATCGTGGACCGCAGCGCGTGCCTGCGGATGACGACCGGTTCGGTGACGCCCTTGGCGCGGGCGGTGCGGATGTAGTCCTCGCCGAGCACTTCGAGCATGGTGGCGCGGGTGAGGCGGGCGTACATCGCGGCGTGCAGGAAGGCGAGCACGATCCACGGCAGGATCAGCGACTCCACCCAGGTGCCCAGGGAGTCCTGGGAGGTGAGGGTGTCGTCGATGTGGATCCAGCCGAGGCTGTGGACGAAGATGCCCATCATGATCATGCCGGTGAAGAAGATCGGCATGGAGACGCCGGAGAGCGCGGCGACCATCGCCGAACGGTCCCAGACCGTGCCGCGCTTGAGCGCGGAGATGACACCACTGGTGACACCGCCGACCAGCCACAGCACCGCGGCACCGCCCGCCATCGCACCGGTGACCGGAAGCGCGTCCTTGAGGGTGTCCCAGACGGGCGCTTCGGTGCGGAACGAGTACCCGAGGCAGGGCGCCGGGCAGTTGGTGACGTCGTCACCGTTGGCGAAGGTGCGGCCGAACGGGATGCCCCGTACGAAGTCCCAGAACTGGACGAAAAGCGGGTCGCTGAGGCCCAACTTCTCCCGGATGCCCTCCAGTTGCTCGGCGCCGGAGTTCTTGCCGGCGAAGAGCACGGCGAGGTCCTGGCCGGCCCACTTGGGCAGCATGTAGAAGATGACGAAGGTCGTCAGGAGGACGACCAGCACCATCACGAAGACGGCGCCCAGGCGCCGGATGAGATAAGCAAGCACTGTGCGCGGCCCGTCGGCGGCCGGATCTCCGGGTTACGGAGAACCGGCCGCCGACCGGGGCCATCACCTGCCCTTCGGACTGGCGGGGTTCGGCGGGAGGGAGGGGCTGACGACTACTTCTTGCCGAGCATGATGTAGTCGTAGCGGCCGCTGTAGGCGGCGGAGGAGTACACGTTGGTCACGTCGTTACCGCGCCAGGTGATGTTCTTCTCCTGCAGGAACGGCATCCACACGGCCTGGTCCATCACGCGGTGGTTCAGGTCGGTGTAGATCTTGGCGGCTTCTTCCGGCGAGCCCGCGGCGATGGCGTCGTCGAAGTACTTGTCGATCTTCTTGTCGGAGATCTGCGCCTCGTTGTAGTTGCCGTTCTCAGCGATGAAGCGGCTGTCGAACAGCGGCTGCGCGAAGCCCTGGCCGGACGGGAAGTCCGGGCCCCAGCCGCTCATCACGAGGCCGTAGCCGCGCTTCGCGGTGACCGAGGGCGAGCCGGTGATGCTGGACGACTCGGAGCCGACGATGGTGTCGACCTCCAGCTTGATGCCGACCTTGCCGAGGTCCTGCTGGAGCTGCGTCGCCGCTTCCTTCTCACCGGGGTTGTCGGTGCGCGCGGTGATCTTGGTGGAGAAGCCGTTCGGCTTGCCGCACTTCTTCAGCGAGTCCTTGGCCTTGGCGGCGTCGGGCTTGCCCTTGCGCTCGAGGACGCCGTACGGGTCGTAGTCGTCGGCGCCGGGGATGGCCTTGGGCAGCGCGTTGGTGGCGATGTCACCGGCCGCGAGCTTGCCACCGCGGGTCTTCTGCAGGGACGCGAAGTCGGTGCCGTAGAAGACGGCCTTGCGGCAGTCGACGTTGTCGAGCGGCTTCGTCTTCGTCACCAGGGCGACGTACCGGATGAAGTCCGTCTCCATGTTGTCGACGTTGGCCTTGTGGTCCTGAATGGCGGTGATACGGCCCGACTGGGTCATACCGGTGCCGTTCATGTCGATGTCGTACTCGCCGGCGACCAGCTTCTTGTCGTTCTCCTCCTTGTTGGCGGAGAACGTGACGGTGACCTTGTCGGGCAGCGCCGGGCGGACCGGGTCGGAGGACTTCTTCCACTTGGTGTTGCGCACCAGGGTGAGGCTCTTGCCGGGGCGGTACGACTCGAACTTGTACGGGCCGGACGAGAACGGCTCGTTGGCGTACTTGGCCTTCGAGTCCTTCTCCTGCTTCACCGGGGAGCCGGACGGCATCGCCAGCATGTTCTCGAAGTCGCTGTTGGCCTTCGGGAGCTTGAAGACGATCGTCTGGTCGTCCGGCGTCTCGATCGCCTTCAGGCCCAGCTTGTCCTTCGCCTTGTCCTTGTACGGGCCCTTGTACTCGCCCTTGGGGTCGAGGACCTGCTTCAGGTAAGCGGGACCACCGGTGATGACCTCGGTGGCCCAGATGCGCTCGATGCCGTACTTGATGTCCTTGGAGGTCAACTTGGAGCCGTCCTCCCAGGTGAGCCCGTCACGCAGCTGGTACGTGTAGGTCTTGCCGTCGTCGCTGATCTCGGCCTTGGCCTTGGCCAGGTCGGGGACCAGCTTGTTGGAGTCCTCGCCCGGCTTGGTGTCGTAGGTGACCAGGGTGCGCGTGTAGTAGCGCATGAAGTCCCAGGTCATGCCGTAGTAGGCGCGCTGCGGGTCGGCCGAGTCGATGGGCTGCTTCGCGATGAACTTGAGCGTGCCGCCCTTCTTGCTCGACTTGTTGGCGATCTTGCCGATGCCCGCGTTGTAGCCGGCGCCCTCGCCGTTCTCGTCGTCGCCACCGCCACCGCCACAGGCCGTGGTGGTCATCAGGGCCGCTACGACAAGAGCCGCACCGGCGGTGTACCTGCGTTTCGTGGAAGCTGTGGGCATTTTCTCGCATCCTCCGAGATTCTCGGTCCGGGCCATTGCCCAGGAACCTTTGGGAAGAGCCACCTGACGGTGCGGCAGGGGCAAGTCAGAGTGGGGGATTATCGGGTTCCCTTGGGGTCCAGGGCGTCACGCAGCCCGTCACCGAAGAGGTTGAACGCCAGGACGGTCAGGAAGATCGCCAGACCGGGGAAGACCATGAACATCGGATCGTGCTCGTACACGCTGAGCGCGTCCCGGAGCATGCCGCCCCAGGAAGCCGTCGGGGGGCGGACACCCGCGCCGAGGAAGCTCAGCGCGGCCTCGGTGAGGATGTTGGTCGGGATCATCAGCGTGGTGTAGACGGTGATCGGCGCGACCAGGTTGGGCAGCAGCTCCCGGAACAGGATGTGCCGCGCACCGCCGCCGAGGCTGCGGGCCGCCTCCACGTACTCCCGCTCACGCAGCGACAGCGTCTGGCCGCGCACGATACGCCCGATGTACGGCCAGCCGAAGAGGCCGATGACCAGGACCAGGGTCGCGATCCGCACCCCGCTGCCGGTCAGGCCGAGCAGGTCGTCGGGGAGCACCGAGACCAGCGCGATGATGAAGAGAAGCTGCGGGAACGAGAGCAGTACGTCCATCACGCGGCTGATCACCGCGTCCACCCAGCCGCCGAAGAACCCGGCCATGATGCCGAAGAGGGTGCCGAGCACCACCGCGACCGCCGCGGCGAGCACCGCGACCAGCATGGAGATGCGGGCGCCGTAGACGATGCGACTGAACACGTCGCGGCCCGTGTTGGGTTCGACGCCGAAGAGGAAGTCGCCGTTGATGCCGCCGAGCGCGCCCTTGGGCAGGTTGGTGAGGTCTTCCAGCTGGTCGAGGTTGCCCTCGTTCGGCGGGTGGCCGAGGAGGCCGACGATGACCGGGGCGAAAACGCTCACGACGACCAGAAGCACGACAACGATGCCACCGGCCAGGGCCACCTTGTCCTGCTTCAGCCGGTTCCAGGCGATCTGCTTGAGGGAACGCCCTTCGACCTTCTTGGCCGCGGGCTCGGCCGCGACCTCGACGGGCGCGGCTTCCGCCACGTCCGTGGGTGTGTCATGCATTGGCGCCGTCATCGTGGCAGGGACCCCTCTCAACCGGTGGTGACCGGCCCACACTTGCCGCTGTAGCGACTGGTTCGTATGCGTGGTGCGAGCGGCCCCCGACGACACGTCGGCCAGGTCGCGTTGCTCGCACACAGGCCCGAAAGGCCGTACATGCGGGGAGTCTTCAATGTGCCCGCGATCACCCGCCAGCCCTGCAGGGGAATGGATGCGCAACCGTGATGTGGCCAGCAGGCTTCCGTTATGCGAACGCCGTGATCGGCCTCGCGGGGGCGTAAATGGGGTCAACTGGGGTTAGAGGGATGCAAGTTGCGGGGTGGTCCCAAGAAGTGAGCGTCGACGTGCGTTCCGCCTCGGGGCTCCGCCCCGGACCCCGCTCCTCAAACGCCGGAGGGGCTGAAATTTGGCTAATGCATCAGCCAAATTTCAGCCCCTCCGGGGGCACCTCCCAGCGGTAGCTGGGGGAGTTTGAGGAGATCAGTACGCCCCGGCCTGCGGGTACCCGTACCCACCCGCCGGCGGAGCCACATGTGCCTCGCGGTCGTAGAACGGGCGGGAGTTGGCGCGCAGCCACATCGCGACCGGGTCGTACTCGTCGGACATCGCGACCGTCGACACCGGCAGGCCCTCCGGGACCGCCGCGATGGACTGCTGCATCATCGCCCGCACCGCCTCCACGGACGCGGTGTCCGTGCCGTACACGTCCAGGCCGATCGCCAGGTACGGGGCGCCGAACGCGGGCTGCACCCACGCGCGGCGCAGCGAGCGGACGACGGGGGTGCGGTGGGCGTTCTGGGTGAGCTGGGCGTAGAACTGCGGGATGTCCACGGCCGGTTCGGAGAGCCGCAGCGGACCGGCGGGGAGTTTGTCCAGGCCCGTGGCGATACGGCGGAGGTCGAGCCACGGGATGCCGACACCGCCGCCCGGCGCGTGCGGGTTCAGCCACAGGCCGTAGTGGTCGGGGTAGAGCGTGCGGGCCACGTCGGCTCCGGCGACGACCTCGTGCGCACGGTTCCAGCCGGAGGCGGCGAGCTCCTGCGCGGAGGTCACACAGGGCGCGTAGCCGAAGCCCTCCACGTCCATGTTCCCGTACTGCGCGTCCGGGGATCCGGCCTGGCCGTGCCAGAGGAGCATCCACACCTGGCCGTCGGCGAGCGCGCCGAGCAGCGCTTCGTAGGCGTCGTAACGCCCGGGTGTGACCTGGCGCAGCATGTGCTCGACCTGACCGGCCGCAGCCGTGCTCGACGCACTCACTTGTTGACCGCCCCTTCGCCCCGTACGCATTGGTCGTTCTCCCCCGACCCGGATACCCGAGCCGCAATGGGGACACCCGGGCAATGAAACCAGCTTATGCGGCGCTCTCCACAGCGGCGCTCCACAGCCAAAATCCGGCCGATCACCGGACGATCACCGGAATCCCGCTCTCCGGCAACGCGCCCCGTGCCCCGGCTCCCCGCGTCCCGCACCGGCGTCACGCGCCCCGCCCCCGGTGTCCGCTCAGCGCCCGTCCCCGAAGAACGGACGCACCTTCTCCCGCATCCAGTCGGCCACCGGGTCCTCGGTGACGTCGAGCAGGAGCAGGTTCACCGGCCAGGCGACCGGGGCCCGGCCGAGGGCGCGGCCGAGGGCGTCCATCGGCAGATTCCGGTCCGGACCCTCCCACCGCGACAGCTCGACGCCGACGAACAGGACCGGGCTCTCGCCCTCGATGCTGGCCAGGCAGCGGCGCGCGCTGCGCACCACGCCCGTCGCGGCGAACTCCTCGCCCGCCGCGGTCAGGAAGTCCATCGGGTCGTCCTGCCAGTCCGGCTGGAAGAGGCGTACGCGGCCGCCCGTCGTGGGACCGTCGAGCTCCGTGCGGCCGGTGCGGCACAACTCGGCGACGGCGGGCGGCGGCAGCGGCACCCCGACCGCGCCCTGCGGGTTCACCGCGATGCCGAGCAGCGGCGGCAGGCCGCGCGCGAACTCCACGGCGGGCGCCACGGTGAACGCCATGTGCTCACCGGCGACCAGGCGCAACTGCTGCTCGGAGCTGAACACCGGTACGTAGGCGGCGCCTTCGATGTCCATCGTCGGCAGGTCGAGGCCGCGACTGTCCGGGCTGCCGCCGCCCGGCAGCGGCACCCACACCCGGCTGCGGCCGAGCACCTGGAGGATCCGGCCGCCGGCCGAGGCCGGGCCCGGCTGCGCGTCCGCGCCGAGCGAGGCCGCGAGGACCTCCTCCAACTCGTTGGCGGGCCAGCCCTCGTACGGGTTCCCCTGAGACCCCTGTGCACCCTGCGCCGGAATGTCCATCTCGTACCTCTGCCGCCCCGCTCACCGACCTGTCTGACTTGCGCCACGACCCTAACGCGTGGATTCCGGGCCCCACGGCCTCAGTCGCCGAAGCCGAGCCCCCGCAGTCCGTCGGCGGCCGCGCGGTCGAGCAGCACCGCGGACGCGCAGCCCGCCGGGATGTGGCCCCGCTCGGCGTCCCGCACCAGGCGGCCGATGGCCCGGCGGTGGCGCGCGAAGGCGTACCGCGAGACGCCCCGGCCGCGCTCGTGCTGCCCGTCGAGCGCGGTCTGCGGGTCGACGTCGAGCAGCAGCAGGTGCAGCCCGCGCCCGCGCCGGTGCGCCTCGCGGGCGAGCCAGCGGCGCACCCAGGCCTGCGTACCGCAGTCGTGCACGACGACGCTCGCGCCGGAGCGCAGGGCGGAGCGCAGCCCGGCGTAGTGCGCGACGCGGACCACGGGGCGGTACACCGCGTACGGCAGGAAGCGGGGCATCCGGCGGTCCCAGCGGTCCCGGGTGTCCTGGGAGTCGAGGCGCGGCGCGCTCACCGCGCGCTCGATCAGGGTCGTCTTGCCGCTGCCGGGCAGGCCGGAGACCACGACGAGGTCGCCCTCGGCGAACCGCAGCCGCCGGGGGCTGCACCCGGACCGGTCCCGCAGATCGCGGACGACCGGCGCGGGCCCGAGTGCCTCCGCTGCCGCAGCGCCCGGCTGCTTGGGCACCGCGACACCACTCGTCGTGCTCATCGCCGGATACCCGCTGGCCTTCTGCACCGTGATCGTCCTCCCCGTTCGGTCACGCGACTCTTCCCCGCCCACTGTAAAGAGACGGTAATGCGGCACAAGCGGATTACCCCATTACTCACCGGTCGTCCCGTACACCGGACGGTTCCGGAGTTGACGCTTCCGGACCGGCGCGCGGTTCCACACCCGCCCGCGAACCCCTGCGGAAGCTCTGCGGAAGCCCTGCGGAAAGGGCTGCGGAAACGATCCACCGCCGCCCGTCCCGCACCCGGCGAGCTCGTGCAATGATGTGCGGGCCAACTCCATACCGGCCGCTTGAATCCGCGCGGGAGAGTCCCCGGTCAGTCGTCGTACGCCGCTTGTACGACACCTCGGGGCGCCGAAGGAGCAAGATCCTCCCTTGAATCTCTCAGGCCCAGTCACCGCGCGGGCGAGGCAGATCTGAAAAGCGAGCCGCTGTACGGCTCCACCCAAGGTGCAAGCCGGGCTCCCGGCGAACCTCTCAGGTTGTGAACCCCCGGGTTCCGATGACAGATGGGGAGGACGACCTCGCCCGTCATGCCCCGGGAGCCACACACATGAGCCCATCCCCGCAGCCGCGCCTCACCGCACTCGACGCGGTGCACCGTTCGCTCGGCGCGACCATGACCGACTTCGCCGGCTGGGACATGCCGCTGCGCTACGGAAGTGAGCGCGACGAGCACAACGCCGTCCGCACCGCCGCCGGTCTCTTCGACCTCTCCCACATGGGCGAGATCACCGTGCACGGCCCGCAGGCCGCCGACCTCCTCGACCACGCCCTGGTCGGCAACATCGGCTCGGTCAAGCCCGGCCGCGCCCGCTACACCATGATCTGCCGCGAGGACGGCGGCATCCTCGACGACCTGATCGTCTACCGCCTCGAAGCCGACACCTACATGGTCGTCGCCAACGCCTCCAACGCCCAGACCGTCCTGGACGCCCTCGTCGAGCGCGCCCCCGGCTTCGACGCCGAGGTCCGCGACGACCGCGACGCGTACGCGCTGCTCGCCGTGCAGGGCCCCAACTCCCCCGCCATCGTCAAGGCCCTCACCGAGGCCGACCTCGACGGACTGAAGTACTACGCGGGCCTGCCCGGCACCGTCGGCGGCGTCCCCGCCCTGATCGCGCGCACCGGGTACACCGGCGAGGACGGCTTCGAGCTGTTCGTCGCACCCGAGCACGCCGAGCAGCTGTGGAAGGCGATCACCGCGGCCGGCGCCGAACAGGGCCTGGTGCCCTGCGGCCTGTCCTGCCGCGACACCCTGCGCCTCGAGGCGGGCATGCCGCTGTACGGGCACGAGCTGAGCACCGGGCTCACCCCCTTCGACGCCGGTCTCGGCCGGGTCGTGAAGTTCGAGAAGACCAGCAACGAGGGCGCCTTCGTGGGCCGCGCCGCCCTGGAGGCCGCCGCCGAGCGCGCCGCGCAGAACCCGCCGCGCAAGCTCGTCGGCCTGATCGCCGAGGGCCGCCGGGTGCCCCGCGCCGGCATGTCCGTCGTGGCCGACGGCGCCGTCATCGGCGAGGTCACCTCCGGCGCCCCGTCCCCGACCCTGGGCAAGCCGATCGCGATGGCGTACGTCGACGCCGCGCACGCCGAGCCGGGCAGCAAGGGCGTCGGCGTGGACATCCGCGGCACCCACGAGCCCTACGAGGTCGTGGCGCTGCCCTTCTACCAGCGGCAGAAGTGACCCTCCACGTCCTCCGCTTCACCTCGTTCCCCAGCACTCCCCCGCGTACAGGAGAATTCAGGCCATGAGCAACAACCCCAACGAACTGCGCTACAGCAAGGAACACGAGTGGCTGTCGGCCGCCGCTGACGGTGTCTCCTCGATCGGCATCACCGAGCACGCCGCCAACGCGCTCGGCGACGTGGTCTTCGTGCAGCTGCCCGAGGTCGGCGACACCGTGACCGCCGGCGAGTCCTGCGGCGAGCTGGAGTCCACCAAGTCGGTCAGCGATCTGTACTCGCCGGTCACCGGTGAGGTCGTCGAGGCCAACGAGGACGTCGTGAACGACCCGTCCCTGGTCAACTCGGCCCCGTTCGCGGGTGGTTGGCTGTTCAAGGTCCGCGTCTCCGAGGAGCCGGAGGACCTGATGTCCGCCGCCGAGTACACCGAGTTCGCCGGAAGCTGAGGACGCCGTACCCATGTCTGTGCTGAACACCCCGCTGCACGAGCTCGACCCCGAGGTCGCCGCCGCCGTCGACGCCGAGCTGCACCGCCAGCAGTCCACCCTCGAGATGATCGCCTCGGAGAACTTCGCTCCGGTCGCCGTCATGGAGGCCCAGGGCACCGTCCTCACCAACAAGTACGCCGAGGGCTACCCCGGCCGCCGCTACTACGGCGGCTGTGAGCACGTCGACGTCACCGAGCAGATCGCGATCGACCGGATCAAGGACCTGTTCGGCGCCGAGTACGCCAACGTCCAGCCGCACTCCGGCGCCTCCGCCAACCAGGCCGCCCTCTTCGCCATCGCCAAGCCCGGCGACACGATCCTGGGTCTGGACCTGGCGCACGGCGGCCACCTCACCCACGGCATGCGCCTGAACTTCTCCGGCAAGCAGTTCAACGTGGTCGCGTACCACGTCGACGAGGCCGGTCTGGTCGACATGGCCGAGGTCGAGCGCCTCGCCAAGGAGAGCCGGCCCAAGGTGATCATCGCGGGCTGGTCCGCCTACCCGCGCCACCTGGACTTCGCCGAGTTCCGCCGGATCGCCGACGAGGTCGGCGCGTACCTGTGGGTCGACATGGCGCACTTCGCCGGCCTCGTCGCCGCCGGGCTGCACCCCAACCCCGTCCCGTACGCGGACGTGGTGACCTCCACCACGCACAAGACGCTCGGCGGCCCGCGCGGCGGCGTCATCCTGGCCCGCAGCAAGGAGTTCGCGAAGAAGCTGAACTCCGCGGTCTTCCCCGGCTTCCAGGGCGGCCCCCTCGAGCACGTGATCGCCGCCAAGGCCGTCTCCTTCAAGGTCGCCGCGTCCGACGACTTCAAGGAGCGCCAGGAGCGCACCCTGGACGGCGCCCGCATCCTGGCCGAGCGCCTGGTCCAGGACGACGCGAAGGCCGTCGGCGTCGACGTCCTCTCCGGCGGCACGGACGTGCACCTCGTCCTGGTCGACCTGCGCAACAGCGAGCTCGACGGCCAGCAGGCCGAGGACCGCCTCCACGAGGTCGGCATCACGGTCAACCGCAACGCCGTCCCGAACGACCCGCGCCCCCCGATGGTCACCTCGGGCCTGCGGATCGGCACCCCGGCGCTCGCCACCCGCGGCTTCGGCGCCGACGACTTCCACGAGGTCGCCGACATCATCGCCGAGGCCCTGAAGCCGGGCTTCGACGCGGGCTCCCTCAAGGCCCGCGTGACCGCCCTGGCCGACAAGCACCCGCTGTACCCCGGCCTGACGAAGTAGTCGCCGAAGTCACAACACGATTCAGGGGGCGTTTTCGTACGCTTTAGTTCGTACGTACGGAACACGGGGCACCCCGCACACTGGACAGTGCGCGAGGTGCCCCGCCC
>NZ_JAAAHS010000215.1 GCF_009908195.1 Streptomyces boluensis | reverse complement strand
GTACAGGCCGGGCCTGCGGTCCCGCAGGTACGGGTTGGCGGCGCGGGACGCGGCCAGGAACTCCGGGTCGACATCGCCGATCACCAGGTCCTCGCCCCGCCCGGCCCGCGCCCTGGCCACCCCGTCGGGACCGGCGAGGGTGGAGAGCCCGACGAACTCGAACTCCCCTTCCGGACCGGTCCTGTTGACGTACGCCACGTACATCTGGCTCTCGAAGGCCCGCACGGGCACGAGGGACTCGGCGACGAACTGGTACGGGTGCATCTGCGCGGTCGGTACGAGCAGCAGGTCGGTCCCGGCGAGGGCGTGCGCCCGTACGTTCTCCGGGAACTCCACGTCGTAGCAGATCAGCACACCGATCCGGAGGCCGCCGAGGTCGGCCTGGACGACGGGGGTGCCACCGGGCGTGAAGTGCTCCTGCTCGAAGCAGCCGAAGAGGTGGGTCTTGCGGTAGTTGAGCAGCCGGGTGCCGTCGGGGCCGATGGCCTGCGCGGAGTTGAAGACCGCGTCGCCGTCCCGCTCGGGGTAGCCGTAGAGGACGGCGAGCCCGTGGCGTGCGGCGACGGCGGCGACGGCCTCGGCGGACGGCCCGTCGGCGGGCTCGGCGAGCCGTCGCACGTCGTCGCCGATGGCGTACCCGGTCAGATACATCTCGGGCGCGACGAGCAGCCCCGCCCCGGCGTCGGCGGCACGGCCCGCGGCCTCGTCCAGGATGCGCAGATTCGCGGCGACATCACCGGGCCGTCCAGAGCTCTGGAGCAGGGCGGTACGGAGCGGCGACGGCATGGGCGGACCTCGGCGGGGCGGGGGTGTGCGGGGACTCCATGACGGTACGGTCGCCGGTCGGGCACGGACAAGGCGCGTCCGTTGCGCGCATTTGCGTGATGTGTTGCGTGTTCGGGGCTGTCTGCGGCGATCTGTTGCGCAGGCCTGTTCTTCTCCCCGCCCCGCACGAACTACGTGGGCGCCCCAGAAGTAAAGCGCCGCATCAACGGCGAAAGCACAAGCACGGACTTCGTCCGTTCCACGAAGTGCTCGCCGGCGATCCGCTCAAGGACCCGCTCGAAGTGCCGCATGTCGGAGGCGAAGACCTGCACGATCGCGTCGGCCTCACCGGTGACGGTGGAGGCCGACGCGACCTCGGGGTACCGCTCAAGACCGCGCTTGATCGACTCCGGCGAGGTATTGCGCCGGCAGTAGATCTCGATGAACCCCTCGGTCTCCCAGCCGAGCGCCGCCGGGTCCACCCGGACCGTGAAGCCGGTGATGGCCCCGGTCGCCCGCAGCCGGTCGACGCGGCGCTTCACGGCGGGCGCGGACAGGCCGACGATCTGGCCGATGTCCGCGAAGGACCGGCGGGCGTCCTCGGCGAGGGCGTGCACGATCCGTTCATCGAGTTCGTTCAGCACGGCGGGCGGTTCACTTCTCTTGGCCGGATTCCTTGACGGCCGCGATGGCTCCTTCGGCGCCCTGGGTGTGCAGGCGGGAGCGGCGCAGGCCGTATCCGAAGTAGATCACGAGGCCGACGGCCATCCACACGCCGAACACCACCCAGGTGATGGCGTCGAGGCTGAACATCATCCACACGCAGAAGCCGAAGCCGACCAGCGGGAACAGCGGCGAGAGCGGCACCCGGAAGGTGCGCTTCATGTCGGGCTGCTTACGGCGAAGCACGATGACGGCGATGTTGACCAGGGCGAACGCGAAAAGCGTGCCGATGCTGGTGGCGTCGGCGAGCTGGCCGAGCGGGATGGCGGCGGCGAGGACACCGCAGAACAGCGAGACGATCACGGTGTTCACGCGCGGCGTCCCGGTGCGCGGGCTGACCTTGGAGAACGCCTTGGGCACAAGCCCGTCACGGGACATCGCGAAGAGGACGCGGGTCTGGCCGTAGAGCACGGTCAGGACGACGCTCGCGATGGCGATGACGGCGCCCGCGGCGAGGACGGTGCCCCAGAACGGCTGGCCGGTGACGTCCTTCATGATCCCGGCGAGCGCGGCCTCCGAGTCGGTGAAGCCCTTCCAGGGGCGGGCGCCCACGGCGACGGCTGCGACCAGGACGTACAGGGCCGTCACGATCACCAGCGAGAGCATGATGGCGCGGGGCAGGTCGCGCTGCGGGTTCTTGGCCTCCTCACCGGCGGTGGAGGCGGCGTCGAAGCCGATGTACGAGAAGAACAGGGTGGCGCCCGCGGCGCTGACGCCGGCCATGCCGAGCGGCATGAAGTCGGCGTAGTTGCCGGACTTGAAGCCCATGACGCCGATGGCGCAGAAGAGGAGCAGCGCGGCGATCTTCACGGCGACCATGATCGTGTTCGCGCGGGCCGACTCCTTGGCGCCGCCGAGCAGGAACACCATGGCGAGCAGCACGACGATCAGCGCGGGCAGGTTGAAGATCCCGCCGTCGCCGGGCGGCGCGGAGAGCGCGTCCGGGATGGTCACGCCGATGGTCCCGGCGAGGAGTTCGTTGAGGTACTCGCCCCAGCCGACGGCGACGGCCGCGACGGAGACGCCGTACTCCAGGACCAGACACCAGCCGCAGACCCAGGCGACGAGCTCACCCATCGTTGCGTACGCATACGAGTACGAGGAGCCCGATACCGGGATGGTGCCCGCGAGTTCGGCGTACGAAAGGGCCGAGAAGAGGGCCGTGAGGCCGGCGATCACGAAGGAGAGCGTGACGGCGGGACCGGCCTTGGGCACGGCCTCGCCGAGCACCACGAAGATGCCGGTGCCGAGGGTCGCGCCGATGCTGATCATCGTCAGCTGCCACATGGAGAGCGAGCGCCGCAGCGTGCCGCCCTCGCCCTGGCCGCCCTCCGCGACCAGCAGGTCCACGGGCTTGCGGCGCATCACCCGGCGGCCGAGTCCGGTCGGTGGCTGTGAGTCGCGTGTCGGCGGGGCGGCGCCTTGGTCGAGCACTCGGGGCTCCTCTTCACTGCGGGCTGTGGGCAGCGACCCGCGGCGGACCCCAGGGAGGGTGACCACCGAGCAGGCGGTCACCGCCAGACGAAGTACAGCGCATGACATTAGGTCGTACGGGTTCACTTGCGTAATGAAGCAACCTTGCGCATTCGGGCAACATCGTTGCGTACCCCCGGAAAATACGGGAGTTCGTTGCACATCAGCTCTCGATCGCTGCGCGAACGTGACCATTGCCACAACCCGGACGCCCTCCGCGCTCAGCGGCCGACCGGGGTCTCACGGTCCAGGCGGGACAGCTTCGCGGGGTTGCGTACGGCGTACAGGCCGGTGACGAGGCCGCCGTCGAGGCGCACCGCGAGGACGGTGTCGACCGTGCCGTCGCGCCGGACCGTCAGCGCCGGATGACCATTGACCTGGGCCGGGTGCAGGGCCACGGCGGCGCCGAGCCGCGCCAGGACCCGGGCCACTGCGGCGGCGCCCACGACGGGGGCGAGCGCGGCGGGTACGGCCCCGCCGCCGTCGGTGAGCAGGACGACGTCCGGTGCGATCAGGTCGAGCAGGCTCCGCAGGTCCCCCGTCTCGACCGCCCGCCGGAACGCGTCGAGCGCACTTCGGGTCTCGGCGGCCGGTACGACCTGGCGCGGCCTGCGCGCCGCGACGTGCACGCGGGCCCGGTGGGCGATCTGGCGTACGGCGGCGGGGCTCTTGTCGACGGCCTGGGCGATGTCGTCGTACCCGAGGTCGAACACCTCGCGCAGCACGAACACCGCGCGCTCGGTCGGGGCAAGCGTCTCCAGGACGAGCAGCATCGCCATCGAGACGGAGTCGGCAAGCTCCACGTCGTCGGCCACGTCGGCCACATCGGGCGCGGTGAGCAGCGGCTCGGGCAGCCAGGGCCCGACGTGGGACTCCTTGCGGCGGCGGAGCGTCCGGAGCCGGGTGAGCGCCTGGTGGGTGGCCGTACGGACCAGGTAGGCGCGCGGTTCGCGGACCGTGGCGAGGTCGACGGCCGCCCAGCGCAGCCAGGCCTCCTGCAGTACGTCCTCGGCGTCGGCGGCTGAGCCGAGCAGCTCGTAGGCCACGGTGAACAGCAGGTTCCGGTGAGCGACGAACCACTCGGTGGCGGTGCGATCCGCGTCCCTCGCGTCCGTCGCGTGCCCCGCGTTCCCCACGTCCGTCACGTCCGTCACGTCCCCCGCGGCCGTCACGTCGCCCGTGTGCTCGCGCTCGCTCATGGCCGCTCCCGCTCCCGCTGTCCGCGTCGCTCTCATCGGTCACGCACAGGACGCCGGTCACGGCCGCCCTGTGACACCCGTGCCCCGTGGCCTACGTCACACAACCGGGCTGTCACAGTCGCCGGGCGGGCGGCATCTGGTGTGCGTCAGGCCACCGTTCGCGCCCCTGGCGGACTGACCGCCGCCGCACGCACCACGGCCCCGACCGTGCGGACACGATCGGGGCCGTAGGCGGTGCTGTTGCGGCTACTGCCAGCTGGCGTGCAGCGGCTTGCCCTCGGCGTATCCGGCGGCGGACTGGATGCCGATGACGGCGTTCTCCTCGAACTCGGCGAGGGAGCCCGCGCCCGCGTAAGTGCAGGAGGAGCGGACGCCCGCGATGATCGAGTCGATCAGGTCCTCGACGCCGGGACGGGTCGGGTCGAGGAACATCCGCGAGGTCGAGATGCCCTCCTCGAAGAGGGCCTTGCGGGCCCGGTCGTACGAGGACTCGTCGCTGGTGCGGTTGCGCACGGCGCGGGCCGAGGCCATGCCGAACGACTCCTTGTAGAAGCGGCCGTCGGCGGACTGCTGGAGGTCGCCCGGCGATTCGTACGTCCCGGCGAACCAGGAGCCGATCATCACGTTGGAGGCGCCGGCGGCCAGCGCCATGGCGACATCGCGGGGGTGGCGGACACCGCCGTCGGCCCAGACGTGCTTGCCGTACTTCTTCGCCTCCGCGGCGCACTCCAGGACGGCGGAGAACTGCGGGCGGCCGACGCCCGTCATCATGCGCGTGGTGCACATGGCGCCGGGGCCCACGCCGACCTTGATGATGTCGGCGCCCGCGTCGATGAGGTCCTTGACGCCCTCGGCGGCGACGATGTTGCCCGCGACGATGGGGACGTGGGGGTCGAGGGCGCGCACCTTGCGGATCGCCTCGATCATCGACTCCTGGTGGCCGTGCGCGGTGTCGATGACGAGGGTGTCCACGCCCGCGTCGAGCAACTGCTGGGCCTTGCCCGCCACATCGCCGTTGATCCCGACGGCGGCGGCGATGCGCAGCTTGCCCTTCGCGTCCACGGCCGGGCTGTACAGCGTCGCGCGCAGCGCGCCCTTGCGGGTGAGGATGCCGACGAGCTTGCCGTCCGCGTCGACGGCGGGGGCGACCTTGCGGTGTCCGGCGTCCAGCTTGTTGAAGGCCTCGCGCGGGTCGATGTCGGCGTCGATGAGCAGCAGCTCCTTCGACATGACCTCGGAGAGCTGGGTGAAGCGGTCGACGCCGTTCAGGTCGGACTCGGTGACGACGCCGACCGGGCGGCTCTCGGCGTCGACGACGACTCCGGCGCCGTGCGCGCGCTTGTGCAGCAGCGACAGGGCGTCGGCGACGGTCTGCGTCGGGGTGAGCGTGATCGGGGTGTCGAGCACGTGGTGGCGCGTCTTGACCCAGCCGATGACCTCGGTGACGACCTCGATCGGGATGTCCTGGGGGATGACCACGAGGCCACCGCGACGGGCCACGGTCTCGGCCATACGGCGCCCGGCGATGGCGGTCATGTTGGCCACGACCAGCGGGATCGTCGTGCCCGTACCGTCCGGGGCGGAGAGGTCCACGGCCTGACGGGAGCCGACGGCGGAACGGCTCGGCACCATGAACACATCGTCGTACGTCAGGTCGTACGGCGGCTTGATGTCATTGAGGAAACGCACGTGCTGAACATCCAGTCGTTCGGAGGTGACCCTCGGGCAGGTCAGCCGAGGAAACGCACGTACTTCATTCTCCCATGGCATCCGGATCACGCCCCCCGGACAGATCCTCCAGGCAACGGCCGGGCCACTGGTCTGATCCTCCAAGGAGCTCCAAGCAGGTCGGACGGGTCCGTACGCGGCGTGAATGTCCGAAAGAGGACCAACCGATCCGTGGAGTGCCCCAGGCCATTGAGCGGGCCCCCTTGACATCGGCATACTTCGCGCTTCGAGCGCCGGAGTTCCGGCCTCAGGATCTCCAGGGGGAGAGTTGCGCAGACAAGTGAAGAGGGCGAGTGCCACAACTGTCGCCGCTGCGGCGGCAGTTGCTCTCACAGCGGGGCTGACCACCCCGTACGCGGCCGAGGGCACACCGACCGGGGCGGCGGCAGGCGCCTCCGGACACCATCGCGTCCAACTGATCACCGGTGACCGGGTGTTGGTCGACGCGAAGGGCCAAGTGCGCGGTGTCGAAGCCGCGAAGGGCCGCGAGCGGATACCCGTGCAGACGTTCCGGGCAAACGGGCGGACGTACGTGCTGCCGCTCGACGCCCGCAGGCTGCTCGCGGAAGGCAGGATCGACCGTCGGCTTTTCGACATCTCGGAACTCTCCGGGAAGGCGAACCGGGCCGCGCAGGCGAAGGGCCTGAAGGTCATCGTCCGGTACCGCGGGGCCGCAGCCGGCGCCCGCGGCGAGGTCAGGGACGCGGGCGGCACCAAGGTCCGCAGGACCCTGAAGTCGCTGAACGCCGAGGCACTGACCACCCCGGCCGCCGACACCGCCGCCCTGTGGCGGGCGCTGACCAGCGAGCGCGGCGCGGGCGCCCGTTCCACCGCGTCCGGCGTGGACCGGATCTGGCTGGACGGCACCCGTAAGGCGAGCCTCGACAAGTCGACGAAGCAGATCGGCGCCGACAAGGCGTGGGCCGCCGGGTACGACGGCAAGGGCGTGAAGATCGCCGTCCTGGACACGGGTGTCGACCAGACGCACCCCGACCTCAAGGGCCAGGAGATCGCGGAGAAGAACTTCTCCGGCGCCGACGACGCCAAGGACCGCTACGGCCACGGCACCCATGTCGCGTCCATCGCGGCCGGTACGGGGGCGAAGAACAGCAAGTTCAAGGGCGTCGCGCCGGGCGCGAAGCTGCTCGACGGCAAGGTGCTCGACGACTTCGGCTCGGGCGACGACTCCGGCATCATCGCGGGCATGGAGTGGGCCGTCGCCGAGGGGGCCGATGTGGTCAACCTCAGCCTGGGCGGCGGCGACACCCCGGAGGAGGACCCGCTCGAGGCCGCGGTGAACAAGTTCTCCGCCGAGAAGGGCACCCTCTTCGCCATCGCCGCGGGCAACGAGGGTCCGGACGCGGGCACCGTCGGCTCCCCCGGCAGCGCGGAGGCCGCGCTCACCGTGGGCGCCGTCGACGACAAGGACGCGCTGGCCGAGTTCTCCAGCCGCGGCCCCCGGATCGGCGACGGCGCGGTGAAGCCCGATGTGACGGCGCCCGGCGTGGACACCACCGCGGCGGCCGCACCGGGCAGCGTCATCGACGAGGAGGTCGGCCAGAACCCGGAGGGCTATCTGACGATCTCCGGTACGTCGATGGCGACCCCGCACGTGGCGGGCGCCGCGGCCCTGCTCAAGCAGCGCCACCCCGACTGGAAGCAGCCGGAGTTGAAGGGCGCGCTGACCGCGTCGACCGTGGCCGGCAAGTACACCGCGTTCGAGCAGGGCTCGGGCCGGATCGCCGTGGACCGGGCGCTCGACCAGACCGTGGTCGCCGAGCCGGTGTCGGTGAGCTTCGGCGTCGCCGAGTGGCCGCACACCGACGACAAGCCGATCACCCGGAAGGTCACGTACCGCAACCTCGGTACGAAGGACGTGACCCTGGACCTGGCGGCCACCGGCACCGACCCGAAGGGCAAGCCCGCCCCCGCGGGCTTCTTCACGCTCGGCGCGAAGCAGATCACCGTCCCCGCGGGCGGCACCGCGAGCGCCGACGTGACGGCGAACCCGAAGCTCGGCGGCACCCTCGACGGCGGGTACTCGGCGCACATCGTGGCGAGCGGCGGCGGCCAGTCGGTGCGCACCGCGGCCGCGGTGGACCGGGAGGTCGAGTCGTACGACCTGACGCTGAAGGCGACCGGCAGGGACGGCAAGCCCGCGCCGAACGCGTACTCGTTCCTGCTCGGCGTCTCGGGCGCGGCCTCGGACTTCGAGGAGTTCCCGCACGACCCGTCCGGCACCGTCAAGTTGCGGGTGCCCAGGGGTGGTTACGTGCTCGACTCGACCGTGTCGGTGGACGAGGACGACGCGGCCAAGGGCGTGGACGCGCTGTCCCGGCCGAAGCTGGACATCGCCAAGGACACGACCATCGAGCTGGACGCGCGCACCACGAAGCCGGTCGACGTGAAGCTGTTCGACGGTGCGGCGGAGAACAGCTTCGCGGCCATGTCGTACGACCTCGCGACCGAGGAGATGAACTTCGGCTCGTCCCTCGCGGTTCCGTCCTTCGCGGCGCTGCGCACCCGGCACCTCGGTCCCGCCGTCGGCGAGGGCCTGACCCAGTCGTGGGCGGGCCAGTGGACGCGGGACGCGTCGTCCGAGTACGACGTGGTGCTCGGCGGCAAGGTGAAGCAGCTCGCCAACGGCTACAAGCGGGACGTGCGCAAGGCTGAACTGGCCGCGGTCCGGGTCGGACTCGGCGCCTCCGCGCCGGGCAGGACGGGCGGCGTCTGGGCGATCGGCGAGCTGCCGAACTCGTCCACCGTCTCCACGGGACCCGCCCCGCAGAAGCTGCCGGGCGTGCGCACCCTGTACGTCTCGACCGCCGACAAGGCGCGGTGGACCTTCGACATGGACCAGTACGGCGGTGTCGACCCGGACGGCTTCCCGATCCAGGAGGCCGCGTACTCGCTGGGGAAGGCGCAGCTGTTCGCGCCGGGCAAGGCGTACGAGAAGGTCTTCAACACCGGGGTGTTCGGCCCGCGCGTGGGCGGTGACCACGGCCTCTACCGGGACGGCGACGAGCTGTACGGCTCGCTGCCGCTGTTCGCCGACGGCAAGGGGCACGCGGGTGGCTCGCTGTACAAGTCGGTGCGTACGACGCTGTACCGCGACGGCAAGAAGCTGGTCGAGAACGCCGATCCGCTGGACGGCAGCGGCCAGTTCACGGTCCCGGCGGGCGACGCGGCGTACAAGCTGACGACGTCCGTGCAGCGGGACGCGAAGGTCGCGGGCGTCTCAAGGCGGATCGACGCGAGCTGGACGTTCCGCTCGAAGCGGGCCACGTCGGCGACGGTGCCGCTGTCGACGGCGCGGTTCGGCCCGAAGCTCGGCCTCGACTCGACGGCCCCGGCGGGCAAGTCCATGACGGTCCCGGTGACCGTGCAGGGCGCGGCGGCGGGCGGCAACCTCAAGTCGCTCTACGTGTACGCGAGTTACGACTACGGCCAGTCCTGGAAGCGCCTCGACGTGAAGGACGGCAAGGTCACGGTGAAGAACCCGGCGAAGGGCAAGGGCATCGCCTTCCACGCCAAGGTCACCGACAAGAAGGGCAACAAGGCCACGGTGTCGGTCTACGACGCGTACCGCGGCAAGTGACGGACGGCTGAGCCGTTCCGAGCGGCGGCCCGGACCCCTGGATCACCAGCGGGTCCGGGCCGCTTCGCGTACCGGTCAGTCCTGGCCCGCCGGTCAGTCCTGGCCCGCGGGGTCGAGGGCGAGCAGCACGGTGAGCCGCTCCCCCGCGCTGTCGCCGAGCACTTCCTGCGCGACGGCCCACTCCTCGGGGCGGACCGTCGCGTACTGCTGCCAGCCGCGCACCACGAGCAGCGTGCCCTCGGGGAGGTCGGTCAGCGAGTCCGCGAGCGCGTCCCAGTTGCGGCCGAACCAGCCGGGCAGGTCCAGGTCGCGGGCGCAGCGCTCCATGAACGCGGCCTTGTCGGTGACCCCGCCGAGGGCGAGCACGGCGGTCGGCAGGCGCGCGGTGCGGGCGGCGTCGAGCAGCGCCGTGAGGGGGCCGGGGGTGTGCCGGGTCATCGCAGGACCGCCTTGAACGTCTGGTAGTGGTCGTCGGTGTAGTAGATCTCCCCGCCCCGCCCGGTGACGAGCCGCCGTGCTCCGCGGTCCCGTTCGCCGGGCGTGCGCACCGTGTATTCGCGGTAGTACCCGCGTTCCTGCCGCGGCAGCTCCCGCTCGAAGTTCCCGAACGTGGTGCCGTCCTTGGCGTACGGGAAGGGCCCGCCGGAGTCGATCAGGCGCAGCGTCTCCCTGGCCTCGCCCGGCAGCGCGGACGCCGGCACGGTGGCCCGGCCGCGGGCCCAGTCCGGGGTGGCGGCGGCCGTGGTGGCGGACGGTTTGGCGGCGTCGCCGCGCGTCGGCGTACAGGCGGTGAGCGCCCCGCCGAGCAGCAGCCCCAGGCAGACGAGGAGCACGGTCAGCGCGCGGGCGGGGCGGCGGATCATGCGGCCGATGCTGCCACAGGGCGGTCACGGCCGCCCTGCGCCACCATGAAGCCATGCTGCTCGCCGACCTGGCCAGGACTTCGCGGGAGCTGGCCGCGACCAGCGCGCGCTCGAAGAAGCGGGACCTGCTCGCCGCGCTGTTCGCCACGATGACCGCGACCGAGGCTCCGCTGGTGGTCAGCTATCTCTCGGGCCGGCTGCCGCAGCGCCGTATCGGCATCGGCTGGACCGCGTTCCGCGAACCGCCGCCCCCGGCCGTGGCGCCCACGCTCGGCGTACGGGATGTGCACGAGACGTTCGACCTGATCGCGGCCGTCGCCGGGAAGGGCGCGCAGGGCGAGCGCAAGCGGCTGCTGCACGGGCTGCTCGCGGCGGCCACGGAGGACGAGCAGCGCTTCCTGGCCGGGCTGCTCGGCGGGGAGCTGCGGCAGGGCGCCCTGGACGCGGCCGCCACCGAGGCCCTGGCGGTGGCGGTCGGGGTGGAGCCGGAGGCGGTGCGCCGGGCGGTGATGCTGGCGGGGCGGCTCGACGTGGTGGCCGAGGCGCTTGTCGCGGACGGGGCGGCGGCCCTGGACACGTTCCGCCTGGACGTGGGCCGCCCGGTGCTGCCGATGCTCGCGAAGACGGCACGGGACGTGGACGAGGCCCTGGACACGCTCGGCCCGTGCGCCGTCGAGGAGAAGCTGGACGGCATCCGGGTGCAGGTGCACCGCGACGGCGAGACGGTACGGGTCTTCACCCGCACTCTGGACGAGATCACCACCCGGCTGCCCGAAGTCATCGCGGCGGCACGGGAGTTGGGTGCCGCACGGGCGGTGCTCGACGGGGAGGTGATCGCCCTGGACGCGGCGGGGCGGCCGCGCCCCTTCCAGGACATCGCGGGCCGGGTCGGGTCCCGGCTGGACGTGCCGGGCGCCCAGGAGTCGCTGCCGCTGTTCCCGGTCTTCTTCGACCTGTTGTCGGTGGACGGGCGCGAACTGCTCGACCTGCCCGCCCGCGACCGCCACACCGAGCTGGCCCGGATCACGCCCGAGGCACGCCGGGTGCGGCGCTTCGTCGTACCGGACACCGCCGACCCCGAACTGCGCGCGGGAGCACGGGAGTTCGCGGCCCGCACCCTTGCACGCGGCCACGAGGGCGTGGTGGTCAAGGGCCTCGACGCGCCCTACAGCGCGGGCCGCCGGGGTGCGTCCTGGGTCAAGGTGAAGCCGGTGCACACCCTGGACCTGGTGGTGCTCGCCGCGGAGTGGGGGCACGGGCGGCGCACCGGGAAGCTGTCCAACCTGCATCTGGGGGCGCGGCGGGCGGACGGCTCGTTCGCGATGCTGGGCAAGACCTTCAAGGGCCTCACCGACGCGCTGCTCGACTGGCAGACCGCCCGCCTCCCGGAACTCGCCGTACCGGTCGAGGGCGCCGACGACGCGGACGACACGGAGTGGGTCGTACGGGTGCGGCCCGAGCTGGTCGTGGAGGTGGCGTTCGACGGGGTGCAGCGCTCCTCGCGCTATCCGGAGGGGGTGACGCTGCGCTTCGCGCGGGTGGTGCGCTACCGCGAGGACAAGGCCGCGGCGACGGCCGACACGGTGGAGACGGTCCTCGGCCTGCTGCCCGGACGGGCCGAAGCAGCGGAAGGGCCCGAAGGAGCGGGAGGGGCCGAAGGGACCGAAGGCGCCGACGACGCATGACGCGGCGGTCGGGACGGGGTATGCGCCAGACATGAACGCAGACGCTGAGACGAACGCGGCCCCCGGGGCGAAGACGGACCACCGCACGGCCCTGTACGCACCCGCTGACCGGACCCCGCACCTCGACCCGCTGCTCGCCCGGCTCGACCGGCTCGGCGTCCACGGTGTGGCCCTGACCTGGGTCGACAACGCGGGCCTCACCCGGATGAAGGGGGTACCCCTGGGCCGCCTCGCGGCCGCCGTCGAGCGGGGCGTGGGGATGTCGCCGGTCTTCGACATCTATCTGGTCGACGACTCCATGACGTCCAGCCGGCACACCGGCGGCCCGGACGGCGACCTGCGTCTCGTGCCCGACCTGCGCCGCCTCACCGCCCTCGCGGCCCAGCCCGGCTGGGCCTGGGCGCCGGTCGACCGCTTCGACCAGCGGGGCGCCCCCTACCCGGGCTGCCAGCGGCAGTTCGCCCGGCGCATGACCGAACGCGCCGCCGAGCACGGCCTCACGCTGCGGATGGGCTTCGAGACGGAGTGGGTGGTCAGCCGCGAGGGCGCGCCCGCGTGCACGGGCCCGGCGTACGGCATGACGCGCCTGGTGGAGCTCTCCGAGTACACCGACGCCGTGCTCAGCGCCCTCGCCACGCAGGGTCTTGACGTACTGCAGCTCCATCCCGAGTACGCGCCGGGCCAGTTCGAGGTGTCGGTGGCGCCCACGGACCCGGTGGGCGCGGCCGACGAGGCGGTGCTCGTACGGGAGACGATCCGGGCGGTGTCCCTCGCGCACGGGCTGACCCCGGCGTTCGGCCCGGCCGTGACGCCCGGCGCCGTCGGCAACGGCCGCCATCTGCACCTGAGCCTGTGGCAGGACGGCCGCAACCTGTGCGCGGGCGGCACCGGGCCGTTCGGTATGACCCGGCGGGCCGAGTCGTTCCTCGCCGGGATCCTCACCGCCCTGCCCGCGCTCCTCGCCGTCGGCGCCCCCTCCCCCGCCAGCCACCTCCGCCTGGAACCCTCCCGCTGGGCCGGCGCGTTCCAG
>NZ_JAAAHS010000214.1 GCF_009908195.1 Streptomyces boluensis | reverse complement strand
CGTCCGAGGGCCTGGCCGAGCGGGCTCGGCGCACCCGACACGTACGGGCGGACGAGCATCGGTGAACGCCGGACGGGGACTCGCGGCGGGACTGCGGTTTCCCGCACGGGGCCTCGCGCGACGGCACTGCGGTTTCCCGCACGGGACTACTGCGGGAAACCGCACAAGAGCCTGCGGCTCTCCTCATACCGCCTCTGAACTGCGACTTCTAGCGTGGAACACGAACCGGGGCGCCTTCGGGGCACCTCAACTCCCTTCCCTGTACGAAGCGTTGGCTGGAGAACCGGATGAACCTGATGTCGCCCCTCGCCCTTCCCCAGGAACCCGCGGACGGTGTCGCGGGTTGGGCCGCCGGTCTCGTGGACGCGATGGGCGGACCCGGAGCCGGACTGGCGATCGCTCTGGAGAACCTCTTCCCGCCGCTGCCCAGTGAGGTGATCCTGCCCCTGACCGGCTTCGCGGCCGGACAGGGCGTACTCAGCCTGGCCTCCGCCCTGCTCTGGACCACGCTCGGCTCCGTGGTCGGCGCGCTGGCGCTGTACTGGATCGGCCGACTCTTCGGTCGCGACCGCATGCACGCCATCTGGGCGAAGCTGCCCCTCGTCAAGACCTCGGACCTGGAACGTACGGAGGCCTGGTTCGCGAAACACGGCACCAAGGCCGTCTTCCTGGGCCGGATGGTGCCCATCTTCAGGAGCCTGGTCTCGGTCCCGGCCGGAGTGGAGCGCATGCGCCTGCCGATCTTCCTCGCCCTCACCACCCTCGGCAGCCTGATCTGGAACGCGGTCCTGGTCCTGGCCGGCTACTGGCTCGGTGACCAGTGGGACCTCGTGGAAACGTACGTGGGGGTCGCCTCCAAGGCCGTCCTGGTCCTGGTCGTGGCGGCCCTCGCGCTCTACCTCGGCAACCGGCTGCGCAGGCCCGACCGCCCCAACCGCCCCCAGCACCGCCGCAGTTCATGAACCGACCCGTGTTGCTAGGCTCCCTCTCCGTGCAGCACACGGACCAGGGGTGCGACCCGGCGCCCGGCCTCCCGGCCGCCGCGTCCCGCCCCCGCGTGATCCTCGGCGTACTCCTCGGCTGCGGCACCGCGCCGCTCGGACTGCTGTACCTGCTCGTCACGGGCGTGCTCCTCGGGCCCCTGCTCCTTCGGCCACGCACCCGCACACCCGCGCTCGCCGCCCTGACCGCCGGGGCGCGCCTGCTCACGGGGCTCGAACGGCGACGCCGCGAGAACTTCTTCGGCGACCGGTTCCCACCCGGCCACCAGGCGTCGGGCCGACAGATCCTGAACTACCTCGCCGCCCGCACCTTCGCCGGGCTGCTCTGCGGCGTCGTGGTCGCACTGCTCGCCTTCGGCGCCGTACTGGCCGGCATCCTGGCGACGGGGGTGATCCGCGGCGGCCTCGACCTGCCGGCGCTGCTCGGCCAGGTCGCCATCGGCGGCGTCCTGCTCTTCCTCGACCTGCAAGGCCTGTGGTCCCTGGCCGACCTGGACACCCGACTGGCCCGCACCTGCTTCGGCCTCTCCAGGGAGGAGCTGCTCCAGCGGCGTATCGACGAACTGTCCCTCAGCCGCGCGGCCGTCCTGCGAGCAGTCGACACCGAACGCCGCCGCATCGAGCGCGACCTCCACGACGGCGTACAGCAACGACTCGTAGCGCTCGCCATGCTTCTCGGCAGAGCCCGCAGAGGCCGCACCCCCGAACAGGCCGACGCCCTGCTCCGCCAGGCGCACCAGGAAGCGCAGGACGTGCTGAACGAACTCCGTGAGGTGGCCTGGCGGGTCTATCCCACAGCCCTCGACGGCCTCGGCCTCCAAGAAGCGCTCAATGGCGTCATCGAACGTTGCGCCATCCCCGTAGACATGGAATACGGCCCCACCGGGCCATTGCCCCAACTCGTGGAAACAGCCGCCTATTTCGTGGTGTCCGAAGCGGTGACCAACGCGGCCAAGCATGCGGCAGCCACAAGAATCTCCATACGCGTCGTCCACAACGGCCCCACCGTCACCGTCCGGATCCAGGACAACGGAATAGGCGGCGCGAACCCCACCGGGACCGGCCTCGCCGGCCTCCGCGGACGGGTCTCGGCCCTCGACGGCCTGCTGAATCTCGACAGCCCAAAGGGAGGACCCACCACCGTGACCGCGGAACTGCCATGCGCGTGATACTCGCCGAGGACTCAACTCTCCTACGCGAAGGCCTGGTTCGCCTGCTCGCCGAGGAGGGGCACGACGTGCTCGCCGCGGTCGGCGACGCCATCACCCTCATCAAGGAGATCGAGAAACAGCGTCCCGATATCGCGGTCATCGACATCCGGATGCCCCCGACCCACACCGACGACGGACTACGGGCCGCACTCGAAATCCGCGAACGCTGGCCATCGCTCGCAGTGCTCGTCCTCTCCCAGTACGTCGAGCGCAACTACGCCGCCCAACTGCTCGCCCCCGGCGCGGAAGGAGTCGGCTATCTCCTCAAGGACCGAGTCGCCCAGGTCGAGGAATTCCTCGACGCCCTCGAACGCGTCCACGCCGGCGGCGCCGCCATCGACCCCGAAGTCGTACGCCAACTACTGATGCGCAGCACCCACACCGACCCCCTGGCCCGACTCACACCCCGAGAACGCACCGTTCTCGAAGCACTCGCGGCAGGCCATACCAACGCGGCCATCGCGCAGAAACTGCACATCTCCCTGAGCGCGGTGGAGAAGAACCTCAACGCACTCTTCGACAAACTCGACCTCTCCCGCACCACGGGCTACAACCGGCGCATTCTGGCCGTACTTCGCTATCTGGAGTCCTGACCGTTCCGTAGGTACGGGTGCGACTACGGGTGCGACTTCGGCTGGCGTGCAGGTCGAAGCGGTCAGAGGAAAGCGAGCCCTGCCACGGTGTCGGACCACGGCGGGAGCCTGCGCCGCTGGTGACGTAGGGCCGGACGCCGTCGAGGACGCGACGTTGCTCGCGGTCACTGTGCCGCTGCCGCAGCGACAGCAGCTGCTCAACCCCGGACCTGTCGAGTGACGGGGTGAGTTCACGCATGGCGGCGCGGATACCGGAGGGTTCGTCGACGAGCGTGCCGAGCACGTCGGCCAGTACCGTGGAACCGCCGACCGGGGGGCGGGACATGAGCGCGGAGCTTGTCGTAGGGCTCGTGGGGATCGGCGTGATCGTCGCGGGGGTCGTGGCCGTTGTGGTGATTCTGCGGAGCGGGTCCATCCTGCGCCCGGTGGTCGTCCACCCGATGTGCGCCACGTGCGGGCACGCACAACCTGAGCACGACCGGGGCAACTTCACCCGATGCCACCACGATTACGGGCACACCAGCTGGAACAACGACAGTTACGGCAACAGTCAGCAGAAGTACGGCGACGTGTGCAGTTGCACCGAGTTCCGGCACAAGGGGCGCGCTGTGTGAAGCCGCATCCTGGGGGATCAGCTCGGCGATACGGCCTCGCGCGTCCAGGCCTTTGACGGACTGGGAGTCCACGATGACCCGGGCCTGACCTGACCGGCCAGGGACAGCGCCGTCGTCGCAGCCGGAGCCGCAGCCGGTCGAGGATCTGCTTGAGTGCGCCGGCCTTCGCCCAGCGGGCGAAGTAGCCGAACACGGTGCGCCACGGGATGCCGAAGTCGGCAGGCAGCGCCCTCCTTATGTGGAATCGAGCCGGGCTAGTGGTGCGGCCGGTTGCAGAGGAAGCAGCCGTCCCAGAGCGGGAGCGCGCTGAGGACGCGGTGGCGCACGCACGAGGCCATCGCGGCCTCGTCCGGGCCTGGGAAGCCGCGTGCGGCGCTGCTGTCGGCGGGCGGGGTGCAGGACTCCACCATGGTCGTGAAGCGGTGCAGGTAGTCATGTACGCGGGGCGGGTGGTAGCCCATCTCGCTCCAGCGATGTCCGCTCGCCGCGAGTGCTGTGGCACGCAGCACGAAGTCCTTCGCGCGGGCGCGTTCCCGCTCCGTCGCACCCCAGTCGAACTCCGCCAGGTCGAACCCGACGGCACCGCGCCCCATGACGTTCTGGTCCTGCAGGGTCAGCAGCGCCGCGAAGCGGAAGTCCCAGTCCTCGGAGGCGAGATCGGACACGGCCGGCATCAGCACGTCGATGAACACCGCGGTGGCGCCATTGGACAGGTCGAGGACGTGGCTACCGCCGGAGAAGATGTTGCTCACCGACCTATGATGCGATCCCGGCCCTCCACCTGCTTGGAGAAGACGCATGACGGATGCGAGCACCGGCAGAGTGGTCGTGAACAGGGTGATGTCCCTCGATGGGTTCATCGCCGGTCCCGGCCACACCATGGACTGGATCTTCGAGCACATGACGTCGGCGACGTTCCCGGAGGTCATGGCGGCCACGGGCGCCATGCTCATCGGCCGGGGCACGTACGAGGTCGGCAAGCGCATGTCCGACGAGAACCCCGACTACGACGGCGGGGCGCGGTTCGTCCTCACCCACCGCCCGCCCGACGAGCCGGACCCCAACGTCACCTTCCTCACCTGCGACATCGAGGAAGCCGTGGCCACGGCACGCCGCGCCGCCGGCGACAAGAACCTGGAGATCCTCGGCGCCGACGTGGCCGCCCAGTGCCTGCAGCGCGGCCTCGTCGACGAGATCCTGGTGTACGTGCTGCCGGTGCTGCTCGGCGACGGCGTCCGCTTCGCGCCGCCGGGCCTCGACCGGATCGACCTGGAACCGTTCAGCAACGTCCAGTCGGGCGGGGTCACCATGCTGCGCTTCCACGTGCGCAAGTAGGCACGGTCGCAACTACTGGCCTGCTGTCATGGCCCCCATCCCGTGGGGCAAGTTCCCCTCTGTCGCAGAGCATCAACTGGCTCACCGGTGGCTGCAGTTCACGGCGAACATCGGCCGGGCCCCCAACACCATCGACGCGTACGGGCGGGCGGTCGAGGACCACCTGCGGTTCTGTGCAGTTGAAGGCACAGATCCCGTACGGGCCGGTGCGGACACGGTTGCCGCCTGGATCGGGGACATGCTCGACCGTCCCCGCCGGCGATCAGTGAAGGCGCCGCTGCATCCGGAGACGGAACTGGCGAACGCGACCGTTCAGCAACGTGCGGTGGCCGTGCGGTCCTTCTACGAGTACCTGGGGGAGGACGGGCTGTGCGAACGAGCCGGTCGTCCAGCTTCTCGTCCAGCCCGAACAGCCCAACCGCCACCGCGAGTTCGCGGCCCCACGACAGCAGGTTGCCGCGTGCCCACCGGGCGAACAGCGGACCTCGAACCTCGACAGGACGGTGGCGAGTAGCCCGTTGCTCACGCGGACGCGTCCGTACCCGGTGCACGCCGCGGCCGCCCGGTCGAGCGCGTAGTCGTCGAGGTCGGCGACGGCGGCGGTGAGTAGACCGGGCCGAGCACCGGCTGGGGGAACGTACAGAAGCGTCTGGACGACGCGCTCAGCTCCCTCCTGGCCCGGAGCGGTTGGGAGCCCGCGCACTCGCTCTGGCAACGCCGTTTCCCCGACGCGATGCACGACCGCGCGCACGCCGGAACGGCCGCCAGCATGCTCGTCGAGGAACTACGGACCCTCGGCATCGACCTGGCCGACCTCACCCACAGCGGCACCATGGTCGGGCGCGGCCGCGACTTCCGCCTCGACCTGCCCGGACTGGGACTCCCGCGTACGCACCCCGACACCTGAACGAACACACGCGGGCCCCACGCAGGCGTCTCCGGAGACCGGGCCGTGCCTCACCGACCCGCACTCGGCTCGAACTGCGCCAGCATCGCTTCCATGGCCGCCTGGTCCGGCCCCATGAACGCCGGCGCCCCTGCCGCCGAACCCAGGTTGTCGATCATGGACCCGGTGATTCCGAGGGCCGGGGGCAGATGCGTGGAGAGGACGACCTCGGGCTCCCTGTCGTGCAACATCTTGAAGGTGCCGAGGAACTTCTGAACCTCCACGTTCTGCACCCACGGACTGTCGACCGTGGCCCACAGCAACTGCGCGGCCCGCAGGTCCTCCACGTCGAGCGAGCCGACATCATCGGCCTCGGCGAGCTCCGCGCTGGGCATCGGCCCGCCGAAGCAGTCGGAGCTGAAGCAGACGCCCGACCGGTCGTCGAAGAAGCCGACCGTCGCCGGGTTGTCGAACAGCGGAGGCCGGAACCCCGTGAGGGTGCGGTCGCCGACGTCCAGGGACTGCCCGGGGTTGAGCAGAAACACGCGGTCGAGCGGTAGCGGCCGCTCGCAGGACATGATCCCGACACCCAGGAACGTCGTCACAAGCCGCGCCTCGGGCGCCGCGTCGAGGAGATCGAAGATCCCGCCGGTGTGGTCCCGGTCCGGGTGCGTGAGCCAGATCCAGCGCACATCGGCGGGGTCGAGCACGGAACCGAGGGTCTCCAGGAAGTTGCGGTCGGGCAGGCCGAGGCCGGTGTCGACGACGACCGGCTGGGAGGCAAGGAGCACGAAGGCGTTCACCGGGAGGTGCCCGATCCCCGGCACCTCCAGGCTGTCACTCAGCACGCTGACGTCCGGGCGGATCTTGTGAACAGGCATGATGCGTCTCCCGCCCCCCTGGGGTGGTGGTCGCGCCGCGGCCGCTACTACTTCCATCGTCGACCTTCCCCCACCGGCACCGCATCCGGGACCGCATCCGGGACCACAACGACCGGACGCGCACGGTACGTACGCTCCGCAGCGACAGGAACACTGCCCGTGACACTGGGCCGCCCGGCCGGTGCCCTACCTGAAGGACGAGAGGACCAGCGGAATGTCCTCGAGCCATTCGCGGAGGCGTCGCTTCCGCCGCGCGTCCACCGAGCACGAGTGCACCGTGCCGTCATGCAGCCGGACGTTCACCCGGAGCCGCTTGTCGGTCTCGGCCCAGTGCTCCACGGCACTGATCCGGTCCCAGGTGAACAGGATCTGCCGACCGTCGAAGTCGAACACCACTCCGTCGGTGTCGATCAGTACGGCGCTGCTCGCGTCCGTAGCGATGAAGCTCACGTCGTCGTCCACCGGGTCGACCACCCCCGCAGCACCCGGCGGCCGCGGCGCGGCCTCCGGCGGAGAGAGGGGCGTTACCTCCGGCGAATGCGGATACGGCGGCGCCGCCTCCGGCGAATACTGCGGTCGCTCCGGCACCACAGCTGTCGGGGTGTAGAGCGCCGACTGCGGTACGAACAGGTCCAACAGCCGTTCCGGCGTGGGCCGTTCGGCCGCGCGCTTGCTCAGGCAGGACGCGAGCACCGGCCGCAGCGGCTCCGGAACCGAGGACAGGTCGGCGGGCTCCTGCACCGACCGGTACATCATGCCCATCGGCGTACCCGCCCCGAAAGCACTGCCCCCGGCCGCCGCGACAAGGACCGCCCCGAGCGCGAACACATCGGCCGCTCCGCCCACTTCCTCCCCGAGCGCCTGCTCGGGCGCCAGGAACCCCGGCGTGCCGAAGGCCGTTCCGGTGGCCGTCAGACGCGTCGACTCCAGGGCGCGGGCGATACCGAAGTCCAGGACGCGCGGGCCGTCCGCGGCCATGACGATGTTGCCCGGCTTCAGGTCGCGGTGGACGAGCCCGCAGCTGTGGATCGCCGCGAGCGCCTCGGCGAGCGCCGCACCCAGACCTCGTAGCCGCTCCTCGTCCATCGGCCCTTCGGAGGCGACGAGGTCGGCGAGGGTCGGACCGGGGACGTACGCCGTGGCCATCCAGGGCGCCTGCGCCTCCGGGTCGGCGTCCACCACGGGCGCGGTGTGGAAGCCGCCCACCTTGCGCGCGGCGGCGACCTCGGCGCGGAACCGCTCCCGGAAGTGCGGGTCGGCGGCGAGCTCGGGCCGCGCCACCTTCACGGCCACCGGCCGCCCGCCGCGCGACCGCGCCAGATAGACGGTGCCCATCCCTCCGGCGCCCAACTCCCGCTCCACGGCGTACCCGCCGATCCGCTCCGGAAGCCCTTCGCCCACCCCGTACGCCATGTCCCGCCGCCCCCTTGTGAGTTGTGCTGATCAGTATGGCGGCGTTCGCGGGCGGGGGCGTGGGAGAGATGTCTGCCGGGCATACGCAAAGCGGCAATCAGCGCCGCGTCTCGACCCGCAGGTCACCACGGGTCAGCGCGCCGGTCGAGTCACGGGCCAGCATGTCGTGCGGAAAGCCGAGCCCGATCGCGCTGACCCCGTCGAGGCGGGCCAGTTGGGACGCGGTGAAGTCGACATCGAGGGCACCCAGATTGTCCGCCAACTGTGCGGGCGTACGGGCACCGATGACCGGTGCGGTCACGCCCGGGTTCCGCAGGGTCCAGGCCAAGCCGACCTGGGCGGGCGTGCGGCCCAGCTCCGCGGCGACTTCCCGTACGACATCGACGACGGCGAAGTTGCGCTCGGTGAGCGCGCCGCTCGCGAGGGTGGTGCTCCTGCGGGTGCCGTCACCGACGGCGGTGTCCGTCGCGGTCAGGTCGGCGCGGCTGTACTTCCCGGTCAGCACCCCGCCCGCCAACGGCGACCACGGGACCACCCCCAAGCCCATCTCACGCGCCATGGGGATCAGATCACGCTCGCCGGTGCGCTCGATCAGGTTGTACTCGATCTGCAGCGCCACAAGCGGCGACCAGCCGCGCAGGTCAGCGATCGCCTGCATGCGCGACACCTGCCAGGCCGGGGTGTTGGAGATCGCCACGTACAGGATCTTGCCCTGCCTGACCAGGTCGTCCATGCCGCGCAGGATCTCCTCGACCGGCGTCGTGAAGTCCCACAGGTGCAGGTAGAGCAGATCGAGGTAGTCCGTGTTGAGCTGCCGCAGGCTGGCCTCCACCGACGCGAACAGGCTCTTGCGGTGCGGGCCCCCGGAGTTCGGATCGCCGGGCCGACGCAGCGTGGTGTACTTCGTCGCGAGGACCAGGCTCTCGCGACGGTCGCGGGTGAAGGCGCCGAGGAGACGCTCGGAACTGCCGTCGGTGTACGTGCTCGCGGTGTCGATGAAGTTCCCGCCGCGCTCCACATACAGGTCGAACAGCCTGCGCGCCTCGTCCTGTTCGGCGCCCCAGCCCCACTCGGTGCCGAAGGTCGCCGCGCCGAGCGCCAGCGGTGAGACCCGAAGCCCCGAGCGGCCGAGCAGTCGGTACGTGTCGAGGGTGAGCGACATGGTGTCCTCCGGTGCTTGTGATCCGTTGCCGAAAACCGAGCACCAGCATGTGACCGCCGCGAGCCGTGGATAAGGGACGGACGATCCTGGGAACGCCGGTCCCACCCTGGCTGTTGCACCCGGTATGACGACGCGCACCGTGGACACGACACAGGAGCTGGCCGCATTCCTGCGGGCCCGGCGCGAACTCCTGGACCCGCACGACTTCGGTCTGCCCCCGCGCCGACAGGCCCGCCGCACCCCGGGACTGCGCCGCGAAGAGGTCGCCGAACTGGCCGGGGTCAGCACCGACTACATCGTGCGCCTCGAACAGGGCCGCGGCCCGCGCCCCTCCGCGCACGTGGTCGAAGCCCTCGCCGGCGCACTCCGCCTGGCCCCCGACGAACGCGCCTACCTCTTCGACCTGGCCCAGCAACGCCCCACCCACGCCGACAGACCCGCCACCACCGCGGCACCACCACTGGCCCGCCTCGTCGCAGACCTGTCGCCCCTGCCCGCCATGCTCCTGAACCACCGCTACGACATCCTGGCCTGGAACGACGAAATGACCAGGCTGCTCCTGGACTTCGACACCCTGCCACCGCCGCGGCGCAACGCGATGTGGCTGTGCCTGACACACCCCGAGATCCGCGAGCGCTACGTCGACCGCGAACGCGTCGTACGCGACGGCATCGCCCACCTGCGTGCCGCCTGGGCCGCCCACCCGGAGGACCGGGCGCTGACCGGCCTCATCGCCGAACTCACCGCCCGTGACGAGGAGTTCGCGCGCCTCTGGTCCGAGCGGGACATCAAGGTCAACGGCCGCGGCCGCAAACTCCTTCGCCACCCCGAAGTCGGCGAGCTCGCCGTGCACTTCGACGTACTGACACCACTGCAGGACCCCGACCAACGCCTGCTGATCTACCGCGCCGCGGACGAGGAGAGCCGCGCGGCATGGGACCGGCTGTACACACGCTGACACCGGACGGGCCGCTCCGACCGGCTCGTGGAACCTGTCGGCCACCGGCAGCGAACACCTGCCGGTGGCCGCCGGAATCAGCTGATTCCGGCGGCGAGCTGAACCCGCCACCGGTGGACCGGAGAAGCGAAACCGAGATCAGCAGTCGCGGACCGGATCGGTCTCGCTGTAGATGTCGGTGTCCTTCATGAACCCGAGCTGCCCGTTGTCCGCCACCGTCATCAGCCAGCGGGTCGGGTGCGGCCCGCCGACCCAGTCCTGGCCGTCCATCTTGCAGTAGAACCAACTGGGGTTGGAGTTCATGTGGCCGACCACGGTGGTGGGGTCGGGGTAGATGTGGTTGTTGCCGATGGTGCCGTACACCGGGGCGCCGGCCACGTTGCGGCACCAGTGACGGTAGCCGTCCTGCCAACAGGCGTCCGCGGCCGAAACCGTGGGCGCGAGCGCCACGACGGCACCCGCGGCGAGAGTGAAAGCCCCCAGAACCGAAGCGAGCTTGCTGCGCATACAACTCCCCATGCTGTGGCCCTCCCGGGCCGACGAACGGTGTGGTCGGCACCATGGTCGGGGGATCCCGCGACCGAACCAGCCACCACCACCGACGGCACCACCGGGATCCACCGGTACTTCACCCGTACGGCGCAGGTGGCAGTGGTGCGGCCCACGACGGCCCGAACTACCCGGAACGAAGGGGAGGTTGGGCCCGCCCAGCCGCCAAGGCCCAACCACCCCCGACACCAACGCAGTTGGCGGAGCCCGCAGCGACAACAGGACAGATCACCGCGACCAGCCGCAGCCACCGTGAGACACAAGTATTGTTGTGCTCATGGCCGGGGCCGATACTGAGCGTCGATGCCCGTCGCACCCGTCCCTCCGGCCACGACACCAGGAGAAGCACCCGGTGAAGAACTCACGCTCCGCGCTCACGGACACCGTGCGCCACATCGAGCGGCTCGCGCAGGGAAGGGGCGGCCTTGCCAAGGCGGTTGACATCGACGCCCTGGCCCACGGGACGGGCATCGCCCCCGCCGTCGTAGCGGAGTTGCTGGCGATCCGTGAGGTGCCGGAGAGCGACGTGACCGAAGAGACCGCGACGGCGCTCGACCGTGCCCTCCAGCCAGCGCTGCGGAACCTCGAACAGCAGGCCACGCCCGACGAGCGCATCATGGCCAGGCACGGCATCCTCCAGATCGCCCAGCGCACGGCCCTCCGGTCCGGCGAACAGCGCGACGCCGTACTCGCCTTCGTCGACGACATGCTGACCCAAGAGAGTTGTTCGAGACATCGCCGAGCGGCGGAGCCGGGCCGACGGGATCGGGGAGTGACGTGAGCAAGAGGGCTGCCATGCGGCAGCTGTGCGGTGACCTCACAGCGGACCTGGAGGTGACCAGGCCGGCACCGCCCGAGGCGATCTTCACGGCGCTCTGCGACCACCTGAGCGAGAAGCGCGGCAGACCGGTCGAGCACCGGCTCGTCCACTTCCCGCAGGGCCTCGCCAGCGGCCTCTGGCTCAACATGGAAGACCGCGACCTCATCGTCGTGGAGCAACAGACCGGCCCCCTGCACCAACTCGTCATTTTCGGCCACGAGGTCTGGCACATGACCGCAGGCCACTGCGGCAGCCACACCTCAGGACTCAACGCGGCCGCCCGCCTCCTCGGCGACGAGACCGACGTCGCCGCGGCCGTCCGCAGCGTCGCCGCCCGTACGGACTTCGACCGCGCCGAAGAAGAGGACGCCGAACGCTTCGGGCAGCAACTGGGCACGACCCTGCGCAGCCTCCTGGAGCCGGACAAAGCCCCCGTCAGCGCCCTGGAACGCCGCATCCAGGCCTCCCTGGGGCGTAGGCCGGGCTAGGCGGACCGGGACGTGGAGGACTCTGATTACTACATTCCGATGGCTGCCCTGGCCATCGCGTTCGCGGCCAAGCTGCCGGCCCTGATCCGTGAGTGGCGCAACCCGCTGGTGCGGTCCGTGTGCTTCCTGATCGTCGCCGGCTGCTGCGGCTTCGCCGTGTCCGCGCCCCCGTCCATCGCGGCCATCAACCGCCTGACCGGCATCGCCAACTTCGCCGCCCCGCTCGCCTATTGGATCCTCTGCGCGTTCAGCGGCACCTGCCTGCTGGTGATCATCAGCTGGCGTGGCGGGACACCGGGCCGGCGCACCCGTACCGCACGCGCCTGGACCATCGCGTACGCGACCGCGATCATGCTGGTGCCGGGTCTCTTCGCGCTCGGGGACGCGCCCGTGGAGCGCCTCCGGGACTTCGACACCTACTACGCCAACACCCCGTACATCCGCGAGATGATCACGCTCTATCTCTCCGCGCATCTCGCCAGCGCCGTCGTCACCATCACCATGTGCTGGCGCTGGGCGCGCCAAGTGCATCAGTGGCTACGCGTAGGACTCGTCGTCCTCGTCATCGGATTCAGCCTCAACGGCTTCCTCGCCGTGGCCAAGCTCACCGCGGTGATCGCCCGGTGGACCGGCCACGACCTCGACTACCTGAGCACCTACGTGGCCCCGCCCGCCGTGGCCGTCGGCGCCCTCGTCGTGACCATCGGGTTCCTGCTGCCGCTGCTCGGCCCACGCGCCCAGGCGATCTGCCGCGCCTGGCTCATGTACGGGAACCTCACCCGTCTCTCCCGCGACCTGGGCACGTCCCGCCGGTCAGCCGTCACCTCACCGGGCATCCCATGGTGGTCAGGTCCCGAACTGCGCATGACCCAACGGGAGACCGAGATCCACGACCGTCTGCTGCGCCTGAGCGGACACCTCGACGACGGGGTGCGCACCGAGGCCGTCGCCGCCGCGCACAAGGAGGCCAAGAGCGCGGAGGAATCGGCGACGATCGCCGTGGCCGCCATGCTGACGGCGGCGATCCACGCGCAGGCGTCCGGCGCGCCCGCCGCCGAGCCGAGCGCCGACGCGGAAGCCGCGCTGAGCCTCGCCACCCGCTCCGGTCCGCAGGACCTGGTGGCGCTCGCACGGGCGCTCCGCTCTCCCGTAGTCACCGCCCTCGGCCAGACGGCTTCTAG
>NZ_JAAAHS010000213.1 GCF_009908195.1 Streptomyces boluensis | reverse complement strand
GGGCGGGGAGGGGAACCAATCAGAACCCGGGCCCGCCCGCACGATCGCCGGCCTCGGCGAGGCGTCCCCACAGCAGATCCGCCAGGCTACGCACCAACTCAGCCCGCCCGCAGGGCCGTTCACCGAGCCACCAGTCGCCGGCCGCATGCATCATGCCGACAATGCCGTGCCCCCACACCCGCGCGAGCTGCGCGCTCCCGGACCCGAGGTCGACCCGCTCCGCGATGACCTCGGCGAGCTCCTCGCCGAGGCGGCGCAGCAGGGGAGCGGAGTGCAGGCCCACGTCGAAGCCCTGCTCGCCCGAGGCGGACTCCGCCGGGTGCATCAGGAAGCGGTAGACCTGCGGGGCGTGCTCGATCGCGGAGAGGTACGTGTCGAGGGTGGCCTCGACGCGCTGGCGGCGCTCGGCCGGGGCGTCCAGGGCCGCCCGCAGCGAGGCGAGGAGCGCGTCGGTGTGCCGCTTGGCGAGCGCCGCGTACAGGCCGCCCTTGTCGCCGAAGTGCCGGTACAGGATCGGCTTGGTGATGCCGGCCTCCGCGGCGATGGCGTTCATCGAGGCTCCGGGGCCGTCGCGGAGCACGACCCGCTCGGCGGCCTCGAGCAGCTCTCGCCTGCGGCGTTCCGCCGAGCGTGCCTGCTCGGTCGGTTCTGTCGTGTCCATTGCTTGTCTCCCCGCCCATGCGATTTCCGTGACGCACGCGCAACGTAACACCCCCGCTTCCACCTCCTCGAACGCGTCGAACGGGCGGCTCGGGGCCGACGGGGAGTTGACAGGTGCTACTCGCGGGTAACAGACTCCGGTTACCGCAAGTAACAAGGTGTTGGAGGGGTCATGGCCGAGTTCACCATGGAGCTGAACGACGAGCAGAAGGAGGTCCGGGACTGGCTCCACGGTTTCGCCGCGGATGTGATCCGCCCCGCCGCCTCCGAGTGGGACGAGCGCGAGGAGACCCCCTGGCCGGTGATCCAGGAGGCCGCCAAGCTCGGCATCTACTCCCTGGACTTCTACGCCCAGCAGTTCTTCGACCCGACCGGCCTCGGCATCCCCATGGTCATGGAGGAGCTGTTCTGGGGTGACGCGGGTATCGCCCTGTCGATCGTCGGCACCGGCCTCGCCGCCGTCGGCGTCCTCGCCAACGGCACCGAGGAGCAGATCGGAACCTGGGTCCCGCAGATGTACGGCGACGCCAACGACGTGAAGGTCGCCGCCTTCTGCTCCTCCGAGCCGGACGCGGGTTCCGACGTCGCCGCCATGCGCACCCGCGCCGTGTACGACGAGGCCAAGGACGAGTGGGTCCTCAACGGCACCAAGACCTGGGCGACCAACGGCGGCATCGCCAACGTCCACGTCGTCGTCGCCTCCGTCGACCCGGAGCTCGGCTCGAAGGGGCACGCCTCCTTCATCGTGCCGCCGGACACCGAGGGCCTGTCCCAGGGGCAGAAGTTCAAGAAGCACGGCATCCGCGCCTCGCACACCGCCGAGGTCGTCCTGGAGAACGTCCGGGTCCCGGGCCACTGCCTGCTCGGCGGCAAGGACAAGCTGGACGAGCGCCTCGCCCGCGCCCGCGAGAAGGCCAAGAAGGGCGGCGAGCGCGTGAAGAACGCCGCGATGGCCACCTTCGAGGCGTCCCGCCCGGCCGTCGGCGCGATGGCGGTCGGCACTGCGCGGGCCGCGTACGAGGAGGCCCTGGAGTACGCGAAGACGCGTGAGCAGTTCGGCCGCCCGATCATCGACAACCAGGGCGTCGCCTTCCAGCTCGCCGACATGGCCACCCAGGTCGACGCCGCCCGGCTCCTGGTCTGGCGGGCCTCGTGGATGGCGGTGACGGGCAAGAAGTTCGAGAAGGCCGAGGGGTCGATGTCCAAGCTGTACGCCAGCGAGACCGCCAAGAAGGTCACCGCCCAGGCGATCCAGATCCTCGGCGGCAACGGCTACACCCGCGAGTACCCGGTCGAGCGGATGCACCGCGACGCCGCGATCTACACCATCTTCGAGGGCACCAGCGAGATCCAGCGCCTGGTCATCGCCCGTACGCTCTCCGGCCTGCCGATCCGCTAGCGGATCCCGCAACCGCCGAGCACGCGCCGCGGCCCCCGTCCGATCCGGACGGGGGCCGCGGCGTACGTGGCTCAGGTGTTGGGGCGCTTGCCGTGGTTGGCGCCCTTCTTCTTACGGGCGCGACGCTTGTTCCCTCGCTTGGACATGTGGTGTCTCCTTGCGGTGCGCGGATTGAGGTGCGCTGAGGAATGCCGACGTTCCGGGCCCTGTCGGCGTATTCGGCAGTCTAAGGACGCGGGCGGTACGGGGCATCCGGTGGAACGAGGCGTCCGCTCAGCCCAGTACCCGCCCGAGGAAGCCGCGCATGTGACCCGCGACGACGTCCAAGTGGCTCTCAAGGAGGAAGTGGCCGCCGTCGATCAGGTGCACCTCCGCGTCCTTGGCGTCGCGGGCGAAGGCCTGTGCGCCGGCGGGGGCGAAGATCTCGTCGTTGCGGCCCCACACCGCGAGCACCGGGACCTCACTGGTGCGCAGGAATTCATGCAGCAGTGGATAGAGCGGGCGGTTGTTCATGTAGTCGCGGAACAGCGCGAGCTGGACTTCGTCGTTGCCCTCGCGGGAGACCAGGGCGAAGTCGTGCTCCCAGGTGTCCGGGCTGACCAGGCTCGGGTCGGGCACGCCGTGCACGTACTGCCATCGAATGGCGTCGAGGCTCAACGCGGCGCGGGCGGCGGGTTCGGTGTCCGGGCCGGGGTCGGCCCCGTAGGCCCAGACGTCGGCCCAGAACGACTCGACGAAGCCGTCCTCGTATCCGTTGCCGTTCTGGGTGACGAGGGCGGAGATCCGCTCGGGGTGCTTGAGCGCGAGGCGCCACCCGATGGGGGCGCCGTAGTCCTGCACGTACAGGGCGTAGCGGTCCAGGCCGAGTTGGTCGAGCAGGCCGGAGGTGAGTTCGGCGAGCGCGTCGAAGGTGTACGTGAACTCCTCGGCGCCGGGGGCGGCGGAGTGGCCGAAGCCGAGGTGGTCCGGGGCGATGACGCGGTACTTGTCGGCCAGTAGCGGGATGAGCTCGCGGAACATGAACGAGCTGGTCGGGTAGCCGTGCAGCAGGACGATCGCGGGAGCGTCGGCGGGGCCGGCCTCGCGGTAGAAGATCTCGTGGCCGTCGACGGCGGCGGTCCGGTGGTGCACCGAGCTCATTTCTAACCTCTTTAGTCGCTTGATCTGGTTAGCCGGGCTCAGGCAAGCACGGTATGGGCTAACCTGTCAAAGGGTTCTATCTGGTTAGAGGAAGGGCGGTGTCCGATGGACGTGCTCCTCGACCTGCTCAACAGCAGGCCACTCGTCGACGGCGAGGAGCAGGACGCGCTCGGCGACCGGGCCGGAGGCAGGCGCTGGGCGCGCGAGCGAGGCGGCGACGGCACCCTCGGGGAGCTGGCGCTGCTGCGCGAGGTGCGGGACGTCCTGCGGGACGTGGTGTGCGGGGAGAGCCCGCCCACCGCTTTGGGTCCGCTGCTCGAAGGGGTCCGCCAGATCCCGGAGTTCACCTCGGACGGTCTTCGGTGGACGGTCGAGACGCCACCGCACTCCCGGCTCGCCGTCGAGGCGGTACTCGCCTGGGCCGCCACGGAACAGCAACTGCCCGGCCGGCTACGGCCCTGCGCCAACGACGAGTGCAGGCTGTTCCTGCTCGACCGCAGCCGCGCCAACCGCGCCCGCTGGTGCTCGATGGCCGTCTGCGGCAACCGCGAAAAGGCACGCCGCCACTACGCGCGTACCCGCTGACCTGTCGGCGTCACATCCTGACCGAGAACCGCGTGAAAGCCCGTCACGCCACCGGAGTTGGGGCGATGTCAGTGCCTGCCCCTAGCCTCGTGAGTGGGCCGTCGGAGTCGGCGGCCGAACACGAGGGAGAGCGCGATGCTGTTGCACAAGCCGGTCGACGGCGAGGTCCACGTTCACTACGGCCAGATCTACGTGGTGAGTGACGACGAGACCCCTGACCTGGACGATGCCTTCGAGGGCCAGACGTCAGGGCTGTGCGGCGCCGCCGAGGAAGGGGCGCTCTGGCTGGTCACCGGCCTGCACACCGGGAACGTCGGCTTCACCGTGGAAGTGCACGACAGCGCCCCCGAGTTGGACCCGGTCTGGGAGGACGTCGTCGAGGTGTCATTCCGGCCCGGCTCGGCGGACGCGGCCCTGGAGGAGTGGGGCGGCGAGCGGGTGTACGCACTGGGGCTGAGCGAGACCGACCTCCGGGTGCGCTACTGCGCGCTGGGCATGGACGCGGCCCGGGAGCTGGACACGCGTATCGACCAGGAGCAGGTCGACCGCTACCTCCTCCAGTTCTGGCCCGCGCCGCCCGAGCCCGACCGCATACTGCGCCAGACCTCGGAGTACGCCGCGTACTGGCACGGGACCACCAAGGAGTCGTCCTCGACCGCCGTTTAGGGGGAGACGCCCCTGGCGGGCACGCGGTACGCCCTACGGCCCCGAACCGCCGTGCAGGGGGTATGCGTTACGGTCCCGCCAGGCCTGGCCGTCCCACACGATCAGGTCGACGGCGCGCACGCGGACAGTCAGCGGCAGGTGCGGGGCCAGTTCCGCTTCCAGGGCGTCATAGGCGGAGCGCCAGGTGTCGGGGCCCGCGTCGTTGGCGAGGGTCAGATGTGGGGCCAGGGCGGTCTCACCGAAGATCCCCCGGTACGGCACCGCCTCCGGCCAGCACGCGGTGAGCCGTTTGGTCAGCGCGGTGACGGGGTCATGCGGCCACGGGTCCAGGTACAGGACGCCCGGATAGCGGCCGAACTCGGCGAAGGTCAGCTCGAATTCCTCGTGCTCGGCGAGGAGCGAGCCGAGCCGCGCCTCGGTGTCGGCGTCCAGCCGGCTCTCGGGCAGGAAGGGGTAGAGCACCGTGACATGGGCGGGGAACGGCGCCCGCACCAAAGGGTCGGCCACCGGCACCTTGATGGTGAGGGCGGTGTCACCGGGCCGGTCGGGCCAGCCCTGCGCCGCCTCGTCCGTACCGCTCACGTACCGCTCACGTGGCGGGCCGTGCCGGGGCGTCGCTGGTGGCGCCCAGAAGCGTCAACACCTCGTCGACCAGCCGCTGTTGGGGGAGCGAGCCGTCGAGCAGGACGGTACGGGCGGGCAGCGTGGCGACGGCGGACGTGCACGGTTCGACCATCGCCTTGCACCACTGCTCGACGGCCGCGTCGCGCTCCGGATCGCCGGGTACGACCGTCCGTCGCTCGATCCGGCGGTGAAGTTCCTCGGGCGGTACGCGCAGGAAGAGGTGGTGGAGCGGGACTCCGGCCCGGTCGATCGCGCCGAAGATCTCGTCGATGTAGCGGGGGTCGACCAGTGTCATGGGCACAAGGAGCGGACGCTCGTACTCCGCGACGAGGCCGACGGCGAGTTCGGCGACCTGGTGGCGCCAGAGCGGCAGGTCCTGGAAGTTGCCGGTCGGCACCTCGACGATGCGGCGCAGCAGTTGGCCGACGTCCTCAGGGTCGAGGACGAGCGCCGACGGCAGCCGCCGGTGCAGGTTCTCGACGAGGGTCGTCTTGCCGCTGCCGAACGCGCCGTTGATCCAGACGATCATCCGGGGACGGTAACACCGGGGCGGGCCGGGCTGGGACGGCGGGCTTGGCGGCCTTCGCCCGGCCGTCCGGGCAGGCTCGGGCACGTGTGGCGTGAGGGGTGCGTGCGGTCCGTGCGGCGGGGTGCGGTCCGTTCACCCCGTACCGTCCACGAGCCCGAGTACCGGTCGCAGGCCCGCCGGGCGTCGGTCGACCGGCAGGTGGTCGACGAAGTGCACGGCGCAGCCGAGACCCGCCGCGCCGCTGTCCGCGCGCCGGTCGTCCCCGACCATCAACGCCTCCCGCGGCGCCACGCCCAGCGCCTCGCAGGCCACGGAGAACAGCCGCGGGTCCGGCTTCTGCACGCCGTGCTCGTACGACAGGACGTACGCGTCCACGTACCCGTCGAGTCCGTGGGCGCGGAAGACCGGGCGCAGGTCCCAGCCGATGTTGCTGACCACCGCGATCCGGAGGCCGCGCTCCTCGATGCTCGCGAGGACCTCGGCGGTGTCCGGGTAGGGGCGCCAGGCGGCCGGGGTCATATGGCGTGCGTACAGGGCGTCGTGGAGTTCCGGAGCGGGAAGTTCCACCTGGCGGGAGAGGCCCGTGTAGGCGGCGCGGTGCAGCTCGGCGCTCTCGTCGCGGGTGGCGAACACCTGGGCCAGATGCTCCGGGACCGTGTCCGGGAACACGCCGCCCGGCAGCGCGCCCACTCGTTCCAGTTCCGCCACCAGACGCTCGAACTCGCTCTCGGCGACGGGCAGTTGCGCCTCGTCGAGGACCGCGCCGAGCCAGGAACGGGTGGACTCGATCCGCAACAGGGTCCCGGAGAAGTCGAAGAGCACGCCCTTGATCGCCATGTGCCGATCGTCGGCCGCCCGCTCCGGTGCGGTCAAGGACGCCCCGGCTGCGCACGCCGCCCGTACAGGAGGGGGCAGAGCAGTACCAGGAACGCGCCGAACAGCCAGCCGCCGACCACGTCCGACGGCCAGTGCACGCCGAGCCAGACCCGGGTCAGGCCCACCCCGAGCACGGAGACCACGGCGACCGCGAGCACCGCGCGGCGTACGGCCGGACCGGTGCCGAGCCGCTTCAGGACCCAGACGAAGAGGCCGCACACGACCGTCGCCGTCATCGCGTGCCCGGAGGGGAACGCCGCGAAGTTCGCGCTGTCCACCGGGTCCGGCCAGCTGGGCCGCTCCCTCCCGACGACCGCCTTCAGGACCTGCTGGAAGATCGTCGCGACAAGGCAGGCCGCCCCCGTCCACACCGCGAGCCGCCGGTGCCCGCGCAGCCACAGCCAGATGACGAGGGCCGTGCACAGCGCCCGCATCGTCCACGGGTCCCAGACCCAGTCGGTGAGGATGCGGTTGGCGTGCGTCAGTGCCGGGTCCGCGACCGCCCAGCGGTGCGTGGTGCGGGCCAGCGAGTCGTCGAGGTCGAGCAGCGGCGCCCAGGAGGCGGCCACCGCGCACAGCAGCAGCACGGAGAGCGTGCCGAGCACACCTGCTCCCCACCACGCGGCGGAAGTCTTGGCCGCGGCGGTGCCGTGCGGCGGCGGAGTGGAGTTCTGTGGCGCTTCTGGGTCGTGCGGTGTTTCGGGGTCCTGCGGCGCCTCGGGGTCCTGCGGAGCGGAGTGCATACGAAGATCCTCGCCGACGGGCGGCGGTACGGGCCAACCTCGCGCGCCGCCACACCCGTTCGCCGGGCCGGGCGCGCGGTTCAGCCGAGGGCGCTGAGGCCCGGGACGAACGTCACCAGAAGGGGGATCACCGGGACCAGCGCGGCCGCCGCGGTGAGCCGCAGCCTGCGCCCCGCCGTGAGTCGGGGCAGCGGGGCCAGCAACCGGTGCACCCGCTGCGGGACTTGGGCCTCGGCGCTGGGGCAGGGGCCGAACACGCCACGGTGTTCGTTGAGTTCGACGAGGGCCAGCGCGATCGTCAGGCGCCCGAAGCGGCGCGAGGCCACGTCGTCGGCGGCCAACTCCACGAGCCGGTGCATCTCGTCGCGGAACGCGGCGAACACCCGCACCTGCGGGAAGCCGTTGGCGAGCGCGCCCGAGCAGTGCAGCAGCCAGTCGTGCCGGGCCTGCGCGTGGCCCTGCTCATGGGCGAGCACCGCGTCCAGCTGACGGCCCTTCAGGCGACGCAACGCGGCGGTGGTGATGGCCAGTTGAGGGGCCGCGCCGGGCAGCCACCACGCGTCGGGGCGCTCGCCCTCCAGGACGACCAGACGGTCCGTGCCGGGTTCCTCGCCGGGCAGCAGCGGTGAACGGACCAGGAGTTCGGCGCGCCGGCCGCGCCGCCGGGCGCGGGCCCGGAACACCTCACGGGACAGCATCGCGGCGGTCCACACGGCGCCAAGGGCGAGGGTCACCGCGGTGGCGGCCGCCCAGGGACCGGTGGCGGAGAGCGCGTACGCCTCCATCACGCCCTGCGGCGCGGGGGCGAAGACCTGGCCGCGTACGGCCTGCCACGCGGCGGCCGCGCTCAGCGTCATGGACAGTCCGCAGCAGAGGAGCACGGCGGCGATCACGCACTGCCACACCCACAGGGCCACCACGGGTTCGCGCTCCGGCCATTCGGCGCGCGCGAGAAGTCTCGGGCCCACGACGGCGGTCAGCGCGCCGAGCATGAGCAAGGCGACGGGGACCAACATGACCCCACCCTATGAGCGCTTGCTACCCGACGGTATGGCCTGCGCCGTCAAGTGACGTACGCCACGGTTTCGCGGCGGGGCGTCAAGGACATCTGCGCCCACCCCCGACCGGCCGCCCGCACACGCTCATGTGTCACCCCGACTGGCCGCCCGCACAGGTCCGTTCACATGGTCAGCAGCATCGCGAACATGGCGATACCCATGGACAGGCGGCAGGCCAGGGCGAGTTCGGCCCGGTCGCCCCAGGACAGGGCGAGGCCAGGTCGAGGAGCGGGTCCGGCCCCGGCCGGTGCCGGGACGGGCACGAGTCGTACCCCGGCCCTGAGGACGTACCCGGCGAAGTAGAGCAGCAGGAGACCGGTGATCAGCGGGACGCCGGACGGGCCGCCGTGCCCGCTGTGCGCCGAGCCGCCCGCCGGAGCGGCGGCCATCGCCACCGCCATGTAGACCATGGCGAGCGAGCCGACGAGATGGTGGAGATGGTGGGCGTCGGTGCGGGCCGCCCACAGCGCGCGGACCGCGGCCGCGCCGAAGACGAGCCCGAAGACGAGCCACGCCCAGCGCGGCGGTCCGAACACCGCGGCGGGGACCGCCATCGCCGCCATACCGAACCCCATCAGGGCCTCACCGCCCGCCGCGCTGCGCTGTTCGACGACCGGGCTGCGCATCCGCAGCAGGCAGTACGCCCCGGTCGCCGCGCACAACGCGACGAGCAGCCACCCGGCCAGTGCCGGTCCGTGCACGGCACACCTCCCCCTCCGCCACCGTCGACGTATCGGCAGTTCCGCGTGTCGACAGGTCGATGCCCGGTGGGGTGGTGCCCTACGCGGCGCACGGGTGTACGCGGGGAGCACGGAACGGCGGGTTCACACCGGGGAGGAGCTAGGGGGCGTCTTTCCGATCTTTGTGGATCAGGCCGCGGCGTCGAGGGGGTACCTCCCTGCTCGAGCGCAGCCGAGAGCTTGGGGGACGGTGCATCGGCGTGCGCCCGGATCGCCCTCGTACTGGACGTACTTGGGTGGTTCGGGCGTGCGTCGAGGTGCCGTGCCTGGGGGCACCTCCCGGCCGAAGGCTGGGGGAGCGTCGCGGGCCCGCAAAGATCGGAGAGACGTCCCCTAGGGCACCGGGGGAGCCGCGTGGTGGGCGTGGCGTGCGCGGGGGTCAGCGCAGGTGCACCGGCAGGGACTCCACGCCGTACACGATGGACAGCTTGCGGAAGGACAGCTCGTCCGGGGCCACGGCCAGCTTCATCTCGGGGAAGCGGCGCAGCAGCGCGGGGTAGGCGGCGCGCAGCTCCATGCGGGCCAGCTCGGCGCCGATGCAGCGGTGGATGCCGTACCCGAACGCGAGGTGTCCTGAGGCCTTGTTGTGCGGGTCGAAAGAGCCGGGTCCGCCGGTGAAGCGCGGGTCGCGGTTGGCGCTGCTGAGGGAGCACAACATCATGTCGCCCTTGGGGATGTGCACCCCGGCTATCTCGATGTCCTCCCGCGCGAACCGGGGGAACGCCAGCTGCACCACGGTCAGGTAGCGCAAAGCCTCCTCCACGAAGGGGGCCGCGGCCGCGTCGTCGTCCCGGACCCGGGCGAACGCCTCGGGGTCCTGGAGCAGGACGAGCGAACCGAGGGCCAGCATGCTCGCGGTGGTCTCGAAGCCGCCGGTGAGGACGCCGTCGGCGAGACCGGCGAGCTCCTCGTCGCCGACGCTGTCGCCGTGCTCGCGGACGATCATGCCGAGCAGGCCGTCGCCGGGGTTCTCGCGCTGCTTCTTGACGACGTCACGGAAGTAGTCGAGCGAGGCGGAGGTGTGGCCGAAGGGCGCTATCGCGCCGTCCGAGAGGTCGAAGCGGGCCATGCTCAACTGCTGGAAGTCGTGCCGGTCCTCGTAGGGAACGCCGAGCAGTTCGCAGATCGTCAGGGACGGGATCGGCAGGGCGAAGGACTGCACGAGGTCGACGGGACCCGGAGCGCCCTCCATGGAGTCCAGGCAGTCGTTGACGATCTCGTCGATCCGCGGAGTCAGCCTGCGCAGGCGGCGCATGGTGAACTCCGGGGTGAGTATCTTGCGCAGCCGGGTGTGCACCGGCGGGTCCGCGAAGCCGAGTCCGCCCGGGTTCTGCTCCTCGACCAGGCCCGCGTTGCCCGCGAGGTTGGTGAAGTCCGTGCTGAAACCGTCGGTCGCGCCGAGCACCGCCTTCACCTCCTCGTGCCCCGTGACCACCCAGGCGTCCATGCCGAACGGCAGCGGCACCTTGGAGATCGGCTCCTGCTCCTGCGTCCTGGTCAGCTGCGGTACGGGGTCGAGCCCCTCACGCTTCAGCGGCATCACCAGGGCCTCGGGCAGGAGCGAGATCGTGGACGCCCCGATTCCGTGCTTCTGGATCCGGGACAGGTACTTGCGCCCCAGCCGAGCGGCGATGCGGGATCGGAGATTCGCCCTCAATGTGAGCTCCATGGTCGACGTACAGCCCAGACTCTCGATGCGGTCTCGGTATTAACGGGAGCGGTCAGCATAAGTGTCCGACCGCTGCGCGTGGTGACCGAGGGGCGTCGCTGGGCTGGGAATCAGGGTCAAATCAGGGACGCCCCCGGTACGTCTCGGGGTTCCCGCGCACGTGGTGTGCGGTGTCGCACAGGGGGCGCGTGAGGGCGCCCCGGGGGAGCGGTGGAGCGGGCGGTTACAGCCGGTATTCCCAGCGTGGCCACGGGCCGTTCACCGAACGTGGGGTCGCGCGGGGGTCAGGGGCGGTAGCGCAGCGGATGGTCGGCGGGCACCTCGACCAGGACGAGGTCGTTGCCGTCGGGGTCAGTGATCCACATCTCGATCAGACCCCACGGCTCCTGCCGGGGTTCGCGCACCACGTCGACCCCGCGGGAGCGCAACTCCTCGTGCGCGGCGGCGACGTCGGCCACCTGCAGCCAGAGCCGCACCCCCGGCGACGGCGCACGCTCCGCCCGGCCGGACAGTTCGAGGAACCCGCCGCCGAGGAAGTACACGGTGCCGCGCTCGGGCCCGGTGCCGAACTCGCGGTAGACGGGGAGGCCGAGAGCCTCCCCGTAGAAAGCCCGGCTGCGCTCGGGGTCGACGGGGCGGAGAAGGGTGCGGCTGCTCAGTACGTGAACCATGGGGCCGGACTCTAGGGGGTGTCAGAGGGGCGCGTTAGGCTCGACGGGGCCGGGCCGGAGAGCCGTAGTTCGATGCGTACGCGCTATGGACGTGCGTGTGTACGCCCGTGCGTATGCCCCGCGTACGCACGTGGTCGCTCCGGCGGACCGGCTGTCCGGACCGAGAGACCGAAGGGCCGTTTCCATGGACACCGCTTCCCGCACCGCCACCGGTGACCTGACCTTCCGTGACGCCACGCACGCCGATGTGGACGCGCTCGTCGCGCTCATAGAGTCGGCGTACCGCGGCGATTCGAGCCGGGCAGGCTGGACCACGGAGGCGGACATTCTGCAGGGGCAGCGGACGGATCCGGAGGGGGTCCTCGCGGTGATCGAGGATCCGGCCAGCCGGCTCCTCGTGGTGGAGCGGGACGGCACCGCGGTCGCCTGCTGCCAGCTCGAACACCGGGACACCGCCGCCTACTTCGGGATGTTCGCGGTCAGCCCGGCCCTCCAGGGCGCCGGCCTCGGCAAGGTGATCATCGCCGAGGCGGAGCGCGCGGCCCGCGCCGACTGGGGCGTGCGGCAGATGCAGATGACGGTGATCTCGGTACGTGACGACCTGATCGGCTGGTACGAGCGGCGCGGCTATCGCCGTACGGGAGAGATGACCCCCTTCCCGTACGGCGACGAGCGTTTCGGTCTGCCGCAGCGCGACGACCTGCAGTTCGAGCTGCTGGTCAAGGAACTCGGCGACTGAGCCGCGGGGAGCGCGCGCTCAGGCGGTGAATCTGCCGGTCCGTTTGATCTCCGGGTAGTCCGTGGTCGCGCCGTCGAGTTGCAGGGCGCGGACCAGGCGCAGGTGGTCCTGGGTGTTCACCACCCAGCCGATCACCCTGAGGTCCGCCTTGCGCGCTGCCTCGACCGTCTCCAGGGTGAGGCGGCGGATGTTCAGTACGAGGGTGGTCGCGCCGACCGCCACGGCGCGCTGCACCACATCGGTGCCGTAGCGGCTGGCGACGAGCGCGGTGCGTACCCCGGGCACGAGGCGGGCGATCTCGGCGAGCGCGTCGTCGTGGAACGAGATCACCTCGACCCGCGCCACGAGGTCCCGCCGGCGCATCACATCGGCGAGCGCGCGGGCCGCCGCCACGTCCTTGATCTCGGCCTGGAGCGGTGCTCCCACCGCGTCCAGTACCTCTTCGAAGACGGGGATCCGCTCACCGCGCCCCGCGTCGAGTTCCCGCAGCTCGGAGAGGGTCTTCTCGGCGATCGGCCCCTTCCCGTCGGTCGTACGGTCCACCAGGGCGTCGTGCATGACGACGAGGGCGCCGTCCTTGCTCAGGTGGAGGTCGAGTTCGATGACGTCGAGGCCGGCCTCCTCGGCGGCGACGAAGGAACGGAGGGTGTTCTCGGGCTCCACGCCCATCACTCCGCGATGACCGATGGTGAGGAAGTTCAAGGTTCACTCGCTTCCGTCGACGTGCCTGACGCTGTCGGCTGCGCCGCACCCACCGAAACGTGCGGCGGGTGGCCCGGGATGGTCCGGCGCGACGCGGCCAGCGGCGCCGCCGGGCGCTGCCGTGAGTCCCGTTCACGGGCAGGTCGGCGGCCATTCACCGCGGTCGCGGGGCGAATGCCGGGACACGAGGTCCGAGCCACGGCGCAAGCTTGGCGACCGGCGCCGCAGAGTGCAAGACGACGCTCGTGAACACGTGCCCACGCGGTCAAGCCCCGCCCCTCGACGATCACC
>NZ_JAAAHS010000212.1 GCF_009908195.1 Streptomyces boluensis | reverse complement strand
CAACTCCACCGCCTGCCGAACCGCAGCAGCCAGCTTCACCACATCCCCCTCGTACGGATCATCCGTACCACCCGCCAACCGATCAGCATGCTCGGAGAGTTCACTCAACGACACCCGCCCCGGCAAGGGCGTAAACCGATCCTCACCCGAACCGGAGCCCGAGCCGGACCCCTCCGTACCCGAATCGCCCCCACCCAACGCCGGTTCCGGCCGCGCACTAGGACAAGAAGCCGTCGGATCGTCGTAAGGGCAGCCGGACGGCCGACCGGACGACCCAGAACGCCCCGCCCCCCGCAACGCATCAGCGAAGTACGCGGCGACCGCAGTCACCTGGAACCCCCGGTCCGCCCCGTCCCACAGCGGCCGCGCCAACCCACCCGCCGAAATCTTCCGCGAACTCTCGTGCGGCGCACGCGACTTGGGGTCCAGCCAGCGCACCCGCGCCGTCGCCACATGCCCGCCGGACCGCGCGCCCTCCTTGAGCCGTACCGCGTACAGGGCGGTCACCGAGTGGCCGGGGCCGACCTCGCCGCCGTCCACCCGGTCGTCGCGGAAGTCCTCGTCGGCGACCTGCCGGTTGTCGTAGCCGATCAGCCGGAACCGTTCGACGGTCTCCGGGTCGAACGCGACCTGCGCCTTCGCGTCGCGGGCCCGCAGCTCGATGTGGGCGGGCAGGTCCTCGCAGAACACCTTCCGCGCCTCGGCGGAGTCCGACACGTACGTGGTGTGCCCGTCGCCCTTGTCGGCGAGCCGCTCCATCAGGGCGTCCCCGTACTCGCTGCCCACGCCCACCCCGAAGAGGGTGATGCCGTGTTCGCGGCGGGCTTCGGAGATACGTTCCAGGATGCTGTCGGCGCTGGTCTCACCGGTGTTGGCGAGGGCGTCGGAGAGCAGCACGACCCGGTTGGTGGCGCCCTTCGTGCGGCCCTCGACGGCGGTGTCGTAGCCGGTGCGGATGCCCGCGTCGAGGTTGGTGGAGTCGGTGGGCTTCAGCCCGGCGACGGCGGCGTGCACCCGGTCGCGGTCCGCGTCCTCGGAGAGGCGGGTCATCGGCAGTACGGTCTCGGCCTCGTCGCTGAACGTCACGATGGCCACCGAGTCGGAGGGGCGCAGCCGGTCGGTCATCACGCCGAGCGACTCCTTGACCAGGTCGAGCCGGCCCGGCTCGGCCATGGACCCGGAGACGTCGATGACGAACGTCAGCGCGGCGGGCGGCCGTTCCTCCGACACGGCCGACTTCGTCGCGAGCCCCACCCGCAGCAGCGACCAGTCGTCCCCGGCTCCGGGCGCCCGCGCCCCGTCGACGTTCACGGAGATGCCGTCGCCCTTCGGCTGCGGATAGTCCTGCCGGAAACTGTTGACGAACTCCTCCGGCCGCACCGTCGACGGATCGGGCAACCGCCCCTCACCGAGGGTGCGCCGCGCATAGCCGTACGAGGCGGTGTCGACGTCAAGGGCGAACGTGGAGAGGTAGTCCGGCGGCACGAAGTCCCGTCCCTCGTCCGACTCCTGGCCCTTCTCGCCCGGCTGTTCCGCGCCGCCGGGCGCGGGCAGCGCCTTGCCGCCCCCCGACGGCCCGCGGTCCACCGAGTCGGTGGTCTGCTGCGTGCCCCCCGAAGTGCACCCGGTGAGCAGCACGCCCCCGGCGGCGAGCGCGACCACCCCCTTGCGCACGCGCCCCCACACCCGAACATCCCCACGAGCCATCGCCGACCGCCCCCTTCACTCGTCCACTGCTTGTGACTGTGACGCGGGAAGGGGGCGGAACGATCGCCCGGTGCGGTTGCGGAAGTGTCACAACTCAGCACCCCCGACCACCGCACCGGGAACGGCCACCCGGAACGACAACGCTCACCGAATATGCCGCCCAGAAATCGCCCGAGCAATCACAAGCCGCTGAATCTCACTCCCTGTCCCGCGTCGAAGGTCTTCCCGTTGCGGGCCATCCACGCGGCCTGCCAGATGAGCAGCCGTACCGCCGCGATCTCCGTACGCAGGTCGGCGAGGGCGAAGGCGATCGACTGGTTCTCGATGATCGGCCGGCCGAACGCCTCGCGCTCCCCGGCGTAGTCGAGGGCGTACTCGTACGCGGCGCGCGCGATGCCGAGCGCCTGCGCGCCGACCGTCGGGCGGCTGACCTCGAAGGTCGCCATGGCCGCCTGCCCCTTGGCGCCGGAGCCGCCCTCGCGGACGCGGGCGAGCCGCGCGTCGAGCTTCTCCTTGCCGCCGAGCAGGCAGTGCCCCGGTACGCGCACGTCGTCGAGGAAGACATCGGCGGTGTGCGAGGCCCGTAGCCCCAACTTCCGTATCTTCTTGGAGCCTTGGAGCCTTGGAGCCCCGCCGTGCCGGGCGGCACGATGAAGGCGGCCTGGCCGCGCGCGCCGAGTGCGGGGTCGACGGAGGCGACGGCGACGTGCACGTTCGCGATGCCGCCGTTGGTGATCCAGGCCTTCTGGCCGGAGAGCACCCACTTGTCCTTCGCCTCGTCGTACCGCGCCCGGGTCCGCATCGCCGACACATCGGACCCGGCCTGCGGTTCGGAGACGCAGAACGCCGCGACCTTCGGCTCGTCCTCGTCGCCGAAGCACTGCGGCACCCTTCCCCGAGCTCTCAACTACGTTCGAGCAGGGGAGACCCCAACGGCCAACTGGTCCGGCGTACCGGACGAGAAGATCCCGGCGACCGCGAGCGAGGTGCCGAAGAGGGCCATGCCGATGCCCGCGTCGCCCCAGAAGAGTTCCTCGTTGGCGATCTGCAGCGAGATGCCGCTGGGGTCGCCGAACAGGTCGGCCAGGGACTCGAACCCGTAGAGCCCGATCTTCGCGGCCTCCTGGATCACCGGCCAGGGCGTCTCCTCGCGCTCGTCCCACTCGGAGGCCGCCGGGCGCACCACATCGGCCGCGAAGCCGTGCACTCAGTCCTTCAAATCCTGCTGTTCCTCGGTCAGTTCGAGGGAGGAGCCGGCTATCCGCGCCTCACGCCTTCGGGATGTCGAAGTAGCGGGTGAGCCCGGCGGCGAGCGCGACATCGCCCGCGATCTTCAGCTTGCGGGTCATGAACATCGTGACCGGGTTGGAGTTGCCGGAGACCAGCTTCAGGAACTCCGCGTCGCCCATGACGAGCGTGACGCGCGGCTCGGCGTCACTGCGGCCCTCGGTGACGGTGCAGGTGCCTTCGGCGATCCGGGTCTCGTACACGGCCTCGTGCCCGTCGCCCACCTTCCAGCGGATCAGCGCCTCCAGAGTGCCCGCGGTCTCCGGCCTGAACTGCCGGCCCATACGGCCGAACACCTCGGCGAGCACACGGGTACGCAGCACCTCGTCCCGCGCGATCTCGTTGATCTCCTTGTTCGACAGACCCTTCACGATCTTCGCGAACTCCTCGGGCGATACGCCCGCGAAGTCCAGGTCCGCCAGGTTGTCCAGGTTCTCGCTCTCCGCCACGGAAGCCCTCCTCGATCGTCCTTACTCGCGAGTAAGCTTACTCAGAAGTCAGACATGCGCCAGACCCATTGATTTCTGCTTACGCATGAGTAAGTTGACCGGAGCGTCACGAACTTGCACCGCAGAACGCACCGCAGCACGGCACGGAAGCGACAGCGCCGACAACGGAGCCGACCATGGGCGTACGCAAGGATCTGAAACGGGCGAAGCAGCGCGGCGATCTCGGGCAGCGCTTCCCCACGGAGCTGATCAGGCAGGACGGCGTCGTACGCGAGGTGCGCACCGCCTCCCTCGCGGCCACCTCCACGTCCGCGCCGGGCACCACCGCCGACATCCCCTTCACCAACGCCGCCGAGGCACCCGACGCGGTGGTGCTGCGCCGCAAGGAGCCCGGGGCCGGGACCGGAGCCGGGGCCGGGGCCGGAGCCGGGGCCTGGCGGCCGGTCACCGCTGCCGCGTTCGCACGTGAAGTCACCGCCGCCGCCAAGGGGTTGATCGCCGCGGGCCTCGAACCGGGCGGCCGGGTCGCCCTGATGTCCCGCACCCGCTACGAGTGGGCCGTCCTCGACTTCGCTATCTGGGCGGCGGGCGGCCAGACCGTGCCGGTCTACGCCACCTCGTCGGCCGAACAGGTCGCCTGGATCGTCGAGGACTCCGGCGCCGGGTTCGTGATCACGGAGACCGAGGAGAACTCCCGTACCGTCGAGACCGCCTGCGCCGGACTGCCCGACCGGCCGCGGTGCTGGGAGCTGGACGCCGGGGCGGTCCCCGAACTCGCCCAGCTCGGCCGGGACATCGCCGACGAAGAGGTCGACAAGCGCAGGTCCGCGCTCACCCCCGACACCATCGCCACGGTCTGCTACACCTCCGGCACCACCGGCAGGCCCAAGGGGTGCGTCCTCACGCACGGCAATCTGCACGCCGAGGCGGCCAGTACCGTCGAGCTGCTGCACCCCATCTTCAAAGAGGTCACCGGGCAGGTCGCCACCACCCTGCTGTTCCTGCCGCTCGCGCACATCCTGGGCCGCGTCATCCAGGTCGCCTGCCTGCTCGCCCGGATCGAGATCGGCCACTGTCCGAGCATCAAGCCCGATGAACTCCGCCCGGAACTACGGTCGTTCAGGCCCACCTTCATCGTCGGCGTGCCCTATCTCTTCGAGAAGATCCACGACGCCGGCCGGGCCACCGCCGAGAAGATCGGCCGCGGCTCCTCCTTCGAGCGGGCCGACCGGATCGGCGTCCGCTTCGGCGAGGCCTACCTCGACCGCTTCCTCGACCGCGGCAAGGGCCCCTCGCTCGGGCTCTACCTCGGCTGGGCGCTGTACGACCTGCTCGTCTACCGCCGCGTCCGCAAGGAGATCGGCGGCCGCCTGCGCTACGCCATCAGCGGCGGCTCCCCGCTCGACCGGCGCCTCAACCTCTTCTTCTACGCCGCCGGAATCATCGTCTACGAGGGCTACGGCCTCACCGAGACCACCGCCGCCGCCACCGTCATCCCGCCGCTCAGCCCCCGCCCCGGCACCGTCGGCCTGCCCGTGCCCGGCACCTCGGTCAGGACCGCGGACGACGGCGAGATCCTGGTCAAGGGCCCGATCGTGTTCGGCTCGTACTGGAACAACCCCGACGCCACCGAACAGGTCCTGAACGACGGCTGGTTCGCCACCGGTGACCTGGGGGAGTTCGACGACGACGGCTATCTGCGGATCACCGGACGCAAGAAGGACATCCTCGTCACCAGTGGCGGCAAGAACGTCTCGCCCGCCGTCCTGGAGGACCGGCTGCGCAGCCGCCCGCCCATCGGCCAGTGCATCGTCGTCGGCGACAACCGGCCCTTCGTCGGCGCCGTCATCACCCTCGAACCCGACGCCGTCGAGCACTGGCTCTCCGTCCGCAAGGCGCCCAAGGACACCCCCATGTCCGAGGTGATCAAGGACCCGCGCATGCGCGCCGACGTCCAGAAGGCCGTCGACTACGCCAACGAGTCGGTCTCGCGCGCCGAGTCCATCCGTGAATTCGTGCTCGTGGAGGGCGAGTTCACCGAGGACAATGGGCTGCTCACACCCTCGCTGAAGATCAAACGGCACGCGGTGGCACGCGCGTACGAGCAGCAGATCGAGGCGCTCTATGAGTCCTGAGGCCGCCGCGTCGTCGGACGCGTACGACTCTTCGGATGCGTACGACTATGACGTGATCGTCGTCGGTTCCGGATTCGGCGGCTCCGTGTCCGCGCTGCGCCTGACGGAGAAGGGCTACCGGGTCGGCGTACTGGAGGCCGGCCGCCGCTTCGACCGCCGGTCGCTGCCCACGAGTTCGTGACTCCTCCCCCTCCTGAAGGAGGGGGGGCTTCTCGCTATGCCGGTTGGGCTTTGCGACGGACCAGCCCGGCCCGTAGAACGTTGCGTGCGCCCACCGTGTCCGTGTGCGCGGCGTGGCCGCAGCTGACGCAGTGGAACTTCTCCTGTGTAGGCCGGTTCTCCGCGCTGACGTGCCCGCATTCGGGGCAGGTGCGGGAGGTGTTGCGGGGGTCCACGGCGATCACTTCCCGTCCGGCACTCTCAGCCTTGGCGTGCAGGATCGTCAGGAACACCCCCAACCGGCATCGTTGATCGACTTGTTGAGCCCGGCTTTGGCGGCGGCACCGTTGGGCAGGAAGGTGCCAGGCTGTTCGGGGTCGGGCTTCCGCGCGAGGGCCTTGCTCATGTTGCGGATCTTGAGGTCTTCGTGCGCGATCAAGCCATGTGCGCGGACCAGGCCGAGCGCGGTCTTGTGCGCGTGGTCGAGCCGCTGGCGGCGGACCTTGCGGTGCAGGTCGGCAACCTTGATGACGGCACGCTGGTGGTTGGCGGAGCGCTTGTCCCGGCCCACACGCGGGTACCGAGCGAGGGCCTGCTGTGTGGCTTCGAGTTTCGCGGCGGCCTTGCGGCCGTGGCGGGGATTGGGCACGTGCTCGCCGTTGGAGGTGGTGAGGAAGTTGGCTATGCCCAGGTCGATGCCGACCATGCTGCCAGTCTTGGGTAGCGGCTCGGGCTGCGCCTGCTCGGCCGTGAGGACCACGTACCAGCGCTTGCCCTCGCGCTTGACCGAGATGGTCTTGACCTTGCCGGCCACCGGGCGGTGCTGGTTGACCTTGACGTGGCCGACGCCTTGGAATCGGACGCGGGTGGTCGGGTCGTGTGGGGTGGAGTCCCAGCGGCAGCCGTCGCCGTCTTGGGGAAGTCCACTGTGTCGAACCAGTTGACGCCCCGGAAGCGCGGATAACCCGGTGTGTCACCGGACTTGATCCGGCGGAAGAACGCGGCGAACGCCCTGTCACCATCACGGCACAAGCGGAGCGCGCCATGTCGCTGTGGCCCAACAAGGGCGACCAGGACCCGCGCCCCGCGCAGAACGCCCCCTACGCGCGCGTGCCGCCGGTCGCACCCCGCAGCCCGGCGGTCCCGGACAGTGCGTACGGGGCGCTGCGGCTGCCGAACTCGGGTACGGAGACGGCCACTTGAGCCGTTGCTGCGGCTGCTACCGGACCCCGGTGAGGCGGGCGTACACCACGGTGTTGCCCTGGTAGCTGCCGGTCGTCCGCGAGTACGCGCCGCCGCAGGTGATCACCCGCAGCTCGGGCCGGTCCGACTGGCCGTACACGCGGGTGTCCGGGAACGCGTCGCCCGGCACCAGCTCCACCCGGTCGACGGTGAACACCGCGGTGCTGCCGTCCTCCCGGTCGACCTCCACCGTGTTGCCGGTGCGCAGCGCGCCCAGGTTGTAGAACACGGCGGGCCCGGTGGCCGAGTCGAGGTGGCCCGCGGTGACGGCGGTGCCCGCGGCGCCCGGCGTCGTACCGTCCTGGAACCAGCCCGCCAGCTGCGGCAGATCGCCCGGCGGCACATCGAGGGTGCCGTCCGGCAGCAGCCCGAGCCCGATCGTCGGGGCCTCCACCTGGATCGCCGGAATCCGGATCCGCACAGGACGGGAGGCGGGCAGCGCCGCGATCGTGCCGCCGGCCCGGTCGGCCTGCGCGGCCGTGGACGGCGGCCGCGGTGGCTGCTCCTGGGCCCGGACGCCCTCGGCCATCAGCCAGGCGCCGACCAGCACACCGAGCGTGGTGAGCCCGGCGAGCGGGACCTTGATCCGGGGCAGCGGACGGTACGAGGTGGCCACGGGCGCTCACTTCCGTAACTGGGTTCCGTGAGGGGGAGTGCCAGGGGTTCCTAGAGGAGGGGGATGGGCCGGTCGTCCGCCGCTGTCCCGCCGGGGCGCCTGGGGCGCGTGAAGCGCGTGGGGCGCGGCAGCGGCGGACGCCCGGTCAGCTGTGCCTGCCGCGGCTGCGCCGCCGCCGCATCACCCACGTACCGCCGAGTCCCGCCGCGAGCGCGAGCGCCGCGCCACCGATGATCTGTGCCCCGGTGTCCTCCGGGGCGCCACCGCCGAGACCGCCCCTGACCTGGCCGGACGGGGAGGTCGGCCGGGCTGTGGTGGTGGGGCTCGTGGTCGGTGCCGTACCGCTGACGGTGACCCGCTGGGACCCGGCCGAGGCTCCGCCCGTGCAGATCACCGCCACGGTGTACGTGCCCGGACTGACGCCCTGCCAGGTCGCGCTCTGGGTGGTGCCACCACCTGCCAGGTCGACCTGCTCGCCGCCCGCGAAGCTGGCGTTGCCGTTCCCCATCAGGGCGGCCTTGCCGCCGTCGGGGCAGTCGGTCGTGGTGACCTGCACCACCGAACCGGTCGCGGAGACGCTGATGCCCGTCGGCACCAGGGCCGTCCCGGGCGCCGCCGACACCGGACCGGCCCACGCGGGACCCGCGGCCAGGGTGAGGGGAGCGGCAACAGCGGCGATGAACAGAGCGGCACGCGGGGATATTCGAGTCGTACGCATGAGCATGTCCTCCACCGAAGCCCGGGGGCGGCACCCCCAAGGTGCCGCCGGATCAGGGGAGGTCCCGTGCTCCGTGCTACGAAGCCAAAGCGCTCGGCGCCCCACGCGCATGCGGGGGACGCCGAGCGGTGGCTGTGCGGGTGAACGCACTCAGCCGGATGGCCGCACGGAGGCGGTAGGGGCTACGGACGACGGCTCACCGGGCCGACTCGTCGTTCCGGCCGTCGCCGTGACTGTCGCCGTGGCTGTCGTACGGAGACGAGATGACCTCCATGCCGTGGCCCGCGGGGTCCATGAAGTAGACGCCGCGGCCACCGTGATGGTGGTTGATCTCGCCCGGCTGCTTGCCGTGCGGATCGGCCCAGTACTCGATCCCGGCGTCCTTGATGCGCTGGAAGACGCCGTCGAACTCCTCCTCGGTGACGAGGAAGGCGTAGTGCTGCAGGGTGATCGACTCGGGCGGGATGGACGCGAAGTCCAGGGTGACGCCGTTGCTCGTGGCGACGGGGACGAACGGTCCCCATTCCGTCCCGATCTCCAGATCGAGGATGTGCGCGAGGAACTCGGCGGAAGCCCGGTTGTCACGGGCGTGAATGATGGTGTGGTTGAACTCGACCGGCATACGGAGAATGCCTCCAGAGGCACTCACGGGCACCTCCACGCTCACCCAGCCGGTGACCAACGCGCGATGCCGTCCGGGGATCCTAGGGCGAGGGGCACGGCGCCGTCCATGGACTTTCGTCGTACGGGAGTGCTGGGCGCGGCTTGCACCCGGTCGAACGCCGGGCGTGCCGGGCGTGCCGGGTGCCGCTCACACCCGGTCGTACGCGAGCACCGCCCCGTCCGTGAACTCCCGTACCAACTGGCCGTTCTGTATCCGCAGCACCGACGACATGCCGGTGACGCACTCCCCGGTGGAGGCGGCGCGGTCGAGCGCGGGCGGTGCGAGCCGGATGTCGCCGCCCTTCTCACCCGCGGAGACCAGGTCCATTCCGGCCTCGCAGTGCTCGCCGGGGGCCTCGGAGACCAGCTTGGCGGCGGGGCTGCCCACCGCCTGCTGCGTGACGGTCATCCGCTGCGTACCGCCGTTGGCCAGCTGCCGCCGCCAGGTGCCGAGCAGCTCCTCGGGTAGCCGCTCCGGTCCGCTGATCTTGCGCAGTACGGCGCTGCGCCCGGCCGCCTCCCAGCGCAGCGCGTCGGTGCCCTCGGTGACGAGGGTGTGCGCCCCGAGCGCCGAGCAACTGCCCTCCGGCACGCTGCGCACCACCTTCGTGTCGAGCCGCAGCGAACTGCCGCCCGGCGCCCGGCCCGCGAGTTTGCCGTCGCTCTTGCACTCGTAGCTCTTGCCGAGGCTGATGCTGTTCGCGACGACCTCGCCGTACTGCCCCTCGCTGATCTCGAAGCGCCGGTACTGGCCGGTGGCCCGGCCGTCGCGCAGCACCTCGCCCGCCCAGGTGCCGACGAACGCGCCCGGCACGTCCGACGCGGCCTCCGGCGCGGGCCCGCGCGGCGCGTTCTCGCCGAACGGCGGCAGCCCGGCCGCCGACAGTGCGAGCACACCACCCGCCACGACGGCCGCGCCGACAAGCGAGAGAGCGACCCGACGGCCGGTACGACGGCCGGTACGCCGAGGCGCGGCGACCGGCGCGTACGCCGCGGCCTCGTCCGCCTCACGGACGCCGAGGGGTGTCGCGCCGCTGGGTGTCGCACCGCTGGGTGTTGAGCCGAGGGGCGTGGCGGCAAGAGCTGTGGCGGCGGCTTCCGGATCCGGTTGCTTCGGCAGCATGACCGTGCCCGCCTCGACCGGCGGAGCGGCGACGGCGGTGGCCCGTGGCGGGGTGTCCGTGTCGAGCAACTGCACGGCCCTGCGCCCCAGTTCGGCGATGAGCTGGGCGGGCAACCACGGCGGCGTCGACGTACCGGTGGCGACCGGCTGCACCAGGCCGACGACCTCCTCGGGTGCGGGCCGCGCCGCCGGGTCCTTGGCGAGACAGCTCGCGATCAGCGACCGCAACGGCTCCTCGATGCCCCCGAGCTCCGGCTCCTCCTGCGCGATCCGGAACATCACGGCATGCACCCCGCCGGAACCGCCCCCGCCGAACGGGGAGCGCCCGGTCGCGGCGTACCCGAGCAGCGTGCCCATGCAGAACACGTCGCTGGCCGGGGTGAGTTGCTCACCCCTGATCTGCTCGGGCGACATGAAGCTCGGCGAACCCACCACCATTCCGGCGCTGGTCAGCGTCGACTCGGGCACCGCGTCCAGGGCACGCGCGATGCCGAAGTCGATGACGCGGGGGCCGTCGATGGTGATGAGTACGTTCGACGGCTTGAGGTCGCGGTGCACGAGACCCGCGCCATGGATGTCGAGGAGCGCGCTGGCGAGCCCGTACGCGAGGGTGCGCACCGAGACCTCGGGCAGCGGCCCGTGCCCGTGCGGCGAGACGACGCGCTCCAGGGACGGGCCCGCTATGTACCCGGTCGCCACCCAGGGCGTGGCCGCCTCCGTGTCGGCGTCGAGGACTGGCGCCGTCCACCGGTCGCCCACCCGGCGGGCCGCCTCGACCTCCAGACGGAACCGCTCCCGGAACTCCGGCTCCGCGGCCAGCTCCGGCTTGATGAGCTTCACGGCCACGGTGCGGCCGCCCTCCGAACGGGCCAGGTACACCCGGCCCATGCCGCCCGTGCCGAGCACGTCGAGCAGGCGGTACGGGCCGATCCTGTCGCCGCCGCTCGCGGGCGTGGCCTCGCGAGGATCTCCCGCCGCGTGCCCTGCCATGTGCTCCCCCTCAGATCGACGTGCGCGTCCCACTCTGTGCCACGAAGGTCACGAGTCGGCCGCCGACGGGCCACTGTTTGATGGGAGTCGAGTCACACCCGACGCCCCATAACGGCGACTTACGACGAGCCAGGACATCGCCCCCGCCCCGAGACGAGTCACCCCACAACGGTCACGCCGCGTGCCCCACTGGCGGCCTGTCCCGACCAGTCGCCGGTCTGCCCGACCGTCACCATCCCTTGCTCCAGGCCGAGTTGACTTTGCCGCTCTCCCCGAACCGATGGCCGATGCCTGCGTCGCCGCCGTCAGGTGCGACTGCGCAGCGCCGCCCAGGTGTTGGGCCCCACCTCGCCGTCGACCTCCAGGCCGCGGGCGCTCTGGAACTTCCGCACGGCGGTCCGGGTGGCGTCCCCGAACTGCCCGTCCACGCCGGAGCCCCCGATGCCGTACCCCCGCTTGCTGAGCATGCACTGCACCTGCACCACGCGCTGGCCCTTGTCGCCGTAGCGGGTGATCTCCGTGCCGGAGTAGTACGTGCACTGGGATATCCACGGCGGCGCCGGCGGCTTGGCCGGTGTTGACGAGCCGGTCGGCCGCGGCGACTGGCTGCCCTCTCCGCCTCCGGGCTTCTCGGAGGCGGAGAGGGTGGGCTGCGCGGACCGCGTGCGCGAGACGTCGACGCTGGGCGCGGCACTGCTCCGGTCGGCCGTGGAGGAGGCGCCGCCCTGCGCGTCGTCGGACGCGGAGGGCGAAGGGTCACCGGACGTACCGGCCGGGCCGGGAGTGCTCGGCGCGGTCGCCGAACCGGCGGGCGCGGGGCCCGCCTCGGACGCGGGCTCGCCCTGCCGGGTGAGCAGAAAGGCCGTCAGCGCGACGGCGCACACGGCGAGCGAGGCGACGACCGCGAGATACGCCCGCCGTCGGCGCCCGCGCGGGGGCGGCCCGTCCTGCAGGCCGCCCGGTCCTTGCGGCACGGTCCGGCCGAGCGAGTGCTCCGGCGCGGGGGTGGGCGTGGTGGCGTGGGCGGTGGTGACTGCGGGCGGCACGGGTGCGGTGGTCCTGCCGCCCGGTAGCCGCAGGTGCACGGTCTGGTCCATGGGCACCTGGCGCAGCACGTCGTACGCGTCCCGGCGCGCGGTCACCTGCGCGTGCAGGGGGCCGTGCCAGTGCCCCGGCCAGGGCCGCGCCGCCGCGGCCTCGGCGAGCCGCGTCGGGGTGGGCCTGAGCCCGGGGTCCTTGGTGAGGCAGGCGGAGAGCAGATCCGCCAAGTCCGGGTCGGCGGCGACGAGTTCACCGATCACCTCCGCGTACGGCTCCTCGAACGCGACCCGGTGCATGACGTCCACGCCGGTGCCGTCCCCGAACGGGGCGCGCCCGGTCGCGGCGAAGACCAGCGTGCAGGCCAGCGAGAACACGTCCGACACCACATCGGCCCGGCCGTCCCGCAGCCGCTCGGGCGACATGTACGCGGGTGTGCCGACGGCTTTGCCGGTGGTGGTGATCGAGCTGGCGTCGGCGGCCTGGGAGATGCCGAAGTCGATGACATACGCCCCGTCCGAGCCCAGGATGACGTTGGACGGCTTCAGGTCCCGGTGCACGACCTGCGCGGCGGTCAACTCGTCGAGCGCCCGCCCCAGTTCACCGACGAGCCGCCACACGCCGCTCGCGCTGAGCGGCCCGAACTCGTGCACCGCCTCGGAGAGATTGGGCCCCGGGAGATACTCGGTCGCCATCCACAGCAGCTCGGAGTCGAACCCGGTGTCGAGCAGCCGCGGCGCGTGCTCGCTGCGCACCCGCCCCAGGACCGCGGCCTCCCGCTCGAACCGGCGCCGGAACTCGGCGTTCTCCGCGTACTCCGGGCGGATCACCTTGACCGCGGCCAGCCGGTCCTCGGCCCGCGCGAGATACACGCGCCCCATGCCGCCACTGCCGAGCAGCCCGAGCGGCACATAGGGGCCGATCCGCACCGGATCCCCGCTCCGCAACCCCTCGGCGCCGGCCCGCGCAAGCGCCCCCTC
>NZ_JAAAHS010000211.1 GCF_009908195.1 Streptomyces boluensis | reverse complement strand
GACAGGCCACGGGCCGTACGCGCCCCGCCACAGCCACCCCGCCCCGCCAAGGGCACCCGGGTGTCACCCCGTGCTCGTCCCGCGGCCACCGAACCGCCCCGGGACAGTACCGGCAGTACAGGATCGGCGGGTAACGTGGACGGGGCCCGGATCCCCTTCCTCCTGCCTCGGGCCGCGGAGATCGCAAGGAGCTGCAAGGTGTTCAATGACATAGGCGCACTTGAGCTGGTGACGCTCGTGGTCCTTGCCGTGCTCATCTTCGGCCCGGACAAGCTGCCCAAGGTCATCCAGGACATCTCCGGCTTCATCCGTAAGGTCCGGGACTTCTCGGACAGTGCCAAGCGGGACATCCGGGACGAGCTGGGTCCGGAGTTCAAGGACTTCGAGTTCGAGGACCTCAACCCCAAGACGTTCATCCGCAAGCAGTTGGACAACGAAGACCTGGGGATGAAGGACATCCGCAACGGCTTCGACATGCGCAAGGAGATGGCCGAGGTCACCGACGCGGTGAACGGATCGGGTTCCGCCGCCTCCGCCTCCGCCTCCGCCTCCGCCGCGTCCAGCGGTCCTGAGCTGACCAAGGGCGGCGGTGCCGACCTGGAGAAGAAGCCGACGCGGCTGACTAAGGACGAGCCTCCGCCGTTCGACTCCGACGCCACCTGACGGCCTCCGCGCCGCCTCCGCGCCGCCTCCGCGCCGCCTGCGCGCCGCCTCCACGCCACCCGCGCGCGCCGTCGCGCGGGGCTCGCGATCCGTCAGTACGGCGACCCGCGCGCCCCGATGGAGTCAGCCCCGGCGAACCGGGGTGGCTATTCTCGTCTGTTGTTGTCCGGACTCAGGACGCCCGAGGGGGGCGGGCCGCTCCGGACCGACGGAGATCGAGGAGGCGGCCGGGTACATGGAGACGACGAGTCATACAGGGGCACGCGCGGTCGACGGCTATTTGCAGGCGTCGTTCCCGTGGTACGGCCTCGACGAGGCCTTCACAGGGCCGCGTTGGCTGATGCAGGTCGGCGCGGGCGCGGACGGCACGGTCGAGCACGGCTCGATCGGGCACGGTGACGAGCCGTCGGTGCGCGGCGACGCACGCGACGACTCCGGGGCCAAGGAGCGGTTCGCGGTGGTCGTGACCGTGGCGTCCAGCCCGGTGCGGCGCAGCGGTGACGGTACCGGCGTCCTGGAGGCCACCTCGGTGTCCTCGGCGGCCTGGCTCGCGGGCGTGGGGCTGCTCACCAGCACCTGGCCGCACCAGATGGACCACACGCTGCGCGACGACTGGCTGGAGCAGCAGACCGAGACCGCGTGGGTGCTCGCGGACGACCTGGTCAGCGAGGACTGGACGGAGCTCACGCTTCCGGTCGACGGCGTGCCGACCCCGTTCCACTACCGCGAGTCCGAGTTCGGCTGGGTCCTCGCCGGCTCCACGCGGGACGGCGCCCACCTGGGTGCGTACGGCCGCGGCATGAGCGCGTACGGCCTGGGCTTCTCGGTGGTCAAGGACATCCTGGAGTACGACACCCAGCGCTGAGGGGTGCGTACGCGGAAGGGGGCGCCGTCACCGTGGTGACAGCGCCCCCTTCCGCGTACGCCGAGCGGCGTCGAGGCCTTCAGGGCCTCAGAACTTGTTCTTCGGGGTGAGGCCGAGCGTCATGCCGGACAGGCCGCGCTGGCGGCCGCCGAGCTTGCCCGCGATGGAGCGCAGGGCCGAGCCCGCGGGGGAGTCCGGGTCGGTCAGGACGACGGGCTTGCCCTCGTCGCCGCCCTCGCGCAGCCGCACGTCGATCGGGATGGAGCCGAGCACCGGCACGTTCGCCCCGGTGGTCTTGGTGAGGCCCTCGGCGACCCGCTGACCGCCGCCCGTGCCGAACACGTCGACCATCTCGTCGCAGTGCGGGCAGGGCATCCCCGACATGTTCTCGACGACGCCGACGATCTTCTGGTGGGTCTGTACGGCGATGGAGCCCGCGCGCTCGGCGACCTCGGCGGCGGCCTGCTGCGGGGTGGTCACCACGAGGATCTCGGCGTTCGGCACCAGCTGGGCCACCGAGATCGCGATGTCGCCCGTGCCCGGCGGCAGGTCGAGCAGGAGCACGTCCAGGTCGCCCCAGTACACGTCCGCGAGGAACTGCTGCAGGGCGCGGTGCAGCATCGGGCCGCGCCACACCACCGGGGCGTTGCCCGGCGTGAACATGCCGATCGAGATGACCTTCACGCCGTTCGCGGAGGGCGGCATGATCATGTTCTCGACCTGGGTGGGCTTGCCGTCGGCGCCCAGCATGCGCGGCACCGAGTGGCCGTAGATGTCCGCGTCCACGACGCCGACCTTCAGGCCGTCCGCGGCCATCGCGGCCGCCAGGTTCACCGTCACCGAGGACTTGCCGACGCCGCCCTTGCCGGACGCCACCGCGTACACCCGGGTCAGCGAGCCGGGCTTGGCGAAGGGGACCTCGCGCTCGGCGGTGCCGCCGCGCAGGGCCTCGGCCAGCTCGCGGCGCTGCTCGTCGCTCATCACATCGAGTGTGACGTCCACGGAGGTGACGCCCTCGACGCCGGAGACCGCCTCGGTCACCCGGTTCGTGATCGTGTCGCGCATCGGGCAGCCGGAGACCGTCAGATAGACGGTGACGGCGACCGCGCCGTCGGCACCGATGTCCACCGATTTGACCATGCCGAGTTCGGTGATCGGCCGGTTGATCTCGGGGTCGTTGACCGTGGAGAGCGCTTCTCGGATCGCCTCTTCGGCCGGATACTTTTCGGTAGCCATACGGGAATGGTACGGCGGACGGGTGACGGTCAGGGAAGGGCTACCGACGGTCGCCTTCGTCACGCACCAGCGCCTGCTCGGGACCGTACAGCTCGCGCCGCTCGTCCATGTCCCTCAGCAGGTCCTGGAGTTCGGAGCGGATCCAGTCCCGGGTGGCGACCTCGCCGAGGCGCATCCGCAGGGCGGCGATCTCCCGGGTCAGGTACTCGGTGTCCGCCATGGACCGTTCGTTCTGCTTGCGGTCCTGCTCCAGGTTGACCCGGTCCCGGTCGTCCTGCCGGTTCTGCGCGAGCAGGATCAGCGGCGCCGCGTACGAGGCCTGCAGCGAGAGCATCAGGGTCAGGAAGATGAACGGGTACTCGTCGAAGCGCCAGTCGTCGGGGCCCGCCGCGTTCCACAGCACCCACAGGATGATCAGGACCGTCATCCAGACGATGAACCGTCCGGTGCCGAGGAAGCGGGCGGTCTTCTCGGAGAGCCGGCCGAAGGCCTCCGGGTCGTACTCGGGCAGCAGCCTGCGCCGCGGTGGGCGCGGCTGGTCAAGGCGGATGCGGGCGCGGGCCGACTCGGTCCTGGACTGCTCGCGCTCGCGGTCACGGTCGCGTTCACTCACCGTGGTTCACCTCCCCGATCAGATGGAACTCGGTCTCGCGCCAGTCGTCCGGCAGCAGATGGTCAAGCACGTCGTCCACGGTGACCGCGCCGAGCAGCGCGCCGCTCTCGTCCACGACGGGCGCCGCGACCATGTCGTACGTGGCGAAGAAACTGGTCACCGCGGGCAGCGAGGTGTCCGGGCGGAGCGCCTGGAGGTCCTGGTCGATGAGCGTGCCGACCAGCGTGAACGGCGGGTCGCGAAGCAGCCGCTGGAAGTGCACGAGGCCCAGGTACTTGCCGGTGGGCGTCTGGTCGGGCGGGCGGCAGACGTAGACCTGCGCGGCAAGCGCGGGGGAGAGGTCCTGCATACGGACCCGGGCCAGGGCGTCCGCGACCGTCGCGTCCGGCTGGAGCACGATCGGCTCGGTCGTCATCATGCCGCCGGCCGTGCGCTCCTCGTACTGCATCAGGCGCCGCATGTCCGCGGCGTCGTCCGGCTCCATCAGGCCGAGCAGCCGCTCCTGGTCCTCCTCGGGGAGTTCGGAGAGCAGGTCGGCGGCGTCGTCCGGGTCCATCGCCTCCAGGACGTCGGCGGCGCGCTCCTCCTTCAGCTTGCCGAGGATCTCGATCTGGTCGTCCTCGGGCAGCTCCTCCAGGACGTCGGCGAGCCGGTCGTCGTCGAGGGCGGCGGCCACCTCGGCGCGGCGCTTCGGGGCGAGGTGGTGCAGCACATTGGCAAGGTCGGCGGGGCGCAGCTGCTCGAACGTGGCGAGCAGGCTCTCGGCGCCCTGGCCGTGCTCCTCGAGCGAGAACCCGGTGACGGCCGACCACTCCACGGTCAGCGCCTCCCCCTTGCGCCGGAGCGCGCCGGCCTTCCCCTTGCGTACGAAGACCCGGTCGATCTCCCAGTCGCGGCGGGCCGGGAGCTGCTGTACGGAGACGTCGAGGACGGTGACCTCCTCGCCGGTGTCGACCAGGGTGACGCGGCGGTCGAGCAGCTCGCCGAGGACGAGGCGCTCGGTGGGGCGCTGCTCGAAGCGCCGGACGTTGAGCACGCCGGTGGTGATGACCTGGCCCGACTCGATGCCGGTGACCCGGGTCATGGGCAGGAAGATGCGGCGCCGGGTGGCGACTTCGACGACCAGGCCGAGCAGGCGCGGCGGGCGGCGGGCGACGCGGAGCATCGCGACGAGGTCGCGGACGCGGCCCACCTGGTCCCCGTTGGGGTCGAAGACGGCGGTACCGGACAGATGGGAGACAAAGATCCGAGGGGTGCCTGCCGGCATACCGCACGCCTCCCTTCGTACCTATATGTACGGTTTGCGGGCTTCAGGCTAGCCCGTCCCGGTCGGATACGCCCTGGTGGGCGGTGCGTAAGGCTCTCTGCCTGGTGGCGGCAGAGGCACGGGTACGCTGCCGTACTGTCGCTCCGGAACCACGCATGAGAGGCAGCGCCGCACGTGACCGCAACCGCACTGGGACGGGCCCGCCGCACCGTACTCGCCGGTGCTCTGTGCGCCGGTCTGGTCGCCGGCATGACGGGCCTGACCGGCTGTGGCGCCGAGGAGGACCCGGACGCCGGGACCAACGGCGTCGGCAAGCTGTCCGCGGCGAAGATCCAGCACAAAGCGCTGTCGGCGGCCAAGGTCGCGGGCTCGGTGCGGCTCTCCGGCTCGGTGGTCAGCAAGGGCGCCGCGTACAAGCTCGACATGCGGCTCACCGACAACGGCGGCAGCGGCGAAGTCCGCTCCAAGAACGGCACGTTCGAGCTGCTGAGGGTCGGCAACGAGCTCTATCTGAAGGCCGACGCCGGGTTCTGGTCCACGGACGAGCCGGCCGCGGACAAGCTCGACGGCAAGTACGTGAAGGTCCCGCCGGGCGACCCCGCGTACAAGCAGTTCAGCGGCTTCACCGACAAGGATCTGCTGCTCGACGGGCTGCTCACGCTGCACGGCAAGCTGTCCGTGGGCGCGCGCGGCACCGCCGACGGCAAGCGCACCATCAAGGTCAGCGGCGACAAGGGCGCGGGCGGCAGCCTCGACGTGTCCCTGGAGGGCACCGCGTACCCGCTGCTCCTGGCGCGGGCCGGCGGGGCCGGGCAGATCCGGCTGACCGACTGGGACAAGGACGTCGACCTGAAGGCGCCCGGCCAGGGACAGACGGTGGACTACGGCAGGCAGCTGCCGAGTTCCTAGCCCTGGGGCCGGCCCCAGGGCTCGTACGGGCGCTCAGCTCCGCAGCCGTGCCAGTACGGAGTCCGCCGCCCGGTGCACCGCCTCGCGGGCCTGGTCCGTGTGGTCGATGGTCTCGAAGCCGTGGTGGCCGTCCGGCAGGTCCACCACCTCGACCCGGGCCCCGCACTCCCGCGCCGAGTCCAGGAACGCGGCCACGGTCGCCGCGATCTGCGGCAGTTCACGGCCCACCCGGGTCAGCACGACCGGCAGCTCCCCGGCCGAGCGCACCGCCTCCACCGGCCGGAACGCGGGGTCGACACCCCAGCCCGGCGCGGGCGCGAGCACCGGGTACGTCGCCGCCACACAGCGCAGCCAGGCCGGCGGCCGGGCCAGCCAGCCGGCCGAGAGCAGCCCGCCGCCGGAGAAGAACCACAGCGCGATCCGGTCCCCGTCCACCCGCGGGTCGGCCCGTACCCGCTCGACGGCCGTGGCCACGTCCTCGGCGGCCGTCGGGTAGTCGCTGACGTCGTGCAGCCGGTGGTCGACGGTCGCGGCGACCACACCCCGCTCCGCGAGGTACCGGGCGTACCCGGTGTAGGCGGGCCAGTCACGGGGCGTGGGCCGTGCGCCCGCGGGTACGGGGCCGCCGTGCACGAGGAGCACGGCGGGGCGCGGCCCGTCGCCGTCGGGCGCGTACAGGTCGACGTGTCCCGTCCGCTCGCGCGCCCGCTCGGGCGGGTCCAGGAGGAACGGCCGCAGATGTACGGGCGGCCCGCTCGGCGGCGTGAGCCGGGCGCCCTCGCCCGCCGCCGCCCGCAGCAGCACCTCGGCCAGCTCGTCGGGCGCCGACAGCATCGGCCAGTGCCCGGCGGCCAGTTCGAGGAAGCGCACCTGGGGCTCGGTGAGCGCGAGCAGCCGGGGATCGCCGAGGCCCAGCTGCGATTCGAGGATCGCGACGGTCGAACCGTTCCCGGTGCACAGCACCCCGGTCGCCGGCAGCGCGGCCACCTCGGGGGAGACCCGTAGGGGCCGGGTGAGGGTGCGGTACGGCTGCGGTGCGGCGAGCGCGACGAGCCGGTCGAGGGCGCCTGGCGGTACGCCGTCGAGGCTGCCCCAGCGCCGCCAGGCCGCGCGGTCCCGCGGGGCGGCCGGGTCGAGCGGTGCGCTGCCGTCGGCCCCGGCGAGCCCCGCGCGTACCTCCGGGTCCGGGACCAGGGCGAGCGCCGGGTCGCCGTCCCGGGCCGGTGGAGTGTCCAGGTACACGATCCGGGCGACCCGTCCGGTACGCCGGGCCGCGGCGCCGAGCACCGGGTGGATGCCGTAGCAGTGCCCGACGAGCACCACGTCGGAGCCGTCGGGTACCTGGTCGACGGCGCGGACCACGTCGTCGATGTGCGTACCGAGGTCGACCGCCTCCTCTCCCAACCGGGCGCCGGACAACGCCTGTTCGGGCCCCACCGGGTCCCGCATCCCGGTCGGCGTCACCGCGTGCGCCTCGGCCCCGTGCGCGCGCAGCCGGGCGGCGACCTCGTGCCACACCCAGCCGCCGGTGTGCGCCCCCGGAACCAGTACGAATGCCGTCATGGCCATCTCCTCCTCCACCGTGCGCCACGGCCCGGCCCCACCGGCCGTCCGTGCACGCCGGTACCGTAGGAACTCCCCCTGAGGGAGGTTCAAGCGCTGATGCGTCCCGACGCCCTGATCCCGGACGACCTGAGCCCCGACGGCCTGTGGAGCATCGGCGAGCTCGCCGAGCGGGCGGGTGCCACCGTCAAGACGGTCCGGTTCTACTCGGACCGCGGACTGCTGCCCGAGGCCGCGCGCAGCGCCGGCGGCCACCGCAGGTACGGGCCGGAGGCGCTCGACCGGCTCCGCACCATCCGCGCCCTGCGCACCCTCGACCTGCCGGTGCCGGACGTGGGGCGGGTGCTGGACGCGGAGGGCGCCCTCGAGGATGTCGTCGCGGACCGGCTGCGGGACATCGGCAGCCACCTCACCGCGCTGCGCTGGCGGGAGGCCGCGCTGCGGCTGCTCCAGGACTGCACCCCCGGGGAGCGCGCCGAGCGGCTGCGGCTGATCGGCGCCGTGACGGTTCCGCCGAGCACCGAAGCGCTGGCCCGGTTCTGGCGGCGCTGGCTGCCGCCCCGGCTGCCCGCGCGGGTGCGGTCGGTGGTGGTCGAGCAGGCGGTGCCGCAGCTCCCGGACGACCCGGCGCCGCACCAGGTGCTCGCCTTCGCCCGGCTGCACGCCTTCGTCTCGGGCCCCTGCCCCGGCGACGCGCACCGGGACGACTGCCAGCCCGCGGTCCACCGCACCGGCGACGGCGGGCGCCCCGCGGTGCTCTACACCGGGCTCAGCGAGGCCTTCGCGCTCGCCGCCCCCGCCCAGCGGGCCGGCAGCGCGCCGCACGCGGGGGATGCCCTCGACTGCTTCGTGGGTGCGTACGCGGCGGCGTACGGGGTGCGGGACAACCCCGACTTCCGTGCCGGGCTCCATCGCGTGCTTGCCGCCGACCCCCGTATCGACCACTACTGGCAGCTGGTCGGCGAGCTGTCCGGCGGCGCGGAGCCCAACCCCGGTACGGCGCACGACTGGCTGCACGCGGCCCTGGCGGCGGAGACGGCCGTACGGTGAGCCCGAGCCGTATCCCTATCCGAACCGCGTGGCTCAGGACCGGGTGGCTCAGGACCGCTTGCGCCGCTTGAACAGGATCTTCGGCAGCGCGCCCGGGATCGGCTCCCGCGTGGTCGCCGGGGTCGGCAGCGGGACGGCGGCCAGTGAGCCGTCCGGCATCGCGGTGTCCACGCTCTCCGGCGCCAGCCGCAGGACCCGGCACTCGCGGGCCCAGCGCTCGGTCAACTGCTCGCTGTCCGGGGCGTTCAGGCGCTTGCCCTTCAGCTCCGCGACGGCGGCCTCCCACTCCGCGGAGCGCGGCGCGAGCTCGACGGCCCGCGCGGTCCATACGACGAGCCGGCCGCCCTTGTCCTTGCTGCGCACGGTGACTTCGGCCAACGCCCCGTCGGCGACACCGGGCAGCGGCTGCTCACCGGGACCGTCGCCGACGATGTGCACGGCACCCTCGTGCCACACATGCCACAGCGCACGGGCGGGCCCGGTGCCGCGCACCCAGATGAGGCCGGACTTCTTCGTGGCCTCCTCGACGAGGGCCCGGTCGAGCAGCGAATCGGCAGACATGGGTGCAGCTTAGCTAGAGCCAGCCATTGCGCTTCAGGGTGCGGTGGATGACGAAGCAGACCGCGGCGATGCCGACCATCACGGTCGGGTAGCCGTACTCCCACTTCGTCTCCGGCATGTGCTCGAAGTTCATGCCGTACACCCCGCAGATCATCGTGGGTACGGCGACGATGGCCGCCCACGACGTGATCTTGCGCATGTCCTCGTTCTGCGCGACGGTCGCCTGCGCCAGGTTGGCCTGCAGGATGGAGTTGAGCAGCTCGTCGAAGCCGATGACCTGCTCCTGCACGCGCGCGAGGTGGTCGGCCACGTCCCGGAAGTACTTCTGGATGTCGGGGTCGACCAGCAGCATCGGCCGCTCGCTCAGCAACTGCATGGGGCGGAGCAGCGGCGACACGGCGCGCTTGAACTCCAGTACCTCACGCTTGAGTTGGTAGATCCGGCCGGCGTCGGTGCCGCGCGGGCTGCCCTTGCCCGGCTGCGAGAAGACATCGATCTCGACCTCGTCGATGTCGTCCTGCACGGCGTCCGCGACCGCGATGTACCCGTCCACGACATGGTCGGCGATGGCGTGCAGCACCGCCGACGGGCCCTTGGCGAGCTTCTCCGCGTCGTCCTGCAGCCGGTGCCGAAGGGCCCGCAGCGAGCCCTGGCCGCCGTGCCGCACGGTGATGAAGAAGTCCCGCCCGGTGAAGCACATCACCTCGCCGGTCTCGACGACCTCGCTGGTCGCGGTGAGCTCGGCGTGCTCGACGTAGTGGATGGTCTTGAAGACGGTGAACAGGGTGTCGTCGTACCGCTCCAGCTTGGGGCGCTGGTGGGCGTGGACGGCGTCCTCGACGGCGAGCGGGTGCAGCCCGAACTCGGCGGCGATACCGGCGAACTCGGCCTCGGTCGGCTCGTGCAGGCCGATCCACGCGAAGCCCCCGTCGCGGCGCACCTGAAGCATCGCCTGGTGCGGAGTGAGGGTCTCGTCGCTTTTCACCCGGCGGCCGTCGCGGTACACGGCACAGTCCACGACGGCGCTCGCCGCGGTGGCATCACGGGTGGTCTCGTACGGGCTTCCGGCGGCGGTGTCCTTGCGCAGCTGGGGGCGGACGGCGGCACGCAGGTCACGGATCATCGACATGGCAGGCTCCTTCGCGACGCGGCCGACGCGCGGGGTGGAACAGCCCGGAATGGGGACGTACGGCTCGACATCACGTCCGCAAAGCGGGCGGCACCGCTCCGACGCGGTGACGGCCTTCGCTCTGACACAGATCAAGCGGGGACGAAATGCCCTTCCGGCGAGCGACCGTGGTGCGCGAGATGAGGTTGCCGTGAACTTCGCGGTTTACCCATGAGGGTCGCGGGTACGGAAAGCCTCGTACGCTGGGCGGTTACCTGGCGGAAGAGCGGGTGGTACTGCACGGTCGACTTCGATCCATTTCAGCCCCACCTCCTCCGGCCGGTCCCCCGTGGGGGAAGTCCCAACGCCGGGCCCGGGAACGACGCTTGGGCGTACCGTCCCGTGTGCTGCCCTGACCAGCGGCCAAGACTATCAGCCGACTGAAGTGTCAAGCCGCGGCTTTGCCGGTTCTCTACGAGTTCTATGCTCGCGACATGGCTGATGTTCTCGCTCTCGTGGAAGCCCGGCTGCGCAGCGCCCTGGGAGAACCGGACGCCCGCGCGGCCGTGACGTTCCTCGGCACGGATCGTATCGAGGTGCTGCGGTTCGTCGAGGGCGACATCGTGCGGTACGCCACTCTCGGCATGGCGGCCGCGCCGATGGCCGACCCCACGGCCCCGTTGGCCGACCCGCACCGCGGCCCGCGCGCCGAGCTGGTCCTCTCGGTGCGCACGGGCGTTGCCGACACCGACAAGGCACTCCGGCCGCTCGCCGTACTGGCCGCGTCGCCGCAGGTCGAGGGGCTGATCGTGGCCCCGGGCGCCTCGCTCGACGTGGGTGAACCGCTGTGGCCCGGCGCCCAGTTCACCTCCGTCCTGGTCGCCGAGCCGGGCGGCCTGGTGGAGGACCTGGAGCTCGACGAGCCGATGGAGCCGGTGCGGTTCCTGCCGCTGCTCCCGATGACGCCCAACGAGGCGGCGTGGAAGCGCGTGCACGGCGCGGCGGCCCTGCAGGAGAAGTGGCTGGCACACGGAACGGACCTGCGCGATCCGCTGCGCAGGCCCGTGCCCCTGGACTGAACTCCCGTACAGGAGCCGCTAGTTGGCGAAGACGGCGACCCCGTCCTCCGTACGGTGCTTCGGTTCGAGCTCCTCGGCGTCGTGCCGCAGCGCGCCGCGCCGTACCCAGACGATGCCGGCGCCCACCACGGCGGCGACGGCCGCGACCACGAACGGGATGTGGATGTCGGTCCACTCCTCGATCTTCGGCGCGAGGAACGGCGCGGCCGCCGCGGCGAACCAGCGCACGAAGTTGTAACCGGCGCTGGCCACCGGGCGCGGCGCGTCCGAGACGCCTAGCGCGAGCTCCGTGTACACGGTGTTGTTGAGGCCGATGAACGCGCCGGAGACGATCGTGCCCGCCACGGCCGCCGTGTGGTTGCCGTACCCGAGCACCACCAGGTCGACGGCGAGCAGCAGCAGCGAACCGCCGAGCACCTTCAGGGAGCCGAACCGCTTCTGCAGCCGCGGCGCGACGAGCACCGAGAACACCGCGAGCAGCACACCCCAGGCGAAGAAGACGGCACCCGACTTGTACGGCGTCATGTTCAGGACGAACGGGGTGAACGCCAGGACGGTGAAGAACGCGTAGTTGTAGAAGAACGCGGAGGCCGCCGCCGAGGCGAGACCGCCGTGGCCGAGTGCCTTGACCGGATCGAGGAGTGAGGTCTTGCGCGCGGGCCTCGGCTGCTCCTTCAGGAACGCGGTGATGGCGATGAAGCCGATGGCCATCAGGGCCGCGGTGCCGAAGAAGGGGTAGCGCCAGCTGGCGTCGCCGAGCAGCGCGCCGACCAGCGGGCCGCAGGCCATACCGAGGCCGAGCGCCGACTCGTAGAGCAGGATCGCCGCGGAACTGCCGCCCGCCGCGGCGCCGACGATGACGGCGAGCGAGGTCGACACGAAGAGGGCGTTGCCGAGCCCCCAGCCGGCCCGGAAGCCGACGAGTTCGCCCACTGACCCGGACGTACCGGAGAGGGCCGCGAAGACCACGACGAGCGCGAGCCCGGCGAGCAGGGTCTTCTTGCCGCCGATCCGGCTGGACACGAAGCCCGTCACCAGCATCGCGACCGCGGTGATCAGGAAGTACGAGGTGAACAGGAGCGAGACCTGGCTCGGTGTGGCCTGGAGCCCCTTGGCGATCGACGGCAGGATCGGGTCGACGAGGCCGATGCCCATGAAGGCGACGACGGAGGCGCCGGCCGTGGCCCAGACCGCCGTGGGCTGGCGCAGGATGCTCACCGAACCCGAACCCGAACCCGAGCCCGAACCCGAACCCGAACCTGTGCCCTCGTCGAACGGATCGTCCCCTGTCGGGCCGCCGCTGCTGCTTCGCATGCCCTCTCCCTCACTGCTGGCTCTCGATGGTGCTGCCGGGTGGTTGACCTATACACAGAATAAGTTAGACAGGCTAATAAATGCAAGCTACATCTATATTTGCCTGGTCACGCCCGCTCCGGACGGGTGATCGCTCCTTGACGCGGCGACGGCCGCGGAGGACCGTTGAACGCTATGAGGGGCGAACCCAGTTGCCCGAAGTGCGGTGGCCGGGTCAGGGCTCCCGGTCTCTTCGCCGATACGTGGCAGTGCGCGGTGCACGGCGCCGTGCACCCGCTGCAGCCCGTGGTCCCGCCGAGCGTCGAGGCGCTCGGGGTGGCCGTGCATCGCACCGAGGTGCCGGTGTGGATGCCGTGGCCGATGCCCGTCGGTTGGCTTTTCACCGGCGTGGCGTGCGCGGGCGACGACCGCAGCGGCGGCCGGGCCACCGCCGTCGCCTGCTCAGGGCCGGGACCGCTCGGCGGCTTCGGTGAGCTGGTCCTGGTCGCCGAGGAGCTGGGCGTCGGACTCGGCGCGCGGTACGCGGGCATCGACGGGCCCGACCCCGGCCCGTACCTGGACGTCGCCAAGCCGCCGCAGGCCAAGCTGCTCGCCGCCGGCCGGCCCACCCCGCTGTGGCACGTCGCGGACACCCCCGACGACCGCGCCGTCTTCGCGGGCGAGGCGCGCGGGCTCTGGCTGTGGGCGGTGGTCTGGCCCGAGCAGACCGGCCTTCTCATGTACGACGAGCTGGTCCTCACCGACCTCAGGGACGCCGGCGCCGAGGTGGAGCTGGTGCCGTGCGGGGCGCTTTCGCCGCGACTGCTGGATCCCTGAGTTCGGGGTCCACGGAACCCTGAGATCGGTGCTCGTGGAGCCCTGAGGTCCGGTCTCAGGGTTGAGCGTCCGGGTGCGGG
>NZ_JAAAHS010000210.1 GCF_009908195.1 Streptomyces boluensis | reverse complement strand
CCCCCGAAACGCCCCAAAACCCCAAGAGTTCCAAGCGTCCCGAGAACCCCGAGGCCGCCCGCCGCCGCCGGAAGCTGGTCGAACTCGGCCGCCCCTGGCTGCTGCTCGCGCCCGCGCTCGCCGTCCTCGCGGCCCTGCTGCTCTGGCCGCTGATCCAGGTCGGCAAGCTCTCGCTGCAGGACTACGAGGTCAAGTTCGGCGGCGGCGTCGGCACCTTCACCGGCCTCGACCACTACGCCGACCTGCTCACCAGCAGCCTCCTTTGGCAGACGGTGCTGCCCAACACGGTGTTCTTCGCCGTCGCCTGCGTCGGCCTGACCGTCGCCCTCGGCACCGCCGTCGCCCTGCTCCTCAACCGGCTCGGCGCCACCTGGCGGCTCATCTGCTCGGTCGCGGTCCTCGCCGCCTGGGCGATGCCCGCCGTCACCGGCACATACGTCTGGATCTGGCTGTTCCAGCCGCAGGACGGGCTGGTCAGCCAACTCGCGGGCGCCGTCGGCCTGATCGACCCGGAGACCACCAACTGGTTCACCGAACGGCTGCCGTTCTACGCCATCGCCACCCTGAACGTCGTCCACCACGGCTTCCCGTTCGTCGCCATCACGGTCTTCGCCGGGCTCCTCACCATCCCGAAGGAGCTGTACGAGGCGGGCATGCTCGACGGCGCCAACGCCTGGCAGCGGTTCTGGAAGATCACCGTGCCGACCATCAAGCCGGTCTTCCTCGTGGTGACGATCCTGTCGACCATCTGGGACTTCAAGGTCTTCACTCAGATCTTCGTGATGCCGGGCGGCAACGGCTCCAACCCGGACGTCTACAACCTCGGCGTCTTCTCGTACATCGAGGCCTTCGCCAAGAACGACTACGGCACCGGAGCGGCCGCCGCCGTCCTGCTCACGCTGCTGCTGCTCGCCATCACGATCGTCTACATCCGGACCCTGTTCCGGCAGGGAGAGGAGGAGCTGTGACCGTGCGCCGTCTCGGGCTCGCCGCCGCCGTCGCCGCGCTCCTCGTCTTCGCGCTCTTTCCCGTCTACTGGATGGTGTCGACGGCCTTCGACCCGAAGGCCCTGACCCGCGGCTCGGACCTGCTGCCCAGCGGATTCACCCTGGAGCACTTCCAACTCGTCTTCGAGCGCGGCAACTTCGGCACGTACCTGCTGAACTCCGCGATCGTCGGCGGCGCGACGATCCTCGCCGCGGGGCTGCTCTCGCTGTTCGCGGCGGTCGCGGTGGCCCGGTTCAAGTTCCGCTTCCGCACCTCCGTACTGATCATGATTCTGGTCGTGCAGATGGTGCCGCTCGAAGCCCTGGTGATCCCGCTGTTCATCCAGATGCGGGACTACGAGATGCTCAACTCGCTGCTCGGCCTGAGCGTCGTCTACATCGCGCTCTCGCTGCCGTTCGCCATCTGGACGCTGCGCGGCTTCGTCGCCACGGTGCCCAAGGAGGTCGAGGAGGCGGCGTACATCGACGGGGCGTCCTGGCCGCGGATGTTCTGGTCGGTGCTGCTGCCCCTGGTCGCGCCGGGCCTGGTCGCCACGTCGATCTTCGCGTTCATCACCGCGTGGAACGAGTTCGTGTTCGCGTACACCTTCATGAAGGGCAGCGACAAGTACACGGCGGCCGTGGGCATTTACCAGTTCTTCGGCGAGAACTCCACGGCCTGGGGCCCGGTGATGGCCAGCTCCACGCTGGTCACCGTGCCCGTGATGATCTTCTTCGTGGTGGTCCACCGCAGGCTCGGCTCCGGCCTCGCGGCAGGAGCCGTCAAGGGCTGACCCGCCCCGCGACGCGCGTGGGCCCCGCCGGCCGGCGGGGGCCACACGCGTTCCGCCCGCCGTCAGGCCGTCATGCCGCCGTCCGCCGCGAACTCCGTACCCGTGATGTACGAGGACGCCTCCGACACCAGGAACAGCACCAGTTCACCGATCTCGTCCGGCCGTCCGGTGCGGCCCAGCGGCACATGCGACCAGTCCCGGCCCGCCGTCGCCTCCGCGATCATCGGGGTGTCGATCGCGCCCGGGTGCACCGAGTTCACCCGGATACGGAACGGCGCCAGGTCGAGCGCCGACGACCGGGTCAGACCGCGAAGCCCGAACTTGGTCGAGCCGTACGCCGCGTGGCCGGGTATCCCCTTGAGCCCCGCCGTCGACGAGATGTTCACGATCGACCCGCCGCCCGCCTCGCGCATGGCCGGCACCACCGCCTGGACGCCCAGGAACGGCCCGAGCAGATTGACCCGCAGCAGCGTCTCGAAGTTCTCGTACGTCTCCTCCGTCACCGGCGCCGTACGCCACAGCGCGGCATTGTTGACCAGCGCGTCGATCCGGCCGAAGCGGTCCACGGCGGCGGCCACCACACCCGCCCAGCTCTCCGCGTCGGACACGTCATGGCGTACGAAGAGTCCCTGGTCACCGAGGGACGCGGCGACCTCGCGGCCCTCCTCCTCCAGCAGGTCCGTCACCACCACGCGGGCCCCGGCCTCGGCGCAGAGCCGGGCCTCCGCCGCACCCTGGCCACGGGCCGCGCCCGTGACGATGACCGTGCTGCCGTTCAACGTGATCATTCCCGTACTCCTCGATCGCCGACATCGCCGTATGTGACTAAGCCGTATGTGACTAATAGGCATAGTCGTGGCCCGGTGCAGGAACCTCAACCGGTGGGCGCCGTACGCTTGTTCATGTCTTCCGAGCACAGGAGCAGCCGTATGCCCGCCGCCATCAGCCTGCGCAAGGTCGAGGAGACCGCGCCCGCGCTCGTCGACCTCTACAAGCACGCGGGCGCGAGCCTCGCCGAGCACGGCCTCGGCTCGACCCGCGCCGCCGTCTACCTGGTGCTCGACCACTCCGGTTCGATGCGCCCCTACTACCGCGACGGCAGCGTCCAGGCGCTAGCGGAACGGGTGTTGGGGCTCTCCGCCCACCTGGACGACGACGGGCGCGTGCCCACGGTGTTCTTCTCCACCGACATCGACGCAGTCGACTCCATCGGCCTCGACGACCACCAGGGCCGCATCGAGCGGATCGTGTCCCGGCTTGGGCACATGGGGAAGACCAGCTACCACCTGGCGATGGACGCGGTCATCGACCACTACCTCGACAGCGGCTCCACGGACCCGGCGTTCGTGGTGTTCCAGACCGACGGCGGCCCGATCAGCCGCCCGGCCGCCGAGCGCTACCTCTGCAAGGCCGCGAAACTCCCGCTGTTCTGGCAGTTCATCGGCTTCGGCGACCCGGGCAGCAAGCAGTTCGACTTCCTCCGCAAGCTCGACGACCTCCCGGTCCCGTCCCACCGCGCCGTCGACAACGCCGGCTTCTTCCACGCGGGCGAAGACCCCCGCACGGTCCCGGACGCGGTGCTTTACGACCGGCTCGTGGCGGAGTTCCCGCAGTGGCTCGCGGCGGCGCGGGCGCGGGGGATCGTGCCGGCCGCACCGGACCGCTCGGGTACAACCGGGGCATGATCTACCACGTCGTCACGTCGGCCGACTGGGCCGCCCACCCCGGCCGGCCGTACGCGCCCGCCTCCCTCGCAGAGGACGGCTTCGTCCACTGCGCCCCCGACGAGCCGGTCACCCTCGCCGTCGTGAACGCCTTCTACCGGGACGCCCCGCGACCGCTCCTCGCGCTCCTCGTCGACGAGGAGCGGCTCACCGCCGAGTGCGTCTTCGAGGCCGCCGACCCCGCCCCGCCGCCGGGCGTCGCGGACGGTGTGCGCTTCCCGCACGTGTACGGGCCGCTCGACCGTGCCGCCGTCACGCGCGTCCTCGAGGTCCGGTGGGACAAGGACGGCCGCGCCGTCGCTCTGGCCGACGACAATGGGCCCGTGCCGAAAAGCGATCCGACCGTCAAGAGTGCCGCCAAGAAGACCGCCGCCAAGAAAAGCGCGGCCAAGAAGAGTGCCGTGAGCGCGTCGCCCGAGAGGCGGCGCGAACTTCTCGCGACCGCCGCCGATGTCTTCGCCGAGCAGGGCTACAACGCCACCACCGTCCGGAAGATCGCGGACGAGGCGGGCATGCTCGCGGGCAGCCTCTATTACCACTTCGATTCCAAGGAGGCGATCCTCGACGAGATCCTCTCCGCCTTCCTCGACGAACTCTGGGAGGGGTACGACGCGGTCCTCGCCGCCGGACTCGGCCCGCGCGAGACCATCGAGGCCCTCGTCACCGAGTCCTTCCGGGAGATCGACCGGCACCGCGCCGCCGTCGCGATCTACCAGAAGGAGTCCAGGCACCTCGCCCGCCAGCCCCGCTTCAGCTACCTCGCCGCGTCCCAGGAGAAGTTCGAGAAGGCCTGGCTCGGCACCCTGGAACGCGGCGTCGCCACCGAGGACTTCCGCGCCGACCTGGACATCCGGCTCACCTACCGCTTCGTCCGCGACACCGTCTGGGTCGCCGCGTCCTGGTACCGGCCCGGCGGACTGCACAGCCCGGAGGAGATCGCCCGCCAGTACCTGTCGATGGTCCTGGACGGCATCGCCGTACGCGCCTGAAACCGTTTTTGTGCGGCGGAGCTCCGTCTTTGTACGGCGGAATCCCCGTGTTCGTACGGCGGAACCCCGCCCCCGGCCCGGTGCGTGACCTGGGCCACGGGGGTGGGCGCGGAGACGTGCTAAGGTGACTGCGTTGCAGTTTTGGTACCCATGAACTTTATGTGCGCCTGACGGGAATGTTCCTCAGGCGCCTTTTTGTTTTCCGGCCGTTCCGGTTTCATTCCGGCCGCTCCGGACGGGGCTTAACGCGCGACACGAGGCCTGCACAGGGTGGGCCTCTTGATCGGCCCTATTACAAGGAGAAAAAAATGGCTACCGGAACCGTGAAGTGGTTCAACTCGGAAAAGGGCTTCGGCTTCATCGAGCAGGACGGCGGCGGCGCCGACGTCTTCGCCCACTACTCCAACATCGCGACCCAGGGCTTCCGTGAGCTTCAGGAAGGCCAGAAGGTCACCTTCGACGTCACGCAGGGCCAGAAGGGCCCGCAGGCGGAGAACATCCTCCCGGCCTGACGCTCGGGGGATTCAGTATCCCGTGGCCGGGGCCCGCACCGCTTGGTGCGGGCCCCGGTCTCTGCGGTCCTCAGGTAGAGGACCCCAGGCTCCAGGAGGGCATCATCGGCACGACCAGCTCCGCACGTCCCGCCCGCGGCACGAGGAACGGCGGCAAGAACACCCGGCGCAAGCCGGCCGCAGGCCGCACAGTTCCCACGCAGGGCGAGTTCGCAGTACCGGAGTCGGTCACGCCCGCGCTGCCCGCCGTCGCGTCCTTCGCCGAGCTCGGCCTGCCCGCCGAGCTCCTCACGACTCTTACGGAACAGGGCGTCACCGAGCCCTTCCCGATCCAGGGCGCGACTCTCCCCAACTCTCTCGCGGGCCGCGATCTGCTCGGCCGCGGCCGCACCGGCTCCGGCAAGACCCTCGCCTTCGGCCTGGCCCTGCTCGCCCGCACCGCGGGCCGGCGCGCTGAGCCCAAGGCGCCGCTCGCCCTGGTCCTGGTGCCCACGCGTGAGCTGGCCCAGCAGGTCACCGACGCCCTCACCCCGTACGCGGGGGCCCTGCGGATACGTATCGCCACCGTCGTCGGCGGTCTGTCGATCAGCCGCCAGGCCAGTGCGCTGCGACGCGGCGCCGAAGTGGTCGTGGCCACGCCGGGACGGCTCAAGGACCTCATCGACCGCGGCGACTGCACGCTCGGTGACGTGTCCATCACCGTCCTCGACGAGGCCGACCAGATGGCCGACATGGGCTTCATGCCGCAGGTCACGGCGCTGCTCAAGCAGGTCGAGCCGGACGGGCAGCGGCTGCTTTTCTCCGCGACGCTCGACAAGAACATCGACCGTCTGGTGCGGATGTTCCTCAGCGACCCGGTGGTGCACTCCGTCGACCCGTCCGCGGGCGCCGTCGTCACCATGGACCACCATGTGCTGCACGTCGCCGACGAGACCGACAAGAAGGCCGTCGCCCTGCGGATCGCCGCCCGCGACGGCCGGGTCATCCTCTTCGTCGACACCAAGCGCGCCGCCGACCGCTTCGCGAAGCGGCTGCTCGGCCAGGGCGTTGCCGCCGCGGCACTGCACGGCGGACGCTCCCAGTCGCAGCGCAACCGCACCCTGGACCAGTTCAAGACCGGCGTGGTCACCGCGCTCGTCGCCACCAACGTCGCCGCGCGCGGCATCCACGTCGACGACCTCGACCTGGTCGTGAACGTGGACCCGCCCGTCGACCACAAGGACTACCTGCACCGTGGTGGCCGTACCGCGCGTGCGGGCGCCTCGGGCAGTGTCGTCACGCTCGTACTGCCCGAGCAGAAGCGCGAGATGAGCCGGCTGATCTCGGTCGCCGGAGTCAACGCGGCCACCGCGCGGATCCGGTCCACGGACGAGGAGCTCGTCCGCATCACCGGGGCGCGCGAGCCCTCCGGTGTGCCGGTGATCCTCCCGTCGCCCGCGCCGGAACAGCCCGCGCGCAGCGGTTCCGGGGCCTCCGGGTCGCGGCGCCGCAGGTCCGGTTCGGGCCCGCGCACCGGTTCCGGTGCCGCTTCGGGTGCGCGTACGGGTTCCGGTGGCGGTCGCGGCAGGTCCGGCTCGGGCTCCGGCGCGGCCGGCGGTGGCTCCGGTGCGGGTCGTGCCGCGGGCTCGGGGAACGCCGGTGGCGCTTCGGGTGCGGGGCGCGGACGGTCCGGGGGCGGTTCCCGGGCGGCCGGTAACGGCGCCAACTCCGATGCGTCCAGGCGTAGTTCGGGCCGCGGTCGACGCCCGCAGGCCGGTGGATCGCGTACGGCTGCCTGATCTTTTCGAAAAGTCCCGCCCCCGCCTGGCCCATGTGGCCGGGCGGGGGCGGGACTTTTTCGTACCCGCCGCGACTAGTCGATCAGTCGGTCCCGCAGCGCGGCGACGGTCCGGCTGTCCAGGCCGAGGCCTTGGGTGAGGTAGCCGCCGAGGCCGCCGTACTCCTGTTCCGCCTGGTCGAGCGCCGCTGCCAGGTAGTCCTTGCGGACCTCCTGCACCGGGATCAGCAGATCAGGGTTCTGCATCAGGCCCGCCGCCTTCAGGGCCTCCCTGGTGCGCCGGTCGGCCTCGGCGCGGAAGGTGTTGGAGAGCAGGAAGTCCTGCTCCGCCACTCCGCCCGGCACTCCCACGGCCCGTAGTACGAGCCAACTCGTCCAGCCCGTACGGTCCTTGCCGGACGTGCAGTGGTACAGGAGCGGGCCGGAGTCCGGGGCGGCCAGGTCGCGCAGGGTCGACGCGAAGTGGCCGCGGTTCGTCGGATCGGTGACGAAGGTGCGGTAGATCCGGCGCATCAACTCCTCCGCCCGGCCCCCGCCCAGCGCCTCCTCCTGGCGCACGGGGTCCCGTGAGCCGATCACTTCGAGGAGTTGTGCGTACAGGCCCAGGTCGCTGACCGGGCGGGACACGGAGGGGACGCCCGCGGGGAGCCGGTCGGGGCCGTTCTGCTGGAGCTCGAACGGCACCCGGAAGTCGACGACCCGGGACAGGGCGAGCCCGGCGAGCACCGTGACGTCGGCGTCGGTGAGCTTGCCGAGTTCATCGGCGCGGTAGACCCGGCCGTACCGGACGGCGGCGCCGTCGTAGGTGCGGTAGCCGCCCAGGTCGCGGACGTTGACCGCGCCCTGGAGCGGGATGTGCCGGACCGTGGACCGGGTGCGGGCCGTGGCCTGGGGGGCGAGGGCGGCTGCGGACAGGGAGAGAGCGGCGGTACTCAGCAGAGCGCGTCGCGTGAGGGACATGGCTGAACTCCCGTACGGGGAGAGGGAATCACCCTGGTGTCGGCAGGGTGCCGAGCGTGTGCAGGGAACGGAGTGTGGCCTCGGCCTCGGCCATGACGCGGTCGACGAGCTCCGCGCAGGACGGCAGGTCGTCGATGACGCCGGCGACCTGTCCCGAGGCCATCACTCCGAGATCGGTGCGGCCCTCGACCATCGCGGCCTTGAGCAGCATCGGGGTGTTCGCGGCGAGCAGCACCTGACTCCAGGTCAGCTCCTTGCCGTGTTTCATCGCCAGACCGTCCCGGACCAGTTGCGGCCAGGACTGCCCGGAGATCCTTCGGAAAGCGGCGGCGTGCCGGACGGCCCGCAGCAGCGTGCGGGTGCGGCCCGCGCTCTCCAGTGAGTCGACCAGTTCGGTACGGAGCATCCGGTGCGGAAGCCCGTCCACCGCGGTGGTGACCGTCACGTCCTTCACGGTCGCCGCGAGATAACGGGCCTTCACCGCGTCCGGCACCGTCGAGTCGGAGGTCAGCAGGAACCGCGTACCCATCGCGACACCCGCCGCGCCGTGGGCGAGCGCTGCGACCAGGCCGCGCCCGTCGTGGAAGCCGCCCGCCGCGATCACCGGGATGTCCACGGCGTCGACGACCTGCGGGAGCAGCACCGTCGTCGCCACGTCCCCGGTGTGGCCGCCGCCCTCGCCGCCCTGCACGATCACCGCGTCCGCGCCCCAGGCGGCGACCTTCTCGGCGTGCCGCCTGGCCCCGATGGACGGGACCACGACGACGCCCGCGTCCTTGAGCTCGGCGATCAGCTCACGGGACGGGGCGAGCGCGAACGAGGCGACCTTCACTCCCTCGTCGACGATCACCCGTACCCGGTCGCGCGCGTCGGCCGCGTCCGCCCGCAGGTTCACGCCGAACGGCGCGTCCGTACGGGACTTGACCTCCCGTACCGCCGCCTTCAGCTGGTCGAGGGGCATCGTCGCGGAGGCGAGGATGCCGAGGGCGCCCGCGTTCGCGGTGGCGGCGACCAGGCGGGGTCCGGCGACCCAGCCCATGCCGGTCTGCACCAACGGGTGCCGGACGCCGACGAGTTCGGTGAGCGGGGTGCGCAGGGTGGGCGGCGTGTTCAGCGTGCGCGGCGTACTCATCGGGTCGGCACCTCGCGGTCCCGCAGGCCCTTCGGGTCGAGCACGTCGCGGATCAACTCCCGCTCGTGCGCGGTGGGTTCACGGGTGTACGGCACCTCGTCGGGGATCACCAGATCGAAACCGGTGGCCGCCTGGACCTCCTCGACCGTCACCCCCGGGTGCAGCGCGGCGAGGCGCATGGCGTGGTCGGGGGTGGCGAAGTCGAAGACGCCGAGGTCGCTGACCACGCGCGGCAGCCGGTGGTAGCGGGCGCCCTCCGCACGGTCGTAGCCCACCCCGCTCACCATGTCGACCCGCTCCACGAAGACCCGCCGGGAGTGCTTCGGGATCCAGTAACTCACCGGATTGTTCAGGGTGTTGACCGGTGCGCCGCGCACGCCGAGGAGCTGGCGCTTGGGCCGGTCCCAGTCGCCGATGCAGGAGATGTTCTGGTTGCCGTACCGGTCGATCTGGCTGGCGCCCATCATCACGTGCCGGCGGCCGCCCGTGACCATCGTCAGATGGCGGCGGTACGGCAGCCAGCCCTCGACCGTCCCGTCGATGCCGACGAGCATCGCCTCCCCGTCGGTGAGCAGCAGATCCGGCGCGAAGGTGCGCTTGGCGAGCCGGGCGCCCACCGACGGGACCAGGCCCATCGGGCTGGCCAGGACCTCGCCGTTGTCACGCCAGGCCTCCGCGCAGGCGATCACGCAGTACTCGGCGCGGCTGACCGGTGCGGAGGTGCCGGTGGCCGTGGTCGTCTCGGTGCTCAACTCTGCTCCTTGTGCCAGGCCTGGACGGCGGTCTGATACGTGTGCTCGCTGCCCCCGGAAAGGAAGCGCTCGGCGAACTCGGCCCATGGCGTCGTCGCGTACAGCTTCTGGAAGGGCTCGTCGCGTCCGTAGTCCGGCACGCAGGACGTGAAGTGCGCGCCGTTCGGGGTCTCCACGACGCCGGTCACGGTGTGCCGGCTGATCAGCAGGGTCTGCGGGGCGGCGTCCTTGGTGAGGTCGGCGGTCTCCACGATCTCCTCGCAGGAGACGTACGCCGCGTCGGCGGCCTCGCAGAACAGGTCGTCGAAGTACGGGTCGGGGCCCAGGTACTGGGCGTTGCCGTGCCGGTCCGAGCGGTTCATGTGCACGAACGCGGCGTCCAGGCGCAGGGCCGGTACGGCTACGAACTCCTCGCCCGCCGAGTCGTCCTCGTAGGGCGAAGTGACCGTACGCAGCTCGGGGTTGACCCGCATCACGTCCGAGCCGACGCCCGCGCGGACCGGCAGGAACGGCAGCCGGTTGGCGGCCGCGTGCAGGCCCCACATGAACATCGCCTCGTCCAGCTCCGTGAGTTCCAGAGCACCGCTCTCGCGGGCGGCCCGGAAGTGGGGTTCGAGGGGGATCGAGTCGAGGGTCACGAAGGGGGTGACGAGGCGGCGGATCCGGCCCGCCGCGGCCAGGATGCCCACATCGGGGCCGCCGTACGAGACCACCGTGAGATCAGTGATCTCGGACCGGAGCAGTGCTCGCACCAGGGCCATGGGCTTACGCCGTGAGCCCCAGCCGCCGATGCCGAGCGTCATCCCGCTGCGCAGCCGGGAGACCACCTCGTCGGGAGTGGTTGTCTTGTCGGTCCTGTCGATCTTGTCAGTCCTGTCGGTCACTGGGTGTCCTCCTGTCGCGGCGAAGTCGAGCCGTTCGTGCCGAAGGTGTCGCGGACCCGGTCGGCGACCCCGCTGAGGTTCGCCTCGAAGGTGAAGCCCTGCTCGAAGCGGTAGCTGCGGTGGACGTCCACCGGGTCGATGCCGTTGATCGCGGCCTTGGCGAGCCGCAGCAGATAGCCGTCCTTACGGGCGATCTCGACCGCCAACTCCAGGGCGGCGTCGTCGAGTTCGGCGCTCGGCACGACCTTCCAGACCGAGCCGTGCGCGTGCAGTTCGGCCGCCGTGGCGGTGCGTGAGGTGTAGTACAGGGTGCGCATCAGGTGCTGCGGCACGAGCCGGGCCAGATGGGTGGCGGCGCCGAGCGCGCCCCGGTCGAGCTCGGGCAGGCCGAAGGTGGCGTCGTCGGAGGCCACGATCGCGTCGGCGTTCCCGACCAGGCCGATGCCGCCGCCCAGGCAGAAGCCGCGGACCGCGGCGACCATCGGCACCTCGCACTCGTAGACCGCCGCGAAGGCGGCCGCGCAGCCACGGTTGGCGCCGATCAGCGCCTCGTGCCCGGGGGTGCGCTGCACTTCCTTGATGTCGACGCCCGCGTTGAAGCCGCGGCCCGCCGCCGCGAGCACGACACAGCGGGTGCCGGGATCGCGCCCGGCGGCGGTGACCGCGTCCGCCAGGTCGTACCAGCCCTGTACGGGCAGGGCGTTGACCGGCGGGAAGTCGACCGTGACAAGAGCGACGCCCTTGTCCGGGGTCGAGGTGGAGACACCCATGAGAGGATCAACTACCTTTCCACCAAACATTTGTTAGGTAGGGAAGGTAGCAGCGAATGCGGACGGACGGGAGGGGCACGGCAGCTATGGACGACGAGCGGGACGCCAAGCGGGGCGAGAGGCGGGGCGAGAGGCGGGGTGGCGAGCGGGGTGACGGCCCGGACGGATCACTGCGCGGCCGCGTCGTGGTCGTGACCGGCGGCACCAGGGGCGTGGGCGCGGGCATCGCGCGGGCCTTCCTGCGGGCGGGCGCCGAGGTCGTGGTCTGCGCCCGCAGACCACCGGAGGCGGAGGCGGTGGTCGAAGCGGACGGCCGGAAGGCCGAGTTCATCCCCGTCGACCTGCGGGACCCGGCCGCCGTCGAGGGCTTCTTCGACGCGCTCGGCGAGCGGTACGGCCGCCTGGACGTGCTGGTCAACAACGCGGGCGGTACTCCGTACCGGCTGCTCGGCGAGGGCGGCGCGGAGCGGCACGCGCGTGTGCTGCAGCTCAATCTGCTCGCGCCGATGACGGCGACCCTGGCGGCGTACCCGCTGCTGCGGGCGGCGCGCGGCTGCGTGCTGATGGTCGGCAGCGTGAGCGGCGGCCGCCCCTCGCCTGGCACCGCCGCCTACGGTGCCGCGAAGGCGGGCCTGGAGAACCTCGCCGCGTCCATGGCCGTCGAGTGGGCGCCCGAAGTGCGGGTCAACACCCTGGTGTTGGGCATGGTCCGCACCGAGCTGTCCGCGCTCCACTACGGCGACGAGGAGGGGATCGCGGCGGTGGCCCGCACGGTTCCGCTCGGCCGGCTCGCCGAGCCCTCGGACATCGGGGACGCGGCGGTCTTCCTCGCCTCGCCCCGCGCCGGGTATGTCAGCGGGGCCGCGCTGCATGTGCACGGGGGCGGGGAATGGCCGGCGTTCCTGGACGCGGCCAATGTCAATCAGGGCGAGAGTCCGGATCGGTAGCTACGGGGTTGGCCGGGCCGCCGGTCACATCGACAGGTCGACAAGTCAGCGGGACAACTCAGCGGGACAAGTCAGCGGGACAACTCCCTTGGAGGGGACGGAACATGAGCGGAATCAGTGCGGGTCGGGTCGTCGTCGTCACCGGCGCGGGACGCGGACTCGGCCGGGCGCACGCCCTGGCCTTCGCGGCGGAGGGCGCCCGCGTCGTCGTCAACGACCTGGGCGTCGGCCTCGACGGCGCACCCGGGCCCGACAGCCCCGCCGCGCAGGTCGTCGAGGAGATCCGGGCGGCGGGCGGCGAGGCCGTCGCGCACGGCGGTGACATCGCCACGAGCGAGGGTGCCGCCTCCCTCATCGGTACGGCCCTCGACACGTACGGGCGCCTCGACACCCTCGTCAACAACGCCGGGTTCCTGCGCGACCGGATGCTCGTCAACCTCGACGAGGACGACTGGGACGCGGTGGTACGGGTCCACCTCAAGGGGCACTTCCTGCCGCTGAAGCACGCGGGCGCGCACTGGCGGGCGGAGGCCAAGGCGGGGCGTACGCCGGTGGCCCGGATCGTCAACACCAGCTCCGGAGCAGGGCTGTTGGGCTCCGTCGGACAGGGCAACTACAGCGCCGCGAAGGCCGGCATCCTCGGCCTCACGCTTGTCGCGGCGGCGGAGCTCGGACGGTACGGGGTCCAGGTCAACGCCCTCGCGCCGGCGGCGCGCACCCGGATGACCGAGGAGACCTTCGGTGACCTCGAAGCGGCGCCCGCGGATGTGTCGCCGCTGGTGGTGTGGCTGGGCTCGCCGTCCAGTGAGGGGGTGACCGGGCGGGTCTTCGAGGCGGAGGCGGGGCGCATCACTGTCATGGAGGGGTGGGCACCCGGGCCGACGGTGGACAAGGGGGCTCGGTGGACGCCTTCCGGG
>NZ_JAAAHS010000021.1 GCF_009908195.1 Streptomyces boluensis | reverse complement strand
GGGCGGGGCGTACCGCGCTCGCCGCCTTCGCGCGTGCCTGGATGGCACGCCTGCCGCTCGCCGACGGCCGGTCCGCCTGCGTCACGAGCGGTGGCGCCGACGGTGACGGTGACGGTGACGCGGGCCGTGGCGTCGGTGGTGACGCGGGCGCGCGGCTCGACACCCATCTGATGTCCGAAGTCCTCGCCGACGACCGGATCCGCCAGGCGTACGGGCAGCTCATGAAGCTGAACGCGATCCTGCTCGGCCTCGCCCTGGAGCGGCTGAGCCCCGGTGTCCGGGAACGTCCGGCCACCCGTACCCGTCTCGTACGCGTGGCCGAGTCCGCGCTCACCGCTCTGCACGGCGCGCGCCAACTGGCCGATGCCGCCCCCGGGTTCGTCGAACCCTTCACCGTGATCGCCGCCTGCGAGCGCCTCGCGGACCTGGACGTCGACGGGCACTGGGACCCGCCACATCTGCCGTACGTTCCGCCCGCCCGGCCGGTTGACGAAGCCTGGTCGGCGCCCGAGGAGACGGCGGCCGCGCGCGGAGCGGGACCGGAAGCTCTGGCGGCCGGCGGGCCGGTCGACGTGGTGCGTGATGCGCCCGCGCGGTTCGCCGACGACGGCGTGCTCGCGGTGCTCGGTGTGCACCGTCTGGAGGCCGTGGAGGAAGCGGTACGAGCGGCTCCGCCTGGTGCGAGGGTCACTGTGGTGCTGGTCTCCGGGCATCCGGACGAGTTCATCCCGCTCGCCCGTCTGGCCGTTGCTGATGTCGTCGGCTGCCTGCGCAGCTCCTTCCCGGCCGCTTCCTGGCCCCGGCTCCAGGTGGTGTACGACGCCTCCGGCGCGCTCGCGGCAGCGGCCGGTGTGCCCTCCGTGAGCGACGGAACGGAGTCCGCCGTACGGATCGTCGACGGCCGGATCGTGGCCCGCGCCGACGGGCGCGGCGCGTGCCATGCGGCGGCGACCGCCAACCTGGCCCACCTGACACCCGCACCGCGCTGACCGGTGAGGGCACCCGCACCGCGCTGACGGACGAGGGCGGCCGCGCCGCGCGGCCGTGGGGCAGTGGCGGCCGCACCGGCGGTCCCGTACGAGCGCTCGCCCCGGCGGGGATACGGTGACGGTGATCGACGCCGAGGCGCAGCGAACTCGGCCGCCGCACTCGCAGGTTGGAGCCCGCCTTGTCCCGTCGAACGCCGCCCGGGTCCGCCGCGCCCAAGAACGAACGGGCGGACCGGGCGTTCCCCGCGCCCAACGGCGTCACCGGTGTCGGCGTGATCGTCGTCGACGAGGAAGGGCGCATCCTGCTCGGCCTCGGGCACGACGACCGCTGGGAACTGCCCGGCGGCAAGGTCGACGCGGGCGAGAGCTTCGAGCAGACCGCGGCCCGCGAACTGGCCGAGGAGACCGCCCTTTCGGTGTCCGCCGAAGCCGTACGCATCGTCGCCGTCCTGGTCGACGGCAAGCAGGGCGTCACCAGGCTCTCCGCCGCCGCAGTGGTGCCCGCGCCCGCCGGAGGGACCGCCGAGGTGACCGAACCGGACAAGATCGTGCGCTGGGCGTGGACCGCCGCCGACGCGCTGCCCACCGAGCTGTTCGAGCCGTCCGCCGGAATCCTCGCCGCCTGGCGACCGGAACTCGACGTACCGGCCCACCCCGCGCACTGCTACCGGATCTCCTGAACTCCCCCTTCTCGTACGTCGATTCGGCACACTGAACCCCTCGCCCGCCACGCATCGACACGCGCGCGAGGGTGCCGCGAGCCCCAGGAGATGTGGCACTACGCGTGCGTAGTTTGGGGCCTCATGGACCACGAGAAGATCATGCTGACCGGCGCGCAGGAGACCATGCTCGCCACCCTGTACGGGCGGGCCCTTGACAGCCGCTCGCCCCGCTCCGTCCTGCACGACGACGAGGCGGCCCGAGCCGTGCGGCGTGTCGACTACGACTTCAGCAAGACCGGCGTCAAGGGAACCTCGGCCGTGGGCATCGCCCTGCGCGCCCGCCAACTGGACGAGTGGACCCGTGAGTTCCTCGCCGCCCAGCCCTTCGCGACCGTGCTCCACCTCGCGTGCGGCCTGGACACGCGCGTGCACCGGATCGCACCGCCACCCTCGGTGCGCTGGATCGACGTCGACTTCCCCGAGGTCCTCGACCTGCGCCGCCGACTGCTGCCCGAGCCGGAGGGTGTGGACTACCGCACCATCGGCACGTCCGTGACCGCCGACGGCTGGCTGGAGCAAGTACCCGCGGACCGGCCGACTTTGGCCGTCTTCGAAGGCCTGACGATGTACCTGCGCGAAGCGGAGGGTCGCCGGCTCGTCGAGGGCATCACCGGGCGGTTCCCCGGCGGCCGCCTGCTGTTCGATGTGTACGGGACGATCGGCATCCGGCTCCAGAAGCGGGTGCCCGCCGTGCGCAACGCCGGGGCCACCCTGCACTGGGGCGTCGACGACCCCGCGGAACTGGAGTCCTGGGCACCGGGCCTGACCCTGCTCGACTCGCTCCGCAGTGTCGACGTACCCGGCCTTGAACACCTCCCGCTCTCCGGTCGCCTGGGTATGCGCGTCCTCGCCCGCATCCCTGTGCTGCGCGACGTGGGACGCATCCTGCGCTACGGCTTCCCGCCCTCGGAGAGCGGCAACAGCGGTCCGGACGGTTCCGCGAAGCCGGGCGAGTAGCGGGACGAGAAGGGTCAGGAGCAGGCGTACGAACAGCGAGTGCGCGGGCTCGGGCCGTCGGACGGCGGCTTCGCGTGCGCGTGGCGTACGGGCGGCCTGCCCGCCTACGGTGTGGGCGTGACCGAGACCTGGGACCTGGAGGCCACCGGAGTGCTGCGCCTGCCGTCGGGGCGGCTGGTGCGCGGGCGCGGGCTGCGTAAGCCGCTGCCCGCCGGGCCGTTGCCCACGTACAGCGTGTTCCTGCTCGGGAAGCAGCCGCCCGAAGTCGCCTGGGAGTCCCGGTGGTTGCGCTGGCCGGACTTCCGGCTGCCGAGCGACCGCGCGGACGCCCGTGCGGTGCTGCGCGTCGCCTGGGAGCGCACCGGGTCCGAGCGAGTCGAGGTCGCCTGCGGTGGCGGTCGCGGACGCACCGGCACGGCGCTCGCCTGCCTTGCCGTCCTCGACGGCGTACCCACCGGGGAGGCCGTGGCGTTCGTGCGTCGGCACTACGACCGGCACGCCGTGGAAACCCCTTGGCAGCGGCGGTACGTGCGCGACTTCGCGGGGTGACCCGAGCGAGGCTGGAAGGACGCGTTCCGCATTCCCGGTGAGCAGATGCCGCGCATCATGGGGCGCTGCGACGGCGCCTACGGGCGGTTCCTGTACCACCGTCACCTCCTGGGGCATGAGGGCATGGGGATCGTGCGGCCGGGCCATGGGCCGGGCGTTCGCGGGGGCGCTCACGGGTAGGTGAGCAGTCGCCGCTCGGTCGGTCGCCCCGGCTGGCCCGGGGCCGTCATATCGTCATGCCGAAGAACGTAACAACCGCCACTGACAACGGACTTGGCGGCACGTCTGACCAGGGAATTCTCCGCGGCGGGCGCGCGGCTCGCCCGCCTCGCTCGGATGTGCCCCCGTCTGTCCGGGATCGTCACTCTTTCGTGAATCGTTCTGCGGTGAGCCGTGGGGTAGAGCATCACGCGGAGGCGAGCCATGGACATGGAACAGACAGCGTTGCGTCCGAAGCCGATGCCCGGCCGTGCGGCGGCGGCCGAACCGGGGCACCGTCCACACGCCGCCCGGCGGCGGGGCAGGCGGCTGATGACCGCGCTCCTCACCGTCGGCGCCGCACTGACGCTGCTGCTCGCCGGGGTCGGCCTCGGTACCGTCGGCGCGACCGTCATCGGCATGAGCAGGCTCGCCGACCTGAAGCAGCAGGCCGCGGCGCACCTGCCAGGCCAGCAGGGCGGTGCGCAGCCGTCGGGCCCGCGCACCGGCGGTCCGGACCACTCAGGGCAGCCCTCGCATCAGGAGCCGCAGGGCGGCACGGCGGACGCCAAGGGTGCCGGTGCGTCCGGCAGGGCCGCTCGGCCGACCCTCGGTGTCGAGGCGGTCGACGCGCCGAAGGGTGGTGGTGCGCTGCTCGTCGGCGTGCACGTCCCGGGGCCCGGCTATGTCGCGGGGCTCGTGCGCGGTGACGTACTGCTGACCCTCGGCGGGGCGAAAGTGGGGTCGGCGGCCCAACTCGCGGCCGCCGTCGCCCAGTCCCGCCCCGGCGCGGCGGTACCCGTGACGGTGCGGCACGCGAACGGCGAGCGCCAGTACCTCTCCGTCACGCCGGGCGTGGTGACGTAGCGACAACGCGCGTGCGTGCGTGTGCGTGTGGCCGGGTGCCGGGTGCCGGCTCAGGTCGCTCGCACGCTGCGGAAGTGCGTCGTCAGGCGCCCCTCGTCGTCGAGCACATGGAAGGCGAGCCCGGGGTCGGCTTCGCGGTCCGCCAAGTCCGGGCTCTCCCACGGCAATTGAAGCATCCAAGTGACGCCAGGGCCGACGACGAGGGGGCGCCCCGCGAACACCGTGGCCGCTGGGGAGTGGGCGTGCCCGGTGATGACCGCCTTGACCTGCGGGCGGCGCTCCAGCAGGGCGGCCAGGTCCTGCGGCCGGCGCAGCGGATAGGAGTCCGGCAGCGGGTGGTGCAGGGCAACCGGCGGGTGATGGAACGCCAGCAGGGCCGGCGTATCGGCGTCCAGGTCGTCGAGCGTCGCCTCGATCCATGCGTACGTCTCCCCGTCGAGGAGGCCGTCGTCGCGGCCGGGGATGCTCGAGTCACACATGAGAACAGCGGCGCCGTTGACGCGATGGATGGCGTTCACCGGGGCGTCGGGGCGAGACGCGTCGGGCTCACCCAGGAGTGCCTTGCGGTACGGCGCGCGCACGTCGTGATTGCCGGGACAGGTGAGTACCGGGAACGGTGCCCGGAGGATGCGGGCCGCCTCCTCGTACTCGGCCTCCGTGCCGTGGTCGGCGATGTCCCCCGTGACGAGCACCGCGTCCACGCGCGCGTGGAGACCGCGCAGCCGGTCCATGACCCGTTCGGCACGTTCACGCGCGCGTGCTGTGCCGTCGAGGTGGAGATCGCTGATCTGGGCCAGTACGAGCACGTTTTGAACCCTCCCCGAGGGGCCGACGGTCTCCGACCGTAGCGACAGGCTTCCGTCGGCAGTTAATGTTTGGAGGCCATCCAACCATTAACCGTGCGGGTGTGTGGTGCGGGCCGGCGCAGGTCTCCGAGGAGCCGCTCAAGCCGGGCACCACTCGCGCGCGTGCGTGGGGCCGGGCGATGATGCGCGGGGAGAATTCCGCATGCTCTGGGAGGCAGCCAATGACGACCGCGCCCGTGCCGTTCACCGCCGACGACTACAAGGCTCGGATGGAGCGTGCAGTCCAGTCCGCCACCGACGCCGGTCTCGCCGGGGTGCTCGTCGCGCCAGGACCCGACCTGGTCTGGCTCACCGGCTACCAGCCCACCGCGACCACGGAGCGGCTCACCCTGCTCGTGCTCGCCGCCGGCCAGGACCCCGTGCTCGTCGTGCCCACCCTGGAGGCGCCGGACGCCCAGCGGGCCCCTGGAGCGCCCGCGCTGACCCTGCGGGACTGGACGGACGGCAAGGACCCGTACGCCGTCACCGCGCCGCTGCTCGACGTGGACGGTCGCTTCGGCGTCAGTGACAACGCCTGGGCCATGCACCTTCTCGGCCTGCAGCAGGCACTGCCCGGCACGACGTACGCCTCCCTGACCGAGGCCCTGCCGATGCTGCGCGCCGTCAAGGACGTCCACGAACTGGAGCGGCTCACGGCCGCGGGGGCGGCGGCGGACGCCACGTACGAGGAGATCCTCAAGGTGCGTTTCTCCGGCCGCAAGGAGCTCGATGTGGCGGCCGACCTGGCTGATCTGTTGCGGCAGTTCGGGCACTCGCAGGTCGACTTCACTGTTGTCGGGTCCGGGCCCAACGGCGCCAACCCGCACCATGAGGCGGGCGAACGCACCATTGAGCACGGCGACATGGTGGTGCTCGATTTCGGCGGCCTCAAGCACGGCTACGGCTCGGACACCTCGCGCACCGTGCACGTGGGTGAGCCGAGCGCCGAGGAGCAGAAGGTGCACGATCTCGTGCGGGAGGCGCAGGACGCGGGGTGCGCGGCCGTCCAGCCGGGCATCGCCTGCCAGGAGGTCGACCGGGCGGCCCGCGCGGTCATCGACGACGCCGGGTACGGCACGTACTTCATCCACCGCACCGGCCACGGCATCGGCGTGACCACCCACGAACCGCCCTACATGATCGAGGGCGAGGAACAGCCCCTGGTGCCCGGCATGTGCTTCTCCGTGGAGCCCGGGATCTATCTGCCGGGGCGGTTCGGCGTACGCATCGAGGACATCGTCACGGTCACTGACGAGGGCGGCCACCGTCTCAACAACACGGCGCGCGAACTGGCCGTGGTCGAGTAGCCCTGGGCGGCGGCGGCCCGCCTCACTGGAGCGGGCCGAGCACCACGCACGACTCGGGCGGCAGATGCAGGGTGCCGTCCGGGCCGGGCGCCTCCACGGGCTCCCAGGCGGCGAGGACGCGCGCCCGGCCGCCCAGGAGCGGGATCTCGGCCGGTTCCTTGGCGAGGTTGACGGCGATCCGCAGGTCCCCGCGCCGGAACGCCAGCCACCGGCCCGCTTCGTCGTACGCCACCCGCACCGATGCCAAGTCCGGGTCGCACAGGTCGGGTTGGCTGCGGCGCAGCGCGATCAGGGTGCGGTACCAGTCGAGCACGCGCGCGTGGTGCCCGTTCTGCGGCTCGCCCCAGTTCAGACGGGAGCGTTCCAGGGTCGCCGGGTCCTGCGGGTCCGGGATGCCGTCCGCGTCCCAGCCGTGGGAGCTGAACTCCCTTGTGCGGCCCCGCCGTACGGCCTCGGCGCGCTCGGCGTCGGGCTGATCGGTGAAGAACTGCCACGGCGTTCCCGCCGCCCACTCCTCGCCCATGAACAGCATGGGGATGAACGGCGCCGTGAGCGTGAGCGCGGCCGTGCAGGCGAGCAGGCCGGGTGTGAGCGAGGCCGAAAGCCGGTCCCCTTGTGCACGATTTCCCACTTCGTCGTGGGACTGCGCATGCCCGATGAAGCGGTGCGCGGGGGTGCGTACCCGGTCCACGGGCCGACCGTGGCGGTGGCCGCGGAAACCGGAATGGCCTCCGTCGTGGAAGAACGCGGCCGTCAGGGTCTTCGCCAGCGCCGCGAGGGGTGCGGGCGCGAAGTCCGCGTAACGGCCCTGCTCCTCGCCGGTCAGCGCGGTGTGCAGAGCGTGATGGAAGTCGTCGTTCCGCTGAGCGTGCACCCCCAGCCCGCCGGAGGTGCGCGCGGTGATCAGGCGCGGGTCGTTGCGGCCGGACTCCGCGACGAGGAACAGCGGCCGATCCAGTTGGGTGGCGAGCTCGTCCACGGCGGTGGACAGCTCCTCCAGGAAGTGACACGCGCGCGTGTCTCGCAGGGCGTCGACCGCGTCGAGCCGGAGCCCGTCGATCCGGAAGTCCCGCAGCCAGGACAGCGCGCTGCCGATCAGATACGCGCGCACCTCGTCGGAGCCCGCGCCGTCCAGGTTGGCGGCGGCACCCCAGGGTGCGTGCGGGCCGTCCGAGAGGTGGGGGTCGTCCGAGACGTACGAGCTGTTCGAGAAGTACGGGCCGTACGCCGCGAGGTGGTTGTCCGACGGGCCCAGATGGTGATGCACCACATCGAGCACCACGCCGAGCCCGTGCTCATGCGCGGTGTCGACAAAGCGCTTCAGCGCGTCGGGCCCGCCGTACGGCTCGTGCACGGCCCACGGCGACGCCCCCTCGTGCCCCCAGCCGTACCGCCCCGGCATCGGGCTCAGCGGCATCAGCTGAACGTGGCTGACCCCCAAGTCCCGGAGATGGCCCAGGCGTTCCGCAGCCGCGTCCAGGGTGCCCTCGCGGGTGTACGTGCCGATGTGCAGCTCGTACAGCACCGAAGCGCCCGTCAGGGCCCGGCCCGGCCACGGCGTGCGCCAGGTGTACGCGTCGTGGTCCACGACGGCGCTCGCCCCGTCCGGTCCGTCCGGCTGGCGAAGGGAGCGCGGATCCGGCAGCGGCGGCCCGTCGCGGCCGTCGAGCACGAAGCCGTACCGCGCCCCGTGCGCCGCTTCCGCGTCGCCCGTCCACCAGTCCGGCCGCTCCGGATCACGCATCAACGCGTGCGTGCTGCCCTCCAGTCGGAGCGTGACCCGGTCCTGCGCCAGTGGCGCCCACACCTCGAACCGCACGGACGGACCCCCGTCTGCTGCCGCCGACCGTCGTGTCCGGCCGGACGCTGTCAGTGACCTCGCCCGTCCATCGTGCTGCACCGGAGATCATTCCGCCGCTGGTTCCGCCACATCCGGAGCCGAATCCCGCGCCTTCAGTGGCGAGTTCAGCAGGTCGACGCCGGCGGCGAAACCGGCACTATCAGGTGCGCGACGACACCCAGGGGCCGTTCACACGAGGTCGATGCGCCGCTGCGCCACCGGATAGCCCGCCTTCGCGAAATGCGCCGCCATAGGGGCGTTTCCCAGGTCCGTCGCCGCGACGATGTGCTCGACTCCGCGCTCGCTCAGGAAGTGAGTCGACTCGGCGAGGAGGTCGAAGGCGTATCCGTGGCCGCGCTGCTCCGGGACCACACCGATGAACCCGGCCGCGAAGCCCACCGGGATCCGGCACGGCAGATGCAGCCCCACTAGTGCGCCCTCGGGCGTGTACGCCAACTGCGGCCAGGCCTCCGGGCACCAGTGGATGTACTCGAGCTCCTCCCGCGCCGCCTGATCCGGGCCGCCCGTCTCCTTCGCGCGTAGTGCGTGCGCGTCCAGGGTGGCGGAGTGGATCCTGCGCAGCACGTCGAGGAGCACGTCGTCGTCACGCTCGTCGACGAACACCAATCGGCCCGGTCGCTCCGGAAGTCCGCATTCCGGCGTCCACGCGTAGCGGAGGCGTTCCACAAGGAGGCGTTTTCCCGCCTTCTCTGCCGCGGCGATGCGAGCCTCTGCGGCCGCTTTGGCCTCGGGCCGCTCGCGCCAGTCGGGCGGCAGGACCAGCTCGTAGTCGACGTCGAACGGTGCCTCGCGCAGCAGCGTGACACCGGCCTCCAGCTCGCCGTCGGCGAAGTCCAACCAGTTGATGTTGCGTGGCTCTGTGTCCTCGGGAGCGCCCCACCAGGCGGCACGCGCGACGACCTTGCCGTCGCGCAGGGCCACATAGGTCCAGTCGGGCCGGTAGCCGCCGCCCTCGGCCAGCGTGCGGTACTCGACGCCCGTGATGGCGCGGCCCACGAGGCCGGGATCGGCAAGGGAGTTGAACAGGTGCGCGTCCCGGTCGGTGAGCGCGCGGACGACCAGATCGGTCATGGAAGAGTCCTTCGGTACGGAACGACACGCTCCCGTTCAGACCCGGAACGCCGCACGGACGGGGCGGGAGCGCAGTGACAGAGTGGTGCACTTCATCGCTCTCGCCTCCTTTCCGTAAGCAGTGGCGTCGCGTCGACCCTATGTGCGAGGTGCGGCCCGGTCCAGCGGATTTCGGCTCCCTGGGGTGTGCGCGGGAGATCGCCGCTGGTCAGCGACGGCCGAACTTGACGGGTTTTCTGGACACCCCGGCGGCACTGTCCGACAATCGCGAACGTGACGTCCTCCTTCGAGTTCCCCACGTCTCCCGCTCGGCTGTCGGACGCCGAACGTGACGAGGCGCTGCGCGCGCTGCGGGAGGGCGTGGCTCACGGAAGGCTCTCGCACGACACGTACGTACGCCGTATGGAGCTCGCGCTGGTCGCCCGCCGGGCCGACCAACTGGCCGCTCTCACCGCCGATCTGCCGCCCGAGCAGGGCCGCTTGGGGCGCTTTGTGACCGGCTCGGTCGGCGCCGTGTCGGCGTTCACCGTGCGGGTGCGCAGGGCCTGGCAGGCCGAGCGGCTGCCCAAGCTGCTGCTGCCCGCGCCCGCGCCGTACCCGCTGCGCATCGGACGCGACCCGGCCAGCGGCCTGCGCCTCAGCCACGACACCGTCTCGCGCCGTCACGCCGAGCTGCGCATGGAAGGCGGCCAGTGGGTGCTGCGGGACCTCGGTTCGACCAACGGGACGAACGTCAACGGGCGGCGTGTGATCGGCGCCGCGATCGTCCGGGACGGCGACCATGTCAGCTTCGGGTCGATGAAGTTCAGGCTCGCCGTGCAGTGAACTCGCGGCGCGTTCGGGTGCGGCTGGTGGGTCGGTTCCTCAATCGGCTTCCACGCGCGCGTGGTTGGGGGCACCTCGAATCGGCCTTCACGCGCGGGTGGTTGAGGTGGTGCCTCGAATCGGCCTCCACGCGTGCGTACCCGTGTGTGTCTCAATCGCCTTCCACGCGCGCGTGCCGGGCTGCTGCGATGACCGTGCGGGACTGGTGTTCCACCTGGTGCTCCAGGGGGACCCAGCGGGCCCGGAAGTGGACCTCGAAGGCATCGCACCAGTGCGCCACCAAGCGCTCCAGGCGCGGCGCCACCTCGTCCTCCGCCTCTTCGAGTACCCGCAGCAGCATCGCCGCCGCGCGCAGCGGCAGCCGGCGGCCGAAGGCGTCGATGCTGGAGACGTACGTCATCGTCGCGCCCCGCGGCGGCGGGCGCAGCCAGTCCTCCGCGAGCCCGGGGGCCAGCCCCAGGGCCCAGCGCGCGGCCCGCAGCAGAGGCGCGCAACCGTCGGGCAGCGCCCGCTCCTCGGCGTCCGCGAGGCCGGTCTCGTGCAGCACGGCCTCCACCCGCAGGGACTCCGAGCGCAGCCTCCGGGAGATCAGCTGGAGCGCCTCGTGCGGCGCCGGGTGGGGCGCCGGGTCGTCGACGAGGTCGCTCGCCCACATGGGCACCTCGACGATCGCCGTGCGCCCGCCGTACCGGTGCACGTGATGCCACGTCGACCGGGTCACGTCCTCGGGGAGGCTCGGGAACAGCGCGTCCGTGCCCGCATCCGGCATGACATGCACCCCGGGCCCGGACACCGGCCAGCCCGCGGCGTCCGACGTACTGGTCTCGATCGGAATGTGCAGCTCCGCAGCGGACTTGGCGAAGGGCTCAGCGAGCCCCGGTATGTCCCGCGTCAACTGCACCCAGCTGCCGCCCAGATCAGTGCCGTGCAGCGACACCTGGAGGAAGGGCCGCAGCTCGTCTATGACGCCGAGCAACGCGCGCGTCTCCGGCGGCCACGCGTGCGCGGGGAGGACCGAGGGTGCCCACTCCGGCTGTTCGGGGCCTGCGGGGCGGAAGAAGTGCCGGTGGTAGTCGAGCAGCGAGCGGGGCGCCGCCGCGCGGTGCAGGGCCGCGCCGTCCGGGTCCGCGCAGAGCAGGAAACTCCACCTCGTCCCGGTCCGCAACTCCCGCTCCCGCACCACGCGTTGGGCCAGGTGCAGCACTGTGGGGCCGCCCACCGGCTCGTTGGCGTGGGCGCCCGCGACGACCAGGACATGCCGCCCAGCCGTGCCCACGGTCAGCAGGTGCAAAGGGCGCCCCGCGCGTGAGGTGCCGATCTGCCGAAGCGCGCAGAGGTCGGGCCGTTCCGCCGCCAACGCCCGGGCCGACAGGACGATTTCCGTCACACTGGGGTAGTGCTGCTCCGTCAGGTGACTCACCCCCGTTGGCCCTCCCGGCGTGCGCAACCGCAGTACCCCACGCCCCGGGGTCCCTGTCAAGCGCCCCGTACCACCGCGGGTATACGGATGTGAGCACTCCGCAATACGGGCGCGGGGCGGTACCGGCGCGCGCCCGCGGATACCGGCGCCAGGGTGGTCCTCACTACTGGTGCAGCCCCCGTCCCGCGAGGGTCAGGAAGGCCTCTCCGACGGCCTCGGAGAGTGTGGGATGGGCGTGGACGTGCCGGGCCACGTCGGCGGGCTCAGCGTCCCAGCCGACGATCAACTGGCTCTCCGCGATCATCTCCGAGACGTGCGGGCCCACCAGATGCACGCCGAGTACCCGTCCACCACCGGCCTCCGCGACGACCTTCACCATGCCGCCCTGGCCGTGCACCATGCCCTTGGCGACCGCCGTCAGGGGCATGGTGTTCGCCTCCACTTCGTGTCCACGCGCGCGTGCGTCCGCCTCGCTGAGGCCTACGGAAGCGGTCTGCGGCGACGAGTACGTGACCCGGGGGACCGCCGAGTGGTCCACCGGAGGGGAGGCGAGTCCGGCCAGTGTCTCGGCCACCAACAGCCCCTCCGCGAAGGACGCGTGGGCCAGACCGGGCGACGGGGGCGGCAGTAGATCGCCCACCACATGGATGCCCGGTACGGATGTCTCCAGGCGCGTCCAGTCGGCAGGCGCCACGAAGCCCCGCCCGTCGGCGCTCAGCCCCGCGGCGGCCAGGTCGAGCCCGTCCGTCACCGGGGCGCGGCCCACGGCCACCAGGAGCCGGTCGGCCGCCACCGCGCGGGTCTCGCCGCGCGCGGTGCGCAGGGTGACCCGTACGCCGTCCGCGAGCACTTCCGCATCGGTCATACGGGCGCCGGTCTGCACGTCGATCCCGCGCTTCTTCAGGCCGCGCGTCAAGTGCCGTGAAACATCCGTGTCTTCCAGCGGAACGATCCGGTCCGCGGCTTCTACGAGGGTGACGTCGGCGCCCATGGAGCGGTGGAATGACGCGTACTCGACACCGATCGCGCCGCCCCCGAGCACAACCACCGAACCCGGCAGCCCCGGCGCGAACAACGCGTCGTCACTGGTGACCACGTGCCTGCCGTCAGGCGCCAGACCGGGCAGCGTGCGCGGCCGCGAACCTGTGGCGAGGACGATGCCGCGCCGCGCCGTGAACTCCCCATGACCCTCTATGTGCACGGAACGCGGCCCCGTGAGGCGGGCGTTGCCGTGCACCACGCGCACGCGTGCGTGGGACAGATGGGCCTCCACGCCCTTGTGGTTGCGGGACACGATGTCGTCGCGGGTCGCCACGAGCGCAGGCCAGTCCACCGAGTCGAGCGTGGCCTTCACACCCCACCGCTCCCGCGCCTCGGTGATCCCGTCGACCAACTCGGCGGCGTGCAGCATCGCCTTGCTCGGGATGCAGCCGCGGTGCAGGCAGGTGCCGCCCACCTTGTCCCGTTCGGCGAGCACCACCGTCAGCCCCAGGTGGGCGGCGCGCAGCGCGGTCGAATAGCCACCCGTACCGCCACCGATCACGATGACGTCGGCGGCCAAATCCGGCACTACAGGCGTGTGTTGGGGGAAATTTCCCTGCGCTGTGTTCATGATCCTCAGCGTCCCTCCGGACCTTGCCATGCGTCCAAGGCAATGTTCTTGTGGATGCGATGAAGAACGCTTATGGGACGGGGAGCGCACCGAGAGAGGCGGGGGAACGGTGAGTCTGCGACAGATGGAGTACTTCCTGACCGTCGTCGAGGAGTCGTCGTTCACACGCGCGGCAGAGGTTCTGCACGTGACGCAGCCCGCCCTGTCCCACCAGATCAAGGCCCTGGAGAAGTCGGTCGGCGGCGCGCTGCTCGAGCGCATGGCGCGCGGTGTGCGCCTCACCCCGATGGGGCGCGCCTACCTGCCGCATGCCGAACTCGCCGTGCGCAGCGCGGAACAGGCCCAGCGCGCCGCCCGCGCCGCCTCCGGGGCCGAGGGCGGCGAACTCCACATCGCGGCCGTCCACGCCGTCGCTGTGGGCGTCCTGCCGGATGTCTTCGCCCACTGGCGCCGCGCCCATCCGGGAGTGCAGTTGCTCCTCCACGAGTACGGCACGACCGAGGCCCTGGAGGAACAGGTCGAGCGGGGTGTGGCCGATCTGGCCGTCGGGCCGCCGCCGCAGTACTGGACGGGTTCGGTGACCCCTGTCGGCGAGGAGGAGATCGTGCTCGCGGTGCCGTTCGACGACGACCTCGCGGGCCGTACGGCCGTGCGGCTCGCGGAGCTCTCCGGGCGCCCCTGGGTGCGGTGTGCCATGGAACCCGTCGTACAGGGGCAGCGTTTTCTCGACTGGGCCTGTGGGCAGGCGGGATTCGCGCCCCGTACCGCGGTGTGGACCGAGCACACGTCGACGGCGGTGCGCATGGCCGCGTCCGGAGTCGGCGTCGCCGCGGCGCCCTCCCATTTGGTGCGTGGCGCGGTCGGCGAGGACTGTGTGGTGCTGTCCGTGGAGCCGCCGTGGAAACGCTCCCTGACGGTCTTCTCACGCGTCGAACCGACCGGGGCGGCTGCGGCCTTCGTCCGCGTACTCCAGGAAGTGCTGCCGCCCTACGCGCCGCCGCCGCTGCCGTTGAAGGCGTACGAGGACTGCTGAGGTCCGAACTCCGGGTCTGGCGCCGGGAACAGCGTGCCTCCAGGCGCCGAGCAAATCGCGCTCCACGCGCGCGTGCCATCGGCTGAGGCGTCGGCCTCGGCGTCGGCGTCATGTGAATCTACGGAGCCGCGCGGCTGGCTTTCGTGTCATCGCCGCATGGGTGCGCGGCCTGAACCGTCGATAGCTTCGGACGATGTCGCAGGAGCAGCCGGAGACAGGGCCGGAGAAGGGGCCGGGCCTGAAGCCCGCGCGCGGGGCGTCGCAGACGTACCGCGAGGTGATCGGGCTCTCCGGCGCGCTGCTTCCGGTGATCTCGTTCCTGGGGCGGCTGCCCACGGCGATCATCCAGATGGGCAGCGTCCTGATGGTGACCAGGACCAGCGGCTCCCTCGCCACGGGCGGAGCGGTCGCCTGCGCCCTCGCGCTCGGCCAGGTGTCCATGGGGCCGTTCGTGGGCCGCCTCGCGGACCGGCGCGGACAGCGCCCTGTGGTGCTCGTGCTCGCGGCCCTCAACGCCCTGGCCATCACGGTGTTCACGGCCGGTGCGCTCCTCGACGCGGCCACCCCGCTGCTCGTGCTGCTCGGCGCCCTGGCCGGGGCCACGGTGCCCGGCATCGGCCCGCTGGCCAGGGCGCGTCTGGTGGCGCTCGCGCGCCGCAGGAGCGGCGACGGCCGCCTGGTCGACGCGGTGATGTCGCTGGAGAGCACCATGGACGAGGTGTCCTTCGTGCTCGGCCCCGCCGCCGTGGGGCTCGCGGCGGTCGTCGGACACCCGGCGTACGCGATGATCTTCGCCGCGCTCCTCGTCGCGGTCTGCGGTACCGGATTCGCCCTGCATCCGACGGCCTCGACCCTGCCCCCGACCGGCGGGCACCCACAACGGCCACGCGCGCGTGCGGCGGAGGAACCCGCACGCGCGCGTGGCGCACGGTCCCGTATGCCGCGCCAGGTGTACGTGGTGCGGATCGGCCTTGTCCTGCTCGGAGTGCTGCTCGGCGGCTGCGGGGCGGGTATCACCGCCCTCACCGAGGACCTCGGCCGCCCGGACCAGGCGGGCCTCGTGTACGCCGCGATGGGCGTCATGAGCGCGGTCGTCGGCCTGTCCATGGCCGCGCTGCCGGAGCGTTTCGGGCTCCTCCTGAGGTGGCGGGTGGCGACGGCCGCTGCGGTGCTGTTGTCGCTGCCGCTGGTGTGGACGGACTCGTTGGCCGGCCTGTACGTAGTAGTGACGGTTTTCGGCGCGATCTTCGCCCCCAACCTGATCACCGGTTTCGGGCTCACCGAGCGGGCCGTGCCGCGTGAACGGCTCGCCGAGGGCATGACGTTCGCGTCGAGTGCCTTCGTCGGCGGCCAGGCCGTGACGCTCGCCGTCGCCGGGCAGTTGGCCGAGTCGTACGGCCCTGCGGCGGCGTTCGCCGTCGGCAGCGCGGCCGCGGCCCTCGCCTTCGTCGTCGCCCTCGCGACCCGCCCGATCCACGGCGCGGGCCCTGGCACCGAGGAACTCGCCAGTGACACCAAGGGTGATGAACAGGCAGACGCTCAGACCCGATCACGTGGGTCAACATCGGGTTCCACCAGACACCCGGGACAAGGGCCGGGAGCCGATACCGGTGCACCGGCAGGGCTTTCCGCCGGCTCCACGTGACGTGACCGCTATGAATCCGCTCACTCCGCCGGAGCTCGCGGATCAGAACGGCCATGTGGGGCAAGGGTGTTGAGAAAGGAGCCTGTCCATCCGGCTGCACCGTGGACCGCTCCCGGAGTACCCTTCCTTGATCTTTGAACCGGGTCTCGACCAAGACGCCGGACCATGATCCCGGGTGGGGTCCTCAGGGGGGAGCGGAAGGCGGTGCGTGGGTGAGCTCGGGCGGACTTGAGCTGCCCCCTGGCGACGAGAGTCGCGAGGGAGCCTCCGGCGACGTCCCGCCCTCAGCGGTCTCCCTGGCGCGCCCGCTCGACACGGCCGCGCAGATAGGACCCGACCTCGACTGGGGCGCCGACGCCTGGCGCGAGGTGCGCACCCGGGCCCAGCGCGCCGGACGGGCCTACATCTGGCTGAACCTTGTGGAACAACGGCTGCGCGCCGTGGTGTCCGCGGTGGTCAGGCCCGTGTACGAACCCGTCCACGGCGACGACTGGGTGGTGGCCGCGGCAGGGCCCGCCGGTCAGGAGTGGGTGCAGCGCGCCGTCGCCGTACGCGAAGTCAGCCGCCGAAAGGGCTACTTGCTCGACCCCGCCGACGACAACGTCCTCAGCTTCCTCACGCTGCCGCAACTGCGTGAACTCATGGTCCAGCACTGGCCCTGCTTCGAGCCGTACTTCGACGACCGCAGAGATGTCGAACTCGCCCTGGACGAGCTGGAGGTCGCGCGGAACGTCGTCTCCCGCAACCGGGCGCTCTCCCAGTCGGTCCTCGCCCAGGCGGAGCGTGCCTCGGCGCGGCTCCTGGAGATGCTCGGCGCCGACTCGGACGTGCCCTCCGCGCGACGGCTGCCCGTCGACGCCGTCGAGGACATCGTCGGTGACCGGTACGCGGACGTGGTGGGCGTGCACCCGGACCGGGTGCGGCTGCTCCGGCAGTTCCCCGCGGAGGACATCTTCGGCGGGGCGCGACGCCTCGACGCCATAGGGATAGGCCTGAACCTCCTGGCGCAGAACTTCTCCGGCCGCAGGCTGGTGCGGCTCGCGGAGTCCGGCAGCCGCATACGACTCCTCTTCCTCAACCCGGCGAGCAGTGCCGTCAAGCGCCGGGAGCGTGAACTCGGCCTGAAGCGCGGTGAGTTGAGCCGTTCGGTGGAGATGAACATTCTCCATATGCGCCGGGTGCGTTCACGTCTGCGCGATCCCGGGGCTTTCCAGATCCAGGTGTTCGACGAGACGCCACGGTTCACCGCGTATCTGGTCGACGGCGACGGCTCGGACGGCGTCGCCGTGGTCCAGCCGTATCTGCGGCGCGCCCGCGGCATGGAGGCGCCGGTGCTCGTGCTGCGTGGCGGCGGCAGGGTCGTCAAGGCCGGCGAGGGCGGCGAGCACGGGCTTTTCGAGATCTACCGCGAGGAGTTCGAGGCCGTGTGGGCGGACTCACGCCCGGTGTCGTGACCGGGCCTGAGCGGCGGGCGGGGACGCCGTCTCCGTAGGCCGGAGGTAGGCCAGAGGTAGGCCGGAGGTAGGCCGGGGGCAGGTCGGGCGTAGGCCGCGGCCGAACGCGGGTCGCGGTGGGGCCGACGCTGACCCGCGGCTCAGGACTCGCGGCCCAGGACCCGCAGCTCAGAACCGCAGCTCAGGAGCCGAATCGGAACGCGCCGGTCGGATTGTCAGTGGCGCATGGCATCGTGAAACGCACATGGGGGAGAGCATCACGAAGGAGGGCCACGGATGGGCTGGCACCAGGAGCTGTTGATCGGCTTCGACCTGGAGACCACGGGCACGGACCCGCGCGAGGCGCGGATCGTCACCGGCGCGCTGGTCGAGGTCAAGGGCGGGGAGCCGATGGGGCGCCGCGAATGGCTGGCCGACCCGGGTGTGCCCATACCGCAAGAGGCCGTCGACGTGCACGGCATCAGCAACGAGCGGGCGCGGGCGGAGGGCCGCCCGGCCGACCAGGTGGCCGACGAGCTGGCCGCCGCGCTCGCCGGGTACTGGCTGGCGGGCGTCCCGGTGGTGGCGTACAACGCCGCGTTCGACCTGACGCTGCTCTCCGCGGAGCTTCAGCGGTACGAGCTGCCGTCCCTGCGCGACCGTCTCGGCGGGACCGGCCCGGCGCCGGTGATCGACCCGTACACCATCGACCGCGCGGTCGACCGGTACCGCAAGGGGAAGCGGAACCTCGAAGCGGTCTGCGCGGTGTACGGCGTGCGGCTCGACTCCGCGCACGACGCGATGGCCGATGCCCTCGCCGCGACCCGTGTCGCCTGCGCCATAGCGGACCGCCACCCGAAGGCCGGCACGGTGGGCCCCGCCGAGCTGCACCGCCGCCAGATCGAGTGGTACGCGGAATGGGCGGCGGACTTCCAGAAGTTCCTGCGCGGCAAGGGCGATACGGCTGCGGTCATCGACGGCACGTGGCCGCTTCGGGATATATCGGGCTGAACAGGGCTCGCTGGGTGGGTGGTTGGGCTGACCTGAGCGCCTTGGGCTGGTGGTCGGTCCGGTCGGTCTGGTCGTTCCGGACCGGGTCGGCCGATCCGGACCGGGTGCCTCCGCGACTCGACCAACTCGGCCGACCCGCCGCTCAGAACGGATACCAGCGCACCTCCGCGTCACCGTCCCGCAATGACGCCACCCGCCTGCGGAACTCGGCCAGGGCCTTGGGGTTGGTGGGCGCGTGCTGGGCCACCCAGGCGCAGCTCGCCGTTTCGCGTGCCCCGCGCAGCACCGCGCACCCGTCCCACTCCCGTACGTCCCAGCCGTAGGCCGTGACGAACGCGTCGTACGCCTCGACCGGCAGGCCGTACCGGTCCCGGGACAGGGCCATGACCACCAGGTCGTGTTCCCGCAGGTCGGCGGAGAACGTCTCCAGGTCGACCAGGACCGGGCCGTCGGGACCGACATGGACGTTGCGGGGCAGGGCGTCGCCGTGGATCGGGCCAGGGGGCAGGTGCGGAGTGAGCGCCGCGGCCGCCGCGGCGAAACCGTCCCGGCGCTCACGGAGATAGTCCGCGTCGGACCGCTCGATCGCGTCGCCCGCGAGGCGCAGCCAGCGCTCGACGCCGCCGAGGAGTTCGCGGCGCGGAAGTTCGAAGGAGGGGGAGGGCAATGCGTGTACCTGGCGGAGCAGTTCGGCCAGATCGGCGGGCTCGGCCGGTCGCAGCGCGGCACCGAGACGGTGCCACAGCGTCACCGGATGACCGTCGACAAGGCGCGGTTCGGGCTCGGCGGCCCGCACCGAGGGGACGTCGTGGTCCTCGAGCCAGCGGGCGATGCCCAGTTCGCGCCGGGCCCGGTCGAGCAGTTCGGGCGCCGCCCGGCCGACCTTCACCACCAGGTCACCGGTGGCGAACACCGCGTTCTCGCCCAGGGCGAGCAACTCCGCGTCGCTCGCCACGCCTGCCCCGGCCAGCACATCACGCGCCCGTGCCTCGTCCATGTCCGCCTCCTGGAGCGTGCCGCGCACGGCGGCGGGAGACGCGCGACCAAGCGGAGGCGCACCTACCGTCACCGACCCCGCCGAGCGCATCGCCGATCACTGTGTACGAGGACCAGTTTCGCAGCTCACCGAAGGGCATTCGCACAGGCCACAAGGTGTGCGCGGACGCTTGACGTACTCACGGCCCGTCAGCACGATGACGGAGGCCGCCCGCGACAGATCACGGCGAGAAACGCTTCCTCGGAAGGGCGGTGGCGGGAGACGGGCAGGCCATTCCCTGATCAACCGCCCAAAGGAGCCGATCCCGTGGCATTGGCGACCGCGACGAAGCGGTCTGTGAAGCAACAGCGCGTACGCAGATCCGTGGACCACGGTGCGTGGTTCCTGGTGCTGCCCGCGCTGATCCCCATTTTGGTGCTGAGCGTCGGCCCGTTGCTGTACGGCATCGCGCTCTCCTTCACCGACGCGCAGTCGGGCCGTACGTCGGCCACGCAGTGGGTCGGTGCCCTCAACTTCCAGGACCTGCTGCACGACACGCTGTTCTGGGACTCGTTCCGGATCGGCCTGCTGTGGGCGGTCGGTGTGACCGTGCCGCAGTTCTTCCTGGCTCTCGGTCTGGCCCTGCTCCTCAACCAGAACCTCCGCTTCCGCTGGCTGGCGCGGGCGCTCGCGATCATTCCGTGGGCGATGCCCGAGGTCGTCGTCGGCATCATGTGGCGGCTCGTCTACCACCCCGACGCGGGCGTGCTCAACGAAACGCTCGCCAACCTCGGCCTGGGCGAAGGCCGGGACTGGCTGACCGGCACGACCACCGCGCTGTTCGCCGTGATCGTCGTCGGGGTCTGGGCCGGAATGCCGCAGACGACGGTCGCGTTGCTCGCCGGGCTGCAGAACACCCCGCGCGAACTGCACGAGGCGGCCGCCATGGACGGAGCGGGCGCCTGGCGCCGGTTCCGTACCGTCACCTGGCCGGCGATCAAGCCGGTCGCCCTCTCCATCACGGCGTTGAACTTCATCTGGAACTTCAACTCCTTCGCCCTCGTGTACGTGCTCACGCAGGGCGGACCTGGTGGCCGTACCCGCCTTCCGATGCTGTTCGCCTATGAAGAGGCCTTCCGCTACGGCCAGTTCGGCTACGCGGCGGCGATGGGCTGCGTGATGGTCGCGGTGATCTCGGTGATCCTCGCGGTCTACCTCGTGGGCCGGCTGAAGGGAGGCGACGAGGCATGATGCGTACGAAAAAGTCGGCGCGCGCCGCGCAGTACGTGGCGCTGGCGGCGTATCTCGTCTTCCTGGCCTTCCCGTTCGCCTGGCTGATCTCCACGGCGTTCAAGCCCACCAAGGAGCTGGGCAGCCTCCACCCCACCTGGATCCCGAAGGACCCCACGCTCGACAACTTCCGGCAGGCCTTCGAGGAGCAGCCGCTGCTGCAGGCGATGACCAACTCGCTGCTCGTGGCGGTCAGTGCGGCCCTGGTCGCGGTGGTGATCGCGACGCCGATGGCGTTCGTGATGGCGCGTCACCGCAACCGCCTCGCCAAGGCGGCCACCGGCTGGGTGGTGATCAGCCAGGCCTTCCCGTTCGTCCTGATCATCATTCCGCTCTTCCTGATCCTGAAGAACCTCCACCTGATCAACTCCCTGCCGGGTCTGATCATGGTGTACGTGGTGTGGGCGCTGCCGTTCGCGCTGTGGATGCTCGTCGGCTATGTGCGCGCCGTACCACCGGAGTTGGAGGAGGCCGCGTCCGTGGACGGGGCGGGCAAGATACGCACGCTGGTCTCGGTGACCGCGCCGCTGCTCGCGCCCGGCATCGTGGCGACCGCGATGTTCGCCTTCATCACCGCATGGAACGAGTTCTTCTTCGCGCTCGTCCTGCTCAAGACCCCGGAGAAGCAGACGTTGCCGGTCATCCTGAACCGCTTCATCGGTACCGAGGGCGTGGCCGACCTGGGGCCGCTGGCCGCGGCCGCGTTCCTCGCGACCATTCCCTCGCTCGTCATCTTCGCGCTCATCCAGAAGCGCATCACGGGCGGCATGCTGGCCGGGGCGGTGAAGCACTGATGGGCGCACGGCTGCGAACGCGAACCGGAACGCGAATCGGAACGCGAACCGGAACGCGAACCGGAACGCGAACCGGAACGCGAATCGGAACGCGAACCCGAACACGCCCCCGGGCACGGCTGCTTGCCGCGGCGGCGACGGCGCTCGGGCTGCTCCTCACGGGCTGCTCCGGCGGCTCCGAGGACACGGACGGCCGGATCACTCTGCAGTTCCAGTCCCTGGCCTGGCAGAAGGAGTCGGTCGACGCCAACAAGGAACTGGTGAAGGAGTGGAACGCCGCCCACCCCGATGTCCAGGTCAAGTACGTCCAGGGCAGTTGGGACAGCGTGCACGACCAACTGCTCACGTCCTTCGAGGGCGGTGAGGCGCCGGACATCATCCATGACGCCTCGGACGACCTCGCGGACTTCGCGTACGGCGGCTATCTCGCGGATCTCCGGAAGCTGCTGCCGGAGCGTATGAAGTCCGATATTCCGCAGCGCAGTTGGGATACGGCGACCTTCGACAAGGGGGTCTACGGAGTGCCGTTCCTGCAGGAGCCGCGCGTGCTGATCGCCAACGCGAAGTGGCTGAAGAAGTCGGGCGTACGGATTCCGACGGCCGAGAAGCCGTGGACCTGGCCGGAGTTCCGGAAGATCACCAAGGAGCTGAGCGGCGACGGCAAGTACGGTGTGGCCTGGCCGCTCAAGGAGCCGGTGTCGGCCACGCTCAACCTCTCCCTGTCGACGGGCGGCCAGGTCTTCCACCGCGGCGCGGACGGGAAGGTGAAGATCCGCTTCGACGCGGCCGACCAGGTGGTGCCCGGCACCGTACGCGCGCAGGTCAACTCGGACAGGAGCGCGTCGAGTTCGACACTCGGCATGGGCGGTTCGGACACGCTGCCGGGATTCTTCGGCGGTAAGTACGCGATGGTGCCGCTGGGTTTCTCGTACCGCCAGCAGATCGTCCAGCAGGCGCCCGACGGTTTCGACTGGCAGGTGCTGCCCGCGCCCGCCGGGGCCGAGGGGCTCACCCAGGGGGTCAGCCCGCAGACGCTCTCCATCGCCGAGGACAGCCCGCACAAGAAGGAAGCGATGGAATTCATCGACTTCCTGTTGCAGCCCGAGAACACGGTGCGCCTCGCTCAGGGCGACTGGATGCTGCCGACCGGCACCGAGGCGCTGAAGGACCCGGCGCTGCATACGGACAAGAACGACTGGGCGACCGGTACGGCGCTCGCGGCGCACCTGAGATCGGCGCCCGCGCAGTCGGTACGCGGGTATCCGGAGTGGAAGGACAAGGTGGCGACCCCGGCGCTGCAGGAGTACTACAGCGGGGCCATCGACGCGGCCGAGCTGAGGAAACGGCTGGTCGAGGACGGGAATCTGGTGCTGGCTCGCTATCAGAGATAGGCGGTCGACGGTGGGCGGTGGCGGATCCCACCTCGGATCCGCTTCAGACCCCGCCTCGGATCCGCCTCGGATCCCGCCTTGGATCCACGTCGGATCCACCTCGGATCCGCCCAGTGCCGTAGGCGAGACGGTGCGTCTTAATTTGCTTGCACGAGACGTATCGTCTCGCATACGGTTGCGGCATGACTTCTCGTAAGCGTGCCCATATCGCCATGTTCTCCATCGCCGCCCACGGGCACGTGAACCCGAGCCTCGAAGTGATCCGCGAGCTCGTCGCCCGTGGGCACCGGGTCACGTACGCCATCCCGCACCTCTTCGAGGAGAAGGTGGCCGAGGCCGGTGCGGAACCCGTTCTCTACACGACGACCCTGCCCTCCCCGGACGACGATCCGGAGGCCTGGGGCACCACGCTCATCGACAACATCGAGCCGTTCCTCAACGACGCGATCAACGCGCTGCCGCAGCTCGCCAAGGCCTACGAGGGTGACGAACCCGATCTCGTCCTGCACGACATCACGTCCTACCCGGCCCGGGTTCTCGCCCGCCGGTGGGGAGTCCCCGAGATCTCGCTCTCGCCGAACCTGGTCGCCTGGGAGGGGTACGAGGAGGAGGTGGGTGAGCCGCTCTACCGCGACCTCAAGGAGACCGAGCGCGGGCAGGCGTACTTCGCGCGCTTCGAGGCGTGGCTCCGGGAGAACGGTGTCGATCAGGCGCCCGACCCGTTCGTGGGCCGCCCGCCGTGCTCGCTCGTACTGATCCCCAAGGCCCTGCAGCCGAACGCCGACCGCGTCGACGAGAACGTGCACACATTCGTCGGCGCCTGCCAGGGCGACCGTTCCGCGCAGGGCGACTGGCAGCGGCCGGCCGGGGCGGAGAAGGTCGCGCTGGCCTCGCTCGGCTCGTCCTTCACCAAGCGGCCGGCGTTCTACCGGGAGTGCGTCAAGGCGTTCGGTGACCTTCCGGGCTGGCACCTCGTGCTGCAGATCGGCAAGCACGTCGACGAGGGTGAGCTCGGCGAGATCCCGTCCAACGTCGAAGTGCGCCGCTGGGTCCCGCAGTTGGCCATCCTGAAGGAGGCCGACGTGTTCATCACACACGCCGGTGCGGGCGGCAGCCAGGAGGGCCTCGCCACCGCGACTCCGATGGTCGCCGTGCCGCAGGCCGTCGACCAGTTCGGCAACGCGGACATGCTGGCGGCGCTCGGTGTCGCGCGGCAGTTCCCGACCGAGGAGGTCACCGCCGAGGCGCTGCGCGGCGCTGTGCTCGAACTCGTCGCGGACCCCGAAGTGGCGCGGCGACTGCGGGTCATCCAGGAGCAGATGGCCACCGAGGGCGGCACTCCGCGCGCCGCCGACCTGATCGAGGCGGAGTTGCCGAGGCGGTGAGTCGACGGGTGCGTCGGTCCGCGTACGAGGGGCGCGTGCGGCGGGTGGCGCGGGTGCTGGAAGGGCCGAGGGCTGGGACTATAACGCTCAGGTAACAGCCCTCTGGCCTTTCTAGGCCATTGACTCGTCTTGAACCTACGACCCTTACCCCTCGGTAAAGGTTGTACGCGGCGCATCTTGTTCCTTGGTCAACAACCTTCCTAGCTTGAAGTGAACTCCATTCGAACGCCAGGAAGTTGACATGCGCCGAGACATACCGCCTCTCTCCGAGGTACGCCGCATCACCGAGAAGAAGCGCGACGCCTGGTGGACCGTGCTCCTTGTCGACCCGGTCGCGACCCCGCTGGTGCGGCAGACAGCGCTGCGCACCCGCATCACCCCGAACCAGATCACCTGGGCCGCGTTCCTGCTCGGCCTCGGCTCCGCCGCGTGCTTCGCCCTCGGTGACTGGCGCTGGCTGATCGCGGGCGCGGTTCTCTACCACCTGAGCTTCATCTGCGACTGCATGGACGGCAAGGTCGCCCGACTCACCGGTACGGGTTCGGTCTTCGGCGCCTGGCTCGACTTCGTCTTCGACCGGATCAGAGTCATGGTCTGCGCGGTCGCCCTGATGGCGGGCCAGTACCAGCGCACCGGCGAGACCGTCTACATCTGGCTGGCCCTGGCGGTGGTCGGTCTCGACACGCTGCGGTACATCAACTCCCTGGAGATCTTCAAGATCCGCCACTCCATGCGCAAGCAGATCAAGTCGCGTATGCGCGAGGCGCGTCGAGCCGAGAACGAGGCGGAGCTCGCGTTCATGGAGGATCTGCTGAGGGACAACCCCGAGGCGGACATCGAGCAGGACCTGCAGGCGGCGCGGGGCTCCCTCGCGCAGGGTTCGCTCGTGCAGGGCGACGGGGAGGCGGATGAGGCGGAGGAGACGGTCCCGTCCGCCCGCAAGGCCCAAGTCATCGACCTCCACCAGGAGTTCAGGCGCCGCTTCTCGTGGTACCTGCGCTGCCGGTCGTACCTCCTGCGGAAGCGCATCCGTACGCACCTGGTGAGCGGTATCGAGTTCCAGATGGCCGTTTTCATCATCGGCCCGATCTTCGACGTGGTGATTCCGGCGACCATCGTCGGGGGCGCCCTGCTGCTCGTCTTCGAACTCGCCATCATCTACAAACTGTTGCTTTCGACGCGGGATTTCTCGCGGACGATCGACAGCTTCGAGCAGCGCAAGCTGGCCGCTGCCGCTTGATCCGCACCGCCCGATTCGCACCGCTTGGTTCGCACCGCTCGATCCGGGCCGCGCGACTCGAGTTGGCCGGGTCGGATGCGCGGCGTTCGAGGTGGCCGTGCCGCACGGTGAGTTGACCCGGTGTCAGGGCTTCTGTCCTGATTCGGCGGTCGTTTCTCTCGACCATCTCGGTCTGCGGAAGTGAACTTTCAGCCGTTCGTAACAAGGACGCTCTGCGTTATGCGCAGAGCGTCCCATTTGTTATTACAGAACCTTGTTGAACAAGTCACAGGTGTATGTAGGTATTGATCTGCGCGCGTCAATCCGACAGGGTTTCGTCCCAACCCCCGGAGATCTTCCGGGTCTACGGGGGTTGACGCAGTAACGCTTACCCCCCACAACCCCCCACCACGAGGAGACCCCTCTTCATGGCAACTCACAAGCGTGCTCGCTCTCTCAAGCTCACCGCGGCGATAGCCACCGCTGCGACCGCAGTAGGCGTCACCGTCTTCGCCAGCTCCTTCGCGGGTGCTGCGCCGGTGGCCGAGGGCAAGATCTACGGTGCCAACGCCAAGGGCGCCGTCTCCGGCTCCTACATCGTCATGCTCGACGAAAAGGCGAACAAGAGCAGCAAGACGGACCTCGCCAAGGAGTACGGCGGCTCCCTGAAGCGCAACTACTCCTCGGCCGTCAACGGCTTCTCCGCCTCCGGCCTTTCGGAGACCGAGGCCAAGCGCCTGGCCGCCGACCCGTCCGTGTCCAAGGTCGTGCAGAACAAGAAGTTCACGATCGACGCCACGCAGGACGACCCGCCGTCCTGGGGTCTGGACCGTATCGACCAGGCCGACACCGAGGGCGACAAGAAGTACACGTACCCCGACGCCGCCGGCGAGGGCGTCACCGCGTACGTCATCGACACCGGTGTCCGCATCAGCCACAAGGACTTCGAGGGTCGCGCCACGCACGGCTTCGACGCCGTCGACAACGACGACAGCGCCGACGACGGCAACGGCCACGGCACCCACGTCGCCGGCACCATCGCGGGCGCCGCCCACGGTGTCGCCAAGAAGGCGAAGATCGTCGCCGTCCGCGTCCTGGACGACAACGGCTCGGGCACCACCGAGGGCGTCGTCGCGGGCATCGACTGGGTCACCGAGAACCACGAGGGCCCGTCCGTCGCCAACATGAGCCTCGGCGGCGGCGCCGACGAGGCCCTCGACGAGGCCGTCCGCAAGTCCATTGCGTCGGGCGTCACCTACGGTGTCGCTGCGGGCAACGAGTCCTCGGACGCCAGCCAGGGCTCCCCGGCCCGCGTGAAGGAGGCCATCACGGTCGCCTCCTCCACCAACACGGACGAGCAGTCGGACTTCTCCAACTTCGGCGAGATCGTGGACATCTACGCTCCGGGCTCGGACATCACGTCCTCCTGGAACACCGATGACGAGGCCACGAACACCATCTCGGGTACGTCGATGGCCACCCCGCACGTCGTGGGTGCCGCCGCCGTCTACCTGGGTGGCCACGCGGACGCCACCCCGGAGCAGGTCTCCACGGCCCTGACCGAGGGTGCCACGCCGGACAAGATCTCGAACCCGAGCGAGGGCACGCCCAACAAGCTGCTCAAGGTCGTCGAGTAACACCTCCTCGCTGTGCTGAAAGCCCCTCGGTCCGCCGCACTTGCCGATGTCGGCCGGGCCGAGGGAGCCGGGGTGAACGTCCTGGCCGGAGGGTGAGCCCGACCAACTCGCCCTCGCGGCCAGGGGTGATCCCCATGGCGCTGTGAAAACCTCCCGGAGCCCGCTTCCCTGGGCTCCGGGAGATTTCAGAACCGGCGGTCGTCGTGCCAACCCCCACGGGGCACGACGGCCGCCTTCGTCGTGCCCGCACCACGCACCCGCTTTTGTGGCACTACGCGGGCGCGCCTCGATCCGTGGGCCCGTCTGTCTAGGGTGTGGCCATGACCATGTATGCGGCGCTGCTTCGCGGGATCAATGTGGGGGGCCACAAGCGTGTCCCGATGGCCGAACTCCGCACGCTCCTCACGGAACTCGGACTCCGCGACGTACGCACCCATCTCCAGAGCGGCAACGCCGTCTTCGACAGTGACCACGGTGATGAGGACACTCTCGCCGCCGACATCACCGCGACCCTCGCGCAGCATTTCGGCTTCTCCGTGGACGTGCTCGTCAGGGACGGCGCGTATCTCCGGGCCGTCGCCGACGCCTGCCCCTTTCCCGCCGACACCCTCGAAGCGAAGCAGCTGCACGTCACGTACTTCTCCGAAGCGGTCGGACCCGAACGGTTCGCGTCCGTCGACCCGTTGGCGTACGCCCCCGAGGACTTCAAGCTCGGGGACCGGGCGCTGTATCTCTACGCGCCCGACGGCCTCGGACGCTCCAAACTCGGCGACGCGCTCGCCCGGCCCGCCCTCCTGAAGGGGCTGGTCGCCACCAGCCGGAACTGGAACACCGTCGCCAAACTCGTGGAGCTCACCCATGCCTGAGGGCCTGCCGCCGGTCGAGGCCGCCATCGAGGGTGAACTGCGCCTGCTCGCCCCGGAGGTGCGCAACTCGCCGGAGCTGCTCGGCGCGCTGCTCCATCCCGACTTCTCCGAGATCGGGGCATCGGGGCGACGGTGGGACCGGGACGCGATCATCGCGGCGCTCACCGAGCAGGAGGAACCGGGGAACAGCACCATCACCACCTCCGGCATGCGCGGCGTCCAACTCGCGGACGACCTGGTCCATTTGACCTTCGACACTGATGACAACGGGCGGACCGCGCACCGGAGTTCCCTGTGGCGGCTCACTCGAACGGGTTGGCTGCTCTGGTTCCACCAGGGCACGCTGTTCGAGGCTCCGGCGGGCTGAGGGCTCAGTCGGTCAAGGCGTCCAGCTGGGCGATGTCGTCGTCGGTGAGCCGGATCGTCGCGGCCGCCAGGTTCTCCTCCAGGTGGGCGAGAGATCCGGTGCCGGGGCTCGGGCAGAGCACGGGTGAGTGCCGCAGCAGCCAGGCAAGCGCGATCTGTCCGGGTGTCGCGTCGTGCGAGCGCGCGATCCGGGCGCACTCCGGATCGCTGGTGAGACGGCCGTGACCGAGGGGGAACCAGGGCAGGAATGCGATACCGCGTTCCTCGCAGAGCCTGAGCAGTCGCTCGTCGGCGCGGTCGAGCAGGTTGTAGCGATTCTGCACGGACGCGATCTCCGTGATCTCCAACGCGGCTTCCAACTGCTCGACGCCGATGGTGTTCAGGCCGATGTGCCGGATTTTGCCCTCGCTCCGGAGCTCGGCCAGCGCACCGAGCTGGTCGGCCATCGGCACGTCCGGGTCGAACCGGTGCAACTGGTACAGGTCGATCGTCTCCACCCGCAGCCGCCTGAGACTCGCCTCGCACATCTCCCGCAGTCGGCGCGGGCTGCCGTCGATGTGCCAGAGATCGGGGCCGGTACGTACGACTCCGCCCTTGGTGGCCACCACGACATCGTCCGCGTACGGGTGCAGGGCCTCGGCGACGAGCTCCTCGGCGAGTGATGGCCCGTAGTTGTCCGCGGTGTCGACGAGGGTCACCCCCAACTCCACGGCCCTGCGCAGCACGGCGACGGCGTCCGCCGCGTCCCCGCGCGGGCCCCAGTAGCCGGCCCCGGTCAACTGGCCGGTGCCGAAGCCGAGTCGACGTACGGGAAGGTCCCCGCCGAGCATGAGCGGGCGCATCGCTTGCAGGGCGTCAGCGGTACGCGCCACGCGCGTGGCGGTGTCGGTGGTGTCCGCCGTGCTGCTTTGGGTGCTGGGGGCGCTGGGGGTGCTGTTCTTGGGGTGCGGGCTGGTCATGCGCGGACGGTATCCCAGCGGGCGGAGCGCGCCATGAGGGTGGTCGGGCGTCCGCGAACGAGGCCGGCGAAAGAGACCGACCGGCGGCCGTCCGGCGAGTTATCCACAGGAATTTGGCGTTCCGGATGAATCGGCGGATTCGGGCTAGCGTGAGTGATGCCTGGACCGCAGCGAACATCCGCAGCAAGCCCGTCTCACCGGCGAACTGGCGGGACTTCGCGGCGAGTTCAGGCGCGACACCCGATCCATCCCGCGGCCATTCGCGGGGCTCGGCACCAAATTCCTTACGGGGGTGAGGAGATGCACGGCGGTCTGCCGTTCATCGGTATCAGCACGCTCATCTACGGCGCGGTGGGCCTGGTCGTCCTCGCGGTCAGTGTCGTCCGCACCCGGATACGGGACGACGAAGCGACCGACGATCCGATGACCAGCGGGGGAGCAGCGCGGTGAGCACAGCATTGATGAGGACAGGACGGCACCGGAGGGGCAGCGCGGGGCGAGGGCGCGCGGCCGCGCACGCCCGGACCGACGGAGCCGACCGGCGGACCCGGACGGACACGGCCTCCGGGAGCGTCCCGGGCGTGACCGTGGTCGTGCCGGCGCACAACGAGGAGGAGGGACTGCCCGCCACCCTCGAATCACTGGCCGCGCAGACGAAGCGGCCGAGCGAGGTCATCGTCGTCGACGACGCCTCGGACGACCGCACGGGCGAGGTCGCGGCCGCGTACGGCGCGACCGTGCTCCGGCCACCGCGGAACCAGGGCAGCAAGGCCAAGGCGCAGAACTACGCGTTGGCGTACTGCGAAACGGAGTTGGTGCTAGCGGTGGACGCGGACACCGTCCTCGCGCCCGACTACATCGAACGCACCACGGCGGTCTTCGACGACCCCGAGGTGGCCATCGCCGCGGGCAACGTCCAGACGCGCTTCGCCCGCACCATCTGGGAGCGCGGCCGTTCCGTGGAATATCTCTTCGGGTTTCACTGGCACCGCCCCATCCAGCACGCCGCCGGCAGTCCCATGGTGTGCTCGGGCTGCTGCTCGGTGTTCCGACGGGACGAACTGATCGCCTCGGGCGGCTTCCCCGAGCGCACCATCGTGGAGGACATGGACTACACCTGGTCCCGGCAGATCGAGGGCCGGAGGGCGGTCTACGTCAGCGACGCCGTCGCCTGGGCGGCGGACCCGGAGAGCCTCACCTATCTGCGCAAGCAGGTCTGGCGCTGGATGGCGGGGTTCTGCCAGAACGTCCGACTGCACCTGCCGCGGATGATCACGGCGAAGCCGATGCTGGCCCTGTGGGTGCTGCTCGCCCTGGTGGAGATCGTCACGGCCCCGCTGTGGTGGGCGACACCGTTCCTGGCGGCGGCCTTCGGCACGCAGCCGCTCGCCGAGTCCCTGGGCTTGTGGCTGGCGGCGGAGACCCTGCTGACGTTGCCACCGCTGCTGTACGCGGCCCGCAGACGCCGACTGCCACTCCTCGGAGTGCTGATCAACGTCCCGTGTGTGTACGCGACGAAGGCGGTCAACCTGGTCTACGCGTGGAAGGCGCTGGTCGTCGAACTCATCCTGGTACCCCTCAAGTTGACGAAGGGCCTCACCGTGTACGAGAAGGGACGCCCCACGCTGGCCGCCGCCTGAGCCCGATCCCGAGCCGGACCCCGAGCCCGAGTCGAGCTAGCCCGAACCCGAACCGAACTCGTCCCTGAACCCGAACGCAAACCCGCGCCAAGCCAAGCGAAGCCAACCGCAACCCGTCACGCCGACAGGGCCACGACCCGTGTCCTCGCCGACGCCGCGCTGTCGTACCGGGTCAGCAGCAGCCGGGCCAACTCCGGCGCCGAGCCGAGCACCCCGGCGAGTACGTCCGCGCCGGCCGACCGGGCGCCGTGGGCGATGCGGTCGGGCAGGAACCCGGGGGCGATGACATACGGCGCCACCGCGACCCGGCGGACGCCCTCGGCCCGAAGCTCCCGCACGGCGTCCTCCGTGCGGGGCAGAGATGCGGAGGCGAACGCAGGCCGCACGGCACACCAACCGGTGCGCCGCCACTCCCGCGCGATTTCTGCGATCACTGCGATCGCCTCCGGGTCTGAGGAGCCCGCTGAGGCCAGGACGACCCCGGTCGAGCTCTTGTCGGCGGGCGTCAGGCCCGCCTCGTACAGCCGTCGCTCCAAGGCGTCCAGGAGCAGCGGTGCGGGACCGAGCACCTCGGCCTGGCGTATCCGCAGGTGCGGCAGGCGGGCGGACGCCTCGTGCAGGACGGCGGGGATGTCGGCCTTCGCGTGGAAGGCGCGGGTCAGCAGCAGGGGCAGCGCCACCACGTCGCGGACCCCGTCCGCGGCGAGGCCCTCAAGCACCCCGGTCACCGACGGGGCGTTGAAGTCGAGGAACCCGGTCTCCACCCGGAGGCCCGGCCGCAGCGACCGCACGCGGCGTACGAGCGCGTGCACGGTCGCGGCGTGGCGCGGGTCCCGGCTGCCGTGGGCGATGACGAGCAGCACGGGCGCGGTGGCGCCTCGGCCCGGCACGGCGGGTGACGACGGAAGGCTCAGGCGGTGCATGACGGTCAGCTCCTGCCGAGGAGACCACGGCTGCGCAGTACGCGGCGCTCAAGCGGGCTGAAGACGAGCAGATCGATGGCGATGCCCACGATGAGGATCAGGAAGATGGCGAGGAACACCATGGACATGCTGCTGTTGGTGCGGCCGTTCTCCAGCAACTGGCCGAGACCGATGCCCAGTTCGGGGGAGGAGGCGATGATCTCCGCGGCCATCAGGGAGCGCCAGGAGAACGCCCAGCCCTGCTTCAGACCGGCCAGGTATCCGGGCAGCGCCGCGGGCATCACGATGTGCCAGGTGCCGCGCGCCCCGGTGGCGCCCAGGGTGCGGCCTGCCCGCAGGAACAGTGGCGGCACCTGGTCGACACCGGCGACCAGACCGTTGGCGATGGACGGGACCGCGCCGAGCAGGATCACGGTGTACATCATCGAGTCGTTCAGACCCAGCCACAGCACGGCCGGCGGCACCCAGGCCACCGACGGCAACGACTGCAGGCCGGACAGGATCGGCCCGATCGCGGCACGCACGAAACGCACCCGGGCGACGAGCAGACCCAGCGGGGTGCCGATGACGAGGGCGAGCAGGAAGCCGGAGACGCCCCGCCAGAGGCTGGTCCAGATGTAGTCGAGCAGCGTGCCCTGCAGCCAGGCGTCGACCACCTCGGACCACACGGCCGACGGCGACGGCAGCTTGTACGGGTCGACGATCTGCGTCCAGGTCAGCACCTGCCAGACCACCAGGACCAGCGCGACGGCGACGACGGGAGGCAGGACCTTGCGGCGGAGGACCTCGCTGCGCGGGGTGCTCGTGACCACCGCGGTCTCAAGGGCGTCGAGACCCGCTTCGAGGCCCGCGAGCCCGGACAGCGCGGCCGTGCCGGCGCCGCCCCTGCGCGTGGAGCTTTGGGTGGAGGTCTCAGTGCTGGCCATGGCGGCGGATCTCCCCACGGAGTTGTTCGGTGATCTCGACGGACAGTTCCGCGACGGCGGTGTCCTCGATACGGCGCGGCTGCGGGATGTCCACGGTCCACTCCCGGGCGATCCGCCCGGGACGGGAAGACAACAGCACCACGCGCTGCGCGAGGCGGACCGCCTCACGCACGTTGTGGGTCACGAAGAGGACGGAGAGGCCGGTCTCATGCCACAGCTGGGTCAGTTCGTCGTGCAGTACGTCACGGGTGATCGCGTCGAGCGCCGCGAACGGCTCGTCCATCAGGAGCAGTTGGCTGTCCTGGGCGAGCGCGCGGGCCAGGGCGACGCGCTGGCGCATACCGCCGGACAGTTCGTGCACCCGCTTGCCGTGGGCGCCGGTCAGCCGGACCAGGCCGAGCAGCCGCTCGGCCTCGTCGCGGCGGTCGTTCTTGGGTACGCCGCGCAGGCGCAGCGCCAGTTCGATGTTCTTGCCCGCGGTGAGCCACGGGAAGAGGGCGTGTTCCTGGAACATCAGGGCGGGCCGCCCGCCGGGGGTCTCGATGGACCCCACGGTGGGCGCGTCCAGCCCGGCGACCAGGTTGAGCAGGGTGGACTTGCCGCAGCCCGAGGCCCCCAGGAGCGTGACGAACTCGCCCGGTGCGACATCGAGGCTGATGTCGTCGAGCACGAGTTGCTGCGCGCCGGGCCGTCCGAAGGACTTGGACACGTGCTGGATGCGGGCGGCATGCGCCACCGCGGTACGGTCCTCGGCCTTGGTGAGGGTGCTGGCCATGATCGTCACCTCCTGGGAACGGTCGGGTTGCGGTGGCTACTTGACGCCGAGACCGGAGTCCTCGACGCCGGGCTGGCCCTCTTCCCGCAGCACCTTGTTCAGGGGCCCCAGGTCGTAGATGCCGTCGAGGTCGGGCTCCTCGAGCAGCCCCGCCTTCACGGCGTGCCGCGCCTCGGAGTCGAGCGTCGCGGCCAGCGGGTCGTCGGTGAACTCGATCGACTTCCAGGCCGGGTCGAGCACCTTCGCCGGGAGCGCCTTGCCGGACTCCTGCTTGAGGCGGGCGTTGGCGGCGTCCTTGGCCTTGTCCGGGTTGGCGCCGATCCACTTGTTGGTCTTCACGGTGCCGCGCAGGAAGGCCTCGACGACCTTCGGGTGCTTCTTGAGGAAGTCCTGCGACACGATGATGTTGGTGATCACGAACTGCTTGTCAGGCCACAGGTCCTTCTCGTCGAGCAGCACCTTGCCGCCCTCGGAGACCAGCTTGGAGGCGGTCGGCTCGGGCACCCACGCGCCGTCCACGGAGCCCGACTTGTAGGCGTCCGGCGTGATCTTGTTGTCGGTGCGGACCACGGACACGTCGCCCTTGCCGCTCTGCGCGTCGACCTTCCAGCCCTGCTCGGCGATCCAGTTGAGGAACGCGACGTCCTGGGTGTTGCCCAGCTGCGGGGTGGCGATCTTCTTGCCCTTGACGTCGTCAAGGCTCTTGATCTTGTCCGGGTTCACGACGAGCTTCACGCCGCCCGACGCGGAGCCGGAGATGATCCGCAGCCCCTTGCCCGCCGACTTGGTGTAGCCGTTGATGGCCGGCGAGGGTCCGATGAAGCCGATGTCGATCGACTTGGAGACCAGCGCCTCGATCTCGGACGGGCCGGCGTTGAAGGTGGACGGCTTGATCTGGGTGCCGCCGAGCTCCTTCTGCAGCAGGCCCTTCTGGAGGCCGACGAGCGCTGTGCCGTGCGTGAGGTTCGGGAAGTAACCGACCTTCACCTCGGAGAGGTTGTCGATCGGCTTGCCCTTGGCGACGTTCTCGGCGTCGTCCTTGGCCTGGGAGCCGTAGCCGCAGGAGGTGACGGCGACGGCGAGCAGCGGCAGGGCGATGGCCGCGGTGAGCGCGCGCCGCACAGTGCGGGTGCCCCTGCGGGCGCCGCGCGGGCGGTCGGAGAGCTCGGACTGCGCCGACGAGGCGTCGGTCGGGCGGTTGGCAGACACGGGAGGTGGTCCTCTCGTTGGCCCGGCCTTCACGTACCCCTGGACGAACAGGGGGCGGAGGCCGGGAGGTCGGCAGGTCTTCGTCGATGTGACGGGGAGTGCTGCGGGGCGCGCATGCGGTGCGCGTACGTCATCGCGCACATCGCGCGACCCCGCCCGAACCCGCGCCGAGGACGCCGCTGCCGATGCGGCCGCCCTCCTTCGCGAACGTCGCGAACACATCGATGGTCATCAGAAGTCCCAGCCCTCGTCGTCCACTTCGGTGCTGGTCGCGGTCTTCGAGGCGAACGAGTCGCCCGCCATGCCGGCCGCGAGGGTGGTGCCGTCGGCCGGGTCGATCAGCAGGAAGGAGCCGGTGCGCCGCGAGTCCGCGTACGGGTCGAGGGCGAGCGGCTCGGCGGTACGGACCCGCACCTGACCGATGTCGTTGGCGACGAGCTCGCCCGGCGCCGGGTGCTGGGACAGGTCGTCGAGGGTCAGCCGCGAGGGGATGTCCTTGACGATGGCCTTGACCGTGCGGGTGGTGTGCTTGAGCAGCACCCGCTGACCCACCGTGAGCGGGGTGTCGGCGACATGGCAGACGGTCGCCTCGATGTCCTGGCTGGTGGCGGGCGCGTCCCCGGACGGCACCAGGAGGTCGCCGCGGGAGATGTCGATGTCGTCCTCGAGGAGCAGCGTCACCGACTGCGGCGTCCACGCCACGTCCACCGGGGTACCGAGCAGGTCGATCCCGACGACCTTCGAAGTGCGGCCCGACGGCAGCACCGTCACGGACTCGCCGACGCGGAAGGCGCCCGCGGCGATCTGGCCCGCGTAGCCCCGGTAGTCGGGGTGTTCGGCGGTCTGCGGCCGGATCACGTACTGCACCGGGAAGCGCGCGTGGCAGGTGGCCAGGTCGTGGCTGACCGGCACCGTCTCCAGGTGTTCGAGGACGGTGGGGCCGCCGTACCAGTCCATGTTCGCGGACGGCTCCACCACATTGTCCCCGGCGAGCGCGGAGATCGGGATGGCGGTGATCTCCGGGACGCCCAACTCGGAGGCGTAGGTGGTGAATTCCTCGGCGATGGCGGCGAAGACGGGCTCGGCGTACTCGACGAGGTCCATCTTGTTCACCGCGAGCACCACGTGCGGAACCCGGAGCAGCGCGGCGAGGGCGGCGTGCCGGCGGGTCTGCTCGACGACGCCGTTGCGGGCGTCGACCAGGATCACGGTGAGCTCGGCGGTGGAGGCGCCGGTGACCATGTTCCGGGTGTACTGCACATGCCCCGGGGTGTCGGCGAGGATGAACCGGCGCCGCGCGGTGGCGAAGTAGCGGTACGCCACATCGATGGTGATGCCCTGCTCACGCTCGGCGCGCAGGCCGTCGGTGAGCAGCGCCAGGTCGGGCTCGGCCGAGCCGCGGTTGCGGGAGGCGAGCTCCACGGCCTCCAGCTGGTCGGTGAGGACCGACTTGGAGTCGTGCAGCAGACGCCCGACGAGAGTGGACTTGCCGTCGTCGACGGAACCGGCCGTCGCGAAGCGCAGCAGGGTGGTGGCGGAGAGATCGGCCAGGTCGCCCAACTGGGCGGCGCTCCCGGCGTTCTCGGTGTTCCCGGCGTGCGTGCTCATTTAGAAGTACCCCTCGCGCTTACGGTCTTCCATCGCGGCCTCGGACATCTTGTCGTCGGCGCGGGTGGCGCCCCGCTCGGTGAGCCGGGACGCGGCGATCTCGGTGATCACGGCCTGCAGGCTGGTGGCGTCGGAGTCGACGGCGCCGGTGCAGGACATGTCGCCGACGGTGCGGTAGCGCACCTGGCGCTTGACGACCGTCTCGTCCGCGCGCGGCCCGCCCCACTCGCCGGCGGTCAGCCACATGCCGGAGCGCTGGAACACCTCGCGCTCGTGGGCGAAGTAGATCTCCGGCAGTTCGATCTCCTCGCGGGAGATGTACTGCCACACGTCCAGCTCGGTCCAGTTGGACAGCGGGAAGACCCGGACGTGCTCGCCGGGGGCGTGCCGGCCGTTGTACAGCTGCCACAGTTCGGGGCGCTGACGGCGCGGGTCCCACTGGGAGAACTCGTCGCGCAGCGAGAAGACGCGCTCCTTGGCGCGGGCCTTCTCCTCGTCCCGGCGGCCGCCGCCGAACACCGCGTCGAAGCGGTGCTGCTGGATGGCCTCGGTCAGCGGCACGGTCTGCAGCGGGTTGCGGGTGCCGTCGGGGCGCTCGCGCAGCTTGCCCGCGTCGATGTACTCCTGCACGGAGGCGACATGCAGCCGAAGCCCGTGCTCGGCGACCACGCGGTCGCGGTACTCGATGACCTCGGGGAAGTTGTGCCCGGTGTCGACGTGCAGCAGCGTGAAGGGCACCGCCGCCGGGGCGAACGCCTTCAGCGCCAGGTGCAGCATGACGATGGAGTCCTTGCCGCCGGAGAAGAGGATCACCGGCCGCTCGAACTCACCCGCCACCTCACGGAAGATGTGCACACCCTCGGACTCCAGGGCGTCCAAGTGGCTGAGCGCGTAAGGGCTTTCGGTCTCCTCGAGCGAGGAGGGCGCGGTGGTCGTCATGCCAGACCCCTTTCGATAAGCAGCGCGTGCAGCGCCGCCGCTGACTCCTGCACGGTCTGTTCGTGCGACTCGATCCGCAGATCCGGCGACTCGGGTTCTTCGTACGGGTCGTCGACCCCGGTGAGTCCGGAGAGCTCACCGGCGGCCTGCTTGGCGTACAGGCCCTTGACGTCCCGTACGGAGCACACCTCCACCGGGGTGGCGACGTGCACCTCGACGTACGCGGTGCCTTCCTTCTGGTGGCGTCCGCGCACCGCCTCGCGGCTGTCGGTGTACGGGGCGATGACGGGCACGAGGGCCTTCACACCGTTGGAGGCGAGCAGTTCGGCGACGAAGCCGATGCGCTGCACGTTGGTGTGCCGGTCCGCGCGGTCGAAGCCGAGGCCCGCGGAGAGGAACTCGCGGATCTCGTCGCCGTCGAGCACCTCCACGAGGTGGCCCTCGTCGCGCAGCCGGCACGCCAGCTCATGGGCGATGGTGGTCTTGCCCGCGCTCGGCAGACCCGTGAGCCAGATGGTGGCCCCGGTCGTCGCGGCGGAGGGAGCGGGGTCCGCCAAGGTCACGTGTATCTCCTGGTGGTCGGTCATCCGTGCAGCCCGCATTCCGTCTTGTTGCTGCCGGCCCAGCGGCCCGAGCGGGCGTCCTCGCCCTCCGCCACCCGGCGGGTGCAGGGGGCGCAGCCGATGGACGGATAGCCGTCCATGAGCAGGGGGTTGGTGAGGACTCCGTGTTCGGCGACGTAGGCGTCCACGTCGTCCTGCGTCCAGCGGGCGATCGGCGCGATCTTGACCTTCTGGCGCCGCTCGTCCCAGCCGACGACCGGGGTGTTCGCGCGGGTCGGCGACTCGTCCCGGCGCAGCCCGGTGGCCCAGGCCTCGTACGAGGCGAGTCCCTCTTCGAGGGGCTTGACCTTGCGCAGCGCGCAGCACCGGTCGGGGTCGCGGTCGTGCAGCTTCGGGCCGTACTCGGCGTCCTGCTCGGCGACGGTCTGCCGGGGCGTCAGGGTGATGAGGTTGACGTCCATGACGGCGGACACAGCGTCCGCGGTGCCGATGGTCTCGGGGAAGTGGTAGCCGGTGTCGAGGAACACGACGTCCACGCCGGGCAGGGCGCGGGACGCGAGATGGGCGACGACCGCGTCCTCCATGGACGAGGTCACGCAGAAGCGGGCGCCGAAGGTGTCCGTCGCCCACTTGAGGATGTCCAGCGGAGAGGCGTCCTCCAGTTCGCGGCCGGCCGTCTCGGCGAGTTCCTTGAGCTGTTCGGCGGTTCGTCGTCGGGTCTGAGCAGTCGTCATATCTCGTCACCTCCACCGTCGTCGGTCGTGAGACCCCGGGAGAGGAGCCCGAGGAACTTCAGCTGGAAAGCCCGGTTGCAGGCGGCGCACTCCCACGCGCCGTGGCCGGTCTCGTGGGGGCGCAGATCCTCGTCACCGCAGTACGGGCAGTAGAAAGGGGCGGCGCGCTCGCTCACTTGAGAGCCTCCTCGGAGGCGCGGGCGGTCCAGGTGGCGAACCGCTCGCCGTCCTCGCGCTGGTCCTGGAAGCGCTTGATGACGCGCTCGATGTAGTCGGGGAGTTCGTCGGCGGTCACCTTCAGGCCGCGGACCTTGCGGCCGAAGCCGGCCTCGAGGCCGAGGGCGCCGCCGAGGTGCACCTGGTAGCCCTCGACCTGGTTGCCGTCCGCGTCCAGCATCAGCTGACCCTTGAGACCGATGTCCGCGACCTGGATACGGGCGCAGGCGTTGGGGCAGCCGTTGATGTTGATGGTGAGGGGCTCGTCGAACTCCGGGATGCGGCGCTCCAGTTCGTCGATGAGGGAGGCGCCGCGGGCCTTGGTCTCGACGATGGCGAGCTTGCAGAACTCGATGCCGGTGCAGGCCATGGTGCCGCGCCGGAAGGGGGACGCGTTGACCTTCAGGTCCAGCGCCTCGAGAGCGGCCACCAGCGACTCGACCTGGTTCTCGGCCACGTCGAGCACGATCATCTTCTGCTCGGCGGTGGTGCGCAGCCGGCCGGAGCCGTGTGCGCCCGCGACCTCGGCGATCTTGGTGAGGGTCGCGCCGTCCACGCGGCCGACGCGGGGTGCGAAGCCGACGTAGAAGAGGCCGTCCTTCTGGCGGTGCACGCCGAGGTGGTCGCGCCAGGTGCCGGCGGGCTGCTCGGGCGCGGGGCCGTCGACCAGCTTCCGCTGGAGGTACTCGTCCTCCAGGATCTGCCGGAACTTCTCGGTGCCCCAGTCGGCGAGCAGGAACTTCAGGCGGGCGCGGGTGCGCAGGCGGCGGTAGCCGTAGTCACGGAAGATGCCGATGACGCCGCCGTACACGTCCGGCACCTCGTCGAGCGGCACCCAGGCGCCGAGGCGCTGGCCCAGCTTGGGGTTGGTGGACAGGCCGCCGCCGACCCACAGGTCGAAGCCGGGGCCGTGCTCGGGGTGGTTCACGCCGACGAACGCGATGTCGTTGATCTCGTGCGCCACGTCGAGCTGCGGGGAGCCGGAGACCGCGGTCTTGAACTTGCGCGGCAGGTTCGAGAACTCGGGGTTGCCGATGAAGCGCCGATTGATCTCGTCGATGGCGGGCGTGCCGTCGATGATCTCGTCGGCGGCGACCCCGGCGACGGGCGAGCCGAGGATGACGCGGGGCGTGTCACCGCAGGCCTCGGTGGTGGAGAGCCCGACCTCTTCCAGACGGCGCCAGATCTCGGGGACGTCCTCGATCCGGATCCAGTGGTACTGGATGTTCTGCCGGTCGGTGATGTCGGCGGTGCCGCGGGCGAACTCCTCGGAGATCTCGCCGATCACCCGCAGCTGCTGGGTGGTGAGGCGGCCGCCGTCGATACGCACGCGGAGCATGAAGTACTTGTCGTCCAGCTCCTCCGGCTCCAGGATCGCGGTCTTGCCGCCGTCGATGCCGGGCTTGCGCTGGGTGTAGAGCCCCCACCAGCGCATACGGCCGCGCAGGTCGTTGGGGTCGATCGAGTCGAAACCACGCTTGGAGTAGATCGTCTCAATGCGTGTCCGCACATTGAGACCGTCGTCGTCCTTCTTGAACTGCTCGTTGCCGTTGAGTGGGGTGAAGTGACCCACGGCCCACTGGCCCTCGCCACGGTGACGGCTCGCCTTGCGGCGGGGCGCGGCTGAGGCGGGCTTCTCAGGGGTTGCGGCCATGGTTGATACGTCCTTCGGGACTACGGGAAAACGGCTCTGACCAGCGCATACGGGCATGCGGGCGGTGCGTTCGGCAGGATGCGCGCGCCCTTGCGCGTAAGGAGTGGAATCAGATCAGGAAAAGGGAATGCGGCGTGGTGCTGAGGATGTCAGCGCGCCGGACAGATCGCGCTGGACATGCGGCCGAGGTCGACGTGACGTCGACTCACCAAGGCAACTCCAGCTCGAGACATGACGGAAGCGTTGCATGGGAGTTTGGACCAGGTCCAGCTTCGTCCAGAATCTGGACGAGATCGTCTCGACATGAGAGACAGTGTGGCCTGGGTCACTGGCCGCCCGGAAGGCCACGCCGGGGGCCACGCGGCAGGGCGCCCGGGTGGGCGCCCCGGCGGAGGGTCACGCTCCGGGCCACGGGCCCGGCGTCCGTACGTCCTCTTCCTCCTCGACCTTCGTGTCGAAGAGGCGGAAGCCGCGCCGCTGGTAGTTGGCCATGGCGTGCTCGCCGTCCTTGCTGCATGTGTGCAGCCACACCCGCTTCGTCGGAGCGATTCCGGGCCAGCGACCGGCCAGGTCCCAGGCGCGCGCGGTGACGTACGACAACAGGTGACCGCCGATGCGACGGCCGCGGAAGGAGGGGACGAGGCCGAAGTAGACGATCTCCACGGACCCGTCCTCCTGGGACTCCAGCTCCACGTACCCGGCGGGCGTGCCCCGGTCGTAGGCGACCCAGGTCTCGGTGCCCGGCCGGTCGAGGTGCTCCTGCCACTCGGCGTAGGAGAGGGCGAGCCGGTCGGTCCAGCGGATGTCGCCGCCGACCGCCGTATAGAGGAAGCGGCTGAACTCCGGCGACGGCACCTCGGAGCGCACGATCCGCACGTCGCCCGAGGGCTCGGTCGCCGGGATCAGGTCGTCGGCGGAGGTCTGCTCCAGGGACCACGTGGTCACAGTGATGCTGCTCATGGGGCCAGGGAATCACGGTCGCCGCACACCGACCAAGGCCGTACGGAGCGACCGGGGCGAGGCCTCGTGTCGCGGGATGGGATTCCGTCTCGCACACCGAGACACCCACCTGAGCGCGCCCGGCCGCCCGGCCTGAACTCGACCGGCCGCGCGCAGGATCGTCGACGCGCGTTTGTTGT
>NZ_JAAAHS010000209.1 GCF_009908195.1 Streptomyces boluensis | reverse complement strand
CCCCACTACCGCTCGCCCGCCCACAGGTGGATCCTGGAGTCAGGAGCAGGCCGTACCGGCAGCGGGAGATGAGCGCCGATGCGTACGGGCAGTGAACCGATGACCGCGCGCAGTCCGCTGCGCATGCGGTTCTGGCTCAGTCTGTGGGGCCTGGTCTGGGCGGTGGTCGGCACGGTCGCCTTCGCCCTGACGGACCACCCCGGCTGGGCCGCCGCGTGCGCGGTCCTCTGGGTGATCGTCACGGTCGACATGACGATGATCATCCGCCACATCCACCAGGGCCCCCACTACCAGCCGGGCCCCGACATCCCCCCGTACGAACCGGACCACGGCAATCCGAGGAGCCACGGCCGTCCCGCGCACTGACCGATCAGGCCGCCGCGTTCGGACCCGCGCCCCGGCCACCGCGCTGACCTGCGGCGCGTACCCCTCAACCGCCGCTGTCGAACCGCGCCGCCGCCAGGTACTCCGGCTGCGGGTCGAGGGCCGCCGCGAGGCGGAAGTGGCGGCGGGCAGGGCCGGGCCGGTTGGCGCGTTCGTAGGTGCGGGCCAGGGCGAAGTGCGCGAAGGCGTTGTCCGGTTCGCGTTCAAGGACGATGGAGAACTCCAGCTCCGCGGCGCGCAGTTGGGCCGAGGCGAAGAAGGCGCGGGCCCGCAGCAGCCGGGCCGCCGTGTTCTCGGGGTGCGCGGCGATCACCTCGTCGAGGAGCTGGACCGCGCCGCGCGGATCGCGGGCCGCGAGGAGCTGCTCGGCCGCGCGGAAGTCGATGACATGGGTCGCCGGGTTGCGTCCCGCTCCGCCGTGTCCGCCACCGGCACGCTCACTGCCGTTGGATCCGCTGCTGTGACGACCGTTGTCGGGCACGACTGCGTCCTTCCCTCGCTCCACGGTTGACAACACGCCCCGCACAGCGCCTATTCCACGCGCGCACCGCCCTGAATCCCGCCCGGAATCCCGCGCCGAATCGCGCCCTGAATCCGCCTCGTACCGCGCTACCGCGCTATGGCGCCGTCGCGACCAGCACCGCGCCGAGCACCACGAGGGCCGCTCCGGCCACCACGAAACCCAGGTCGGTACGGACGCTCGCGCCGGCCGGCAGGACGATCTCGCGTGGGTCGTCGGCGTCGTACACGATCCGCACCTCACTCCCGGCGGGCAGCGGCCTGCGACGCGTGCGGGGTACCGGCGAGACCACTTCGACGACCCGGCCGTCGGCCGTCTCGAACTGCACGAGGGGCCGGTCCGAGCCGCGTTGCGGCGGCTTGACCAGCGCGGACACGGTCTGTCCTGAGACGGCTGCGCGGCGGCTCCGGTGCAGTCCGTAACCGCCCGCGAGGACGGCGACGAGCCCGCCGATGACGGTCAGCACCGCCGGCACGATCACCGCGCGGACCACGCGCGCGAAACGGCCACCGCGGCCTCAGGATCCGTCGGCGGCGCGCCGCACGAGGTCCTCCCACACGGTGCGGACCTGCGGGGCGAGCGCGTCGAGCGGGCCGTCGTTGTCGATCACGATGTCCGCGATCTCCAGGCGCTTCTCCCGGGTGGCCTGCGCGGCCATCCGCGCGCGGGCGTCCTCCTCGGTCGTACCGCGCAGCCGCACGAGCCGGTCGAGCTGGGTGGCGGGGGCCGCGTCCACGACGACCACCAGGTCGTACAGCGGCGCGAGGCCGTTCTCGGCGAGCAGCGGCACATCGTGTACGACGACGGAGTCCGCGCCCGCCGCGGCCTCCAGCTCGGCGGAGCGGGCGCCCACCAGGGGGTGCACGATGCTGTTGAGGGTGGCGAGGCGTTCGGGGTCGGCGAAGACGACGGCACCGAGCCGGGGCCGGTCGAGGCTGCCGTCGGGCGCCAGGATGTCCGGCCCGAAGGCCTCGACAACCGCCGCGAGCCCCGGAGTTCCGGGTTCCACGACCTCGCGCGCGATCCTGTCGGCGTCGATCAGAACCGCACCGTAGGAGACGAGGAGCCGCGACACCTCGCTCTTGCCCGCACCGATTCCGCCGGTCAAACCCACCTTCAGCATGCCCGGCAGCTTAGGGCCTGACTTCACACTGCGCTGCCCGCCCCCGGGATCTTCACGCCGATCGCACGTACGCGGACTTCTGCGCGTACGGGAACTGCCGCACGCACGGGGACTACTGCACGTACGCGGACTACGCCTCGCCCTCCCGCTCGGCGAGGAACTTCTCGAACTCGCGGCCGATCTCGTCCGCCGAGGGGATCTCGACGGGCTCAGCGAGCATGTTGCCCCGCGTCTCCGCGCCGGCGGCCGCGTCGTACTGGTGCTCAAGGCCCTGGACCATGGAGACCAGCTCCTCGTCGCCCTGCTGGATCTGCCGCTCGATCTCGGTCTGGGTGCGGTGCGCCTCTGTGCGCAGCGCGTGCGCGGCCGCGGGCAGCACCAGGCCGGTGGCCGAGGTGACGGACTCCAGGGTGGTCAGGGCCGCGTCCGGGTAGGCGGAGCGGGCGATGTAGTGCGGGACGTGCGCGGCGACACCGAGCACGTCGTGACCGGCCTCCATCAGGCGGTACTCGACCAGGGCCGCCGCACTGCCGGGCACCTGGGCCTCGTCGAAGGGCGCGCTGCGGCCGGGCACCAGGTCGACGCGGTTGCCGTGCGGGGTCAGGCCGACGGGCCTGGTGTGGGGTACGCCCATGGGGATGCCGTGGAAGTTCACCGAGAGGCGGACGCCGAGGCGCTCGACGACCTGCTCGACGGCCGCCGCGAAACGCTCCCACTCCACGTCCGGCTCGGGCCCCGAGAGCAGCAGGAAGGGCGCGCCGGTGGCGTCCTGGAGCAGCCGCACCTCCAGAGCCGGGACGTCGTACGCGGTCCAGCGGTCGCGCTCGAAGGTGAGCAGCGGCCGACGGGCCCGGTAGTCGATGAGCCGGTCGTGGTCGAAGGTGGCGACGAGCTGTCCCGGGAGTGTGTCGATCAGCTTCTCGACGATCTGGTCACCGGTCTCACCTGCGTCGATGTACCCGTCGAAGTGGTAGAGCATGACAAGTCCGGCCGACTCCTGGGCGAGCGCGACGTCGACGACGGCGAGGCCCTTCGGCTCCCATGTGTACAAACTCTGGGGATCAAGCACAGTGACCGCTCCTCCTCGTGTTCGTACTCCAGAACAACACTGCGGGGCGTCGGCATTCCCGATCGCGCATCCTCCCGGCACGTTCTCGGCAAGTCCGGGAGCCCCTTCAGGAGGTCCCTACAGATTCTGCCCGTGTTCGTGTGCGTGAACGCCTCTATGGGGACGGTCAGTTGGCGCGCCCGATCGCGCAACAGTTGGGCCCAGCAAACGAGTTGACCAGCAAAGGCTCCGGACACCTCTGGTCCAGACCTTGACGCGGCCATGCCCCACCTCTACGTTCCCGGAACGGCTCCAGTTCACAGACAAGCCCCGCGTTCACATAGGAGAACCCCCATGCGTACCCGCACTCTGCTCGCCACCGCGGTCGCCTTAGCCACCGCGGTCGCCGTCCCGACCCTCGCGACAGCGGCGCCCGCGACCACGGCCGCCGAAGCGGTGATCGACGTGTCCACCGCGGCCGAACTGAAGGCGGCGCTGACCTCCGCGGGCGCCGGGGACACCATCCGCCTGGCGGACGGCACGTACAGCGGCAACTTCAAGACCGCGACGGCCGCCCGCGCCGACGCCCGCATCACGCTCACCGGCTCCCCGAAGGCGGTCCTCACGGCGGGCGGCGGCTACGGGCTGCACCTCGACGGCGCCGCGCACTGGACCGTGCGGGGCCTGACCGTCACGGGCGGCCAGAAGGGCATCATGATCGACTCGGCGGACGGCGTCGTCGTCGACCAGGTCACGGTGCACGGCCTGGACATGGAGGGCGTCCACTTCCGCGAGTCCTCCGCCGACGGCGTCATCAAGGACTCCCGGATCTACGACACGGGCAACGACGGCCGCGGCATGGGCGAGGGCGTGTACGTGGGCAGCGCCAACACGCTCTCCGACCGGAGCGACCGGGTGGAGATCACCGGCAACACGATCGGCCCCGATGTCGGCGGCGAGAGCATCGACATCAAGGAGGGCACGACGGGCGCCCGGATCGTCGGCAACACCTTCGACGGCAAGGGCCTGACCGGCGCGAACTACGACGACTCATGGGTGGACGTCAAAGGCAATGACGTCCTGGTGCAGAACAACACCGGCCGCAACACCACGAACAACGGCTACGAGACCCACTCCCAGCAGCCCGGCTGGGGCTGCGGCACGGTCTTCCGGGACAACACCTCGGACCTGACGGGCGCGACGGGCGACAAACAGCTCGCGATCAACGTGGCGAACCACAGCACCGACTGCCCGACGACCGTATACGCGAGCAACACGGTGACGGGCGGCAAGGGCCTGACGAACGTGCCGATCACACCTTGAAGTAGATCCTGAGAGGGGCGCCCGAAGGGGCGCGGGGAACTGCGCGACCAGCCACGACGAGAGCCGCACGCACTCACAGGGAACCGCCCCACGGCGAGTGAGCGAAAAGCCAAGTGGGCCCGCACCAGAAGGTGCGGGCCCACTTGTTCAACTACCTGCTAGCGCAGAGCGATTCAGCTCTGGCCGCCGGCCAGCTTCTCGCGCAGAGCGGCAAGCGCCTCGTCCGACGCCAGGGCGCCGGAGTTGTCGTCCGACTCCGAGGAGTACGAACCGCCGCCGCCACCGCCGCTGCCGCCGGACGCGGCCGGAGCCGCACCGCCGGGAGCAGCCGCACCCTCGGCCTCGGCCTGGGCGTCCGCCTCGCGGGACTTGATGACCTGGGCCTGGTGCTGCTCGAAGCGCTGCTGCGCCTCGGCGTACTGGCCCTCCCAAGCCTCGCGCTGGGTCTCGAAGCCCTCGAGCCAGTCGTTGGTCTCGGGGTCGAAGCCCTCGGGGTAGATGTAGTTGCCCTGGTCGTCGTACGACGCGGCCATGCCGTACAGGGTCGGGTCGAACTCGACCGTCGACGGGTCGGCACCGAAGGCCTCGTTGGCCTGCTTCAGCGAGAGGCTGATGCGGCGACGCTCGAGGTCGATGTCGATGACCTTGACGAAGATCTCGTCGTTGACCTGGACGACCTGCTCCGGGATCTCCACGTGGCGCTCGGCCAGCTCGGAGATGTGGACCAGGCCCTCGATGCCCTCGTCCACGCGGACGAACGCACCGAACGGAACCAGCTTCGTGACCTTGCCGGGCACGACCTGACCGATCTGGTGCGTGCGGGCGAACTGCTGCCACGGGTCTTCCTGCGTCGCCTTGAGCGACAGGGAGACACGCTCGCGGTCCATGTCCACGTCGAGGACCTCGACGGTGACTTCCTGGCCGACCTCGACAACCTCGGAGGGGTGGTCGATGTGCTTCCAGGAGAGCTCGGAGACGTGCACGAGACCGTCGACGCCACCCAGGTCCACGAAGGCACCGAAGTTGACGATCGAGGAAACGACGCCGGAGCGGACCTGACCCTTCTGGAGGGTCGTGAGGAACGTCTGGCGAACCTCGGACTGGGTCTGCTCGAGCCAGGCACGGCGGGACAGGACCACGTTGTTGCGGTTCTTGTCCAGCTCGATGATCTTGGCCTCGAGCTCCTTGCCCACGTAGGGCTGGAGGTCGCGGACGCGGCGCATCTCGACGAGGGAGGCCGGCAGGAAGCCACGGAGGCCGATGTCGAGGATGAGACCACCCTTGACGACCTCGATGACGGTACCGGTGACGATGCCGTCTTCTTCCTTGATCTTCTCGATCGTGCCCCAGGCACGCTCGTACTGAGCGCGCTTCTTGGACAGGATCAGACGGCCTTCCTTGTCCTCCTTCTGGAGAACCAGGGCCTCGATCTCGTCGCCGACCTTGACGACCTCGTTCGGGTCGACGTCGTGCTTGATCGAGAGCTCGCGGCTCGGGATGACGCCTTCGGTCTTGTAACCGATGTCGAGCAGGACCTCGTCCCGGTCGACCTTCACGATGACGCCGTCGACGATGTCGCCGTCGTTGAAGTACTTGATCGTCTCGTCGATCGCGGCGAGGAAGGCTTCCTCGTTACCGATGTCGTTGACCGCTACCTGCGGGGTGGTGGCGGTGGTCTCGGTGCTGCTCGTCATGTGGGTTAGGGCTCCGGCGGACATTGAAGTCGTAGGTACTGCTACGCCGGGAACCCATTTCGCCCTGCAGAAGCCAGACAGTTCAGGGAGGCGAGAAAATCCGCGGTTCTCCCCTGGGGGAGATTTCCCAGAGGGAAACGGAAACGCCTCGAAAACCGAGGGGACATACAACAGATGCGAGCGCACCCTGCTCTGTCTGAGGAGCGCAGGCCGCCAGCGCAACTTGTAGCATACGGGGGCTGCCGGGCAGGGTCAATGCGCGAAGGCGCACACCCGGGGCGGATCGCCGCAAACCCGGCACAAGAACTGTCGCCCGAGGCCAGCGGGGCCTTGCCCCGCCCGCCCGCGACAGCTTTTTCAAAGACCAACGGAACAGTACGACGAGGGAGCCGACCATCCAAGAGCACGAGCTGCCGGAACCCGAAGCCACCCGACGCGATTCGGACGTCACCGAGAGCAGCCGCGCCAACCGCGGCTGGTGGGACCGGAACGCGGACGAGTACCAGGGCGAGCACGGCACCTTCCTCGGCGACGACCGCTTCGTCTGGTGCCCCGAGGGCCTCGACGAGGTGGAGGCGGAGCTGCTCGGTCCCGCCGAGGAGCTGAAGGGGCGGGACGTACTGGAGATCGGTGCGGGCGCCGCGCAGTGCTCGCGCTGGCTCGCGGCGCAGGGCGCCCGCCCGGTGGCCCTCGACCTCTCGCACCGGCAGCTGCAGCACGCGCTGCGCCTGGCCGATTTCCGTTCGGAGGCGCCACTGCCCCTGGTGCAGGCGGACGCGGGGGCGCTGCCCTTCGCCGACGGCTCCTTCGACCTGGCCTGCTCGGCGTACGGGGCGCTGCCCTTCGTCGCCGATCCCGTCCTTGTACTGCGCGAGGTGCGCCGGGTGCTGCGGCCGGGCGGCCGGTTCGTCTTCTCCGTCACGCACCCGATCCGCTGGGCCTTCCCTGACGAGCCGGGCCCCGAGGGTCTGTCCGTCTCCGCTTCCTACTTCGACCGCACCCCTTATGTGGAGCAGGACGAGCAGGGCCGGGCCGTGTACGTGGAGCACCACCGGACGGTCGGGGACCGGGTGCGCGACGTGGTCGCCGGCGGGTTCCGCCTGCTCGACCTGGTCGAGCCGGAGTGGCCGGAGTGGAACAGCCAGGAGTGGGGCGGCTGGTCCCCGCTGCGCGGTGGCCTGATCCCGGGCACGGCGATCTTCGTGTGCGAACGGGACGACCGCGCGTAGCGCCTCCCTTCCTATAGATACGTCCGCTCCTATAGGTACGTCCGCTCGCTCAGATACGTCCGCTCGCTCCGCGGGCCCGGCTCGAGGTTGTCCACAGGCCGGCGTCGGCGGTTCGGGGGTCCGGGACACTGGGTGGGTGATCCGTAGCGACCTCCTGGAGCAGTTGCCCGTACGCGGTGCCGTGCCCGCGCTGCACGGCGCCCTCGACGACCATGGCGCCGCTGTGCTGTGCGCGCCGCCCGGCACGGGTAAGACGACGCTGGTCCCGCTGGAGCTCGCCGGGCTGCTCGGCGGGTCGGAGCAGCGGCGTGTGGTGGTCGCCGAGCCCCGGCGGATCGCGGCGCGCGCGGCGGCCCGGCGGATGGCGTGGCTGCTCGGCGAGAAGCCCGGTGACAGCGTGGGGTTCACGGTGCGCGGGGAGCGCGTCGTCGGCCCGCGCACGCGCGTGGAGGTGGTCACCACCGGGGTGCTGCTGCAGCGCCTGCAGCGGGACCAGGAGCTGGCCGGGGTCGATGTGGTCGTCCTCGACGAGTGTCACGAGCGGCATCTGGACGCGGACACGGTGGCGGCGTTCCTGCTCGACGTACGGGCCGCGTTGCGCCCGGAGCTGCGGCTTGTGGCGGCGTCGGCGACGACCGACGCGGAGGGCTGGGCACGGCTGCTCGGGGACGCGCCGGTGGTCGAGGCGCAGGGGGTCGCGTACCCGGTGGAGGTGGTGTGGGCGCCGCCCGCGCGCCCGGTGCGGCCGCCGCACGGGATGCGGGTGGATCCGGCGCTGCTGTCCCATGTGGCGGCGACGGTGCGCCGGGCGCTCGCGGAGCGGGACGGGGACGTGCTGTGTTTCCTGCCCGGAGTGGGCGAGATCGCGCGTGTGGCCGGGCAGTTGGGGGACCTGGGCGGGGTGGAGGTGCTCCAGGTGCACGGGCGGGCGCCGGCCGCCGTGCAGGACGCGGTGCTCGCGCCGGGCGCGGGGCGTCGGGTGGTGCTCGCCACGTCGGTCGCCGAGTCGTCGCTGACGGTGCCGGGGGTGCGGGTCGTCGTCGACTCGGGCCTCGCGCGTGAGCCGCGTACCGACCACGCGCGCGGCCTGGGCGCGCTGACGACGGTACGGGCCTCGCAGGCGGCGGGTCGGCAGCGCGCGGGGCGCGCGGGCCGGGAGGCGCCGGGTGCCGTGTACCGCTGCTGGGCGGAGGCCGAGCAGGGGCGGCTGCCGCGTTTCCCCGCGCCGGAGATCAAGGTGGCCGACCTCGCGGCGTTCGCGCTGCAGGCCGCCTGCTGGGGCGACCCGGACGCGTCCGGTCTGGCCCTGCTCGACGCACCCCCGGCCGGTGCGATGGCGGCGGCGCGCGAGGTGCTCGGCGCGCTCGGCGCCCTGGCCCCGGACACTGGTCGGGTGACCGAACGGGGCGCGCGGATGGCCCGGTTGGGGCTGCATCCGCGGCTCGCGCGGGCGCTGCTCGACGGTGCCGTCGAGGTGGGCGCGCGGGCCGCGGCCGAGGCGGTGGCGCTGTTGAGCGAGGAGCCGCCACGCGCGTACGGGGACGATCTGGCGGCGGCGCTGCGGTCCGCGCGCGGCGGTGGTGACGCGTACGGGGCACGGTGGCGGCAGGAGGTGCGCAGGCTGACCGGCGCGGTCGGCGAGAAGGCGGGGCGGGCGCGTTCGCTCGGGGACGACCGGGTGTGCGGCCTGGTCGCCTCGCTGGCGTTCCCGGAACGGGTGGCACGCGCGCGGGGCGAGGGCACGTTCCTGATGGTGTCGGGCACGGCCGCCGAGCTGGGCGCGGGGTCCCCGTTGCATGCCGCGCCGTGGCTCGCCGTGGCGGTGGCCGACCGGCCGGTGGGCTCGGCGCACGCGCGCGTGAGGCTGGGTGCCGTACTGGACGAGGAGACGGCGCTGCGCGCGGCCGCGCCGTTGGCTTCGGCGGGCGAGGAGGTCGTCTGGGCGGGCGGCGATGTGGTGGCCCGGAGCGTGCGGCGCCTGGGCGCGGTGGAGCTGGCGGTGCGACCGCTCGCGAAACCCGATCCGGGCCTTGTGCGGGCCGCGCTGCTGACCGGCCTGGCCGAGGAGGGCACGGCACTGCTCAAGTGGTCAGCGGACGCACGGGAGTTGCAGCGGCGCCTGGCGTTCCTGCACCGGCGTCTGGGGGCGCCCTGGCCCGACGTGGCGGAGAGCGCGCTGCACGCGCGCGTGGACGAGTGGTTGGAGCCGGAGCTGTCCAAGGCGCGCAGACGGGCCGACCTCGCCCGGATCGACGCGGGCCAGGCCCTGAACCGGCTGCTGCCGTGGGCGGGCGGTGCGGCGGCGCGCTTGGACGAGCTGGCGCCGGAGCGGCTCGCGGTGCCGAGCGGTTCCCGGATCCGGGTCGACTATTCCGATCCCGGACAGCCGGTGCTCGCGGTGAAGTTGCAGGAGATGTTCGGCCTGGCCAGGACGCCGGAGATCGCCGGGGTGCCCGTACTGGTGCATCTGTTGTCGCCGGCCGGGCGGCCCGCGGCGGTGACCGCGGACCTGGCGTCGTTCTGGCGGGACGGGTACCGGGGTGTGCGGGCCGAGTTGCGCGGCCGCTACCCCAAGCATCCGTGGCCCGAGGATCCGGCGGCGGCGGAACCGACCCGGCACACCAACGCGCGGCTCAGACGTTGACCGGTTCGGGTTCGGGCGCGGAATGTTCCTCGGGCTCGCCCGGCCTGCGGCTTCGGGCCTCCAGGACGAGGGACAGGGTGAGCAGGACGGCGCCGAGGCCGAGGAAGCCCCAGGGCAGGTAGCTGGTGAGGAGCAGGACCAGGACGCGCTGGGAAGAGACCAGGTCGACGGTGTAGTCGACGTAGTCGTCGCGGATCTTGGCGTGACCCGCGAAGGCGGTGACCTTGTCCTGGCCGCTGCCTTCGAGGAGGGTGCCGCCGCGCATCTCCTCGCGGTGAATCTCCTCGCCGTAGACGGGTGCTCCGGTGGTGGGTTCGATCCAGAACTTGCGGACCGTGGTGTACCAGAACTTGGTGCCGGTCTTGCGCACCGACTCCGGGGTGATGCCCTTGACGGGAAGGGTGTTGGGGACGTCGACCTCGGTCCAGGGGATGGTCTGCTCGAAGTAGTAGACCTCGACGCCGCGGAAGTCCTTGGTGCCCTTGTAGTGGATCGGGGAGGTCGTGCCGGAGCGGGCGTCGTAGTACGCGTAGTCCCGCTTCTCGGTCAGGAAGGGCCACTTGAACTCGATGCCCTCGCGCTTGACGGGCTTGCCGTCGACCATCTCGCCCTTGGCGTTGACGGGTTCGGAGCTGTGCGCGTCGAAGATGTACCGCTCGGGGATCTGGGACACCATCTTGCCGTCGGGGCCCACGACATGGACGAGCGCGTCCCAGACGACGACGTCCTTGCCGACGCGCTTCTCGATCTTGTCGGACTCCTCGACGTTGCCCTTGAGGGTCTGCACGATGGTGAGTTTGTCGACCTTCTTGGCCTTCATCGTGCCGTAGTCGATGAGCGTGGCCGGCTTCACCTCCAGGACCATCTCCTGGTACTGGCTGGGTGGGATCTTCGCCAGGCGCGGGAAGGCGTAGAAGCGCATCAGGGGCGAGAGTGCCGTGAAGAACACGGCGAACGCGAGCAGGACGAGACTGGCCTTGCGGCGCATCGCCGGCCCTCCCTACGGGTGTTCGGGAACGGTGGTGAGCAACGGTTTCGGCGATGTCTCGCCCGGTGGTGCCCCGACGGCCGACATGGTCAGGACCAGGGCGAGTGCGGCGACGAGGCCGACGGTGGCGGCGATCAGGGCACGCATGCTCGGCCTCCCGTGGTGACCGGACGGCCACAGCGGCCGACCTGATAGGGCGTCAGGGCTGGGGCACCGTAGCAACGCGGCGGCGAGATGAGAACACGTTTCACCGACAGGACATGACACCGCCCCCGTGCCCGGTGGGCGACGGGGGCGGAACGCTCAACTCCACCTGCTCGTAAGGCCGGTCAGGCGCTCAGGACACCTTCAGCTCGACGGTGACGGTGCCGCCGCCGACGGCGTCGAGCCGCAGCAGATACGTGCCCGCGGTGCCGTCGGCGTAGATCTTCGGGAGCTTCAGGACTCCCTCGGCATCGGTCTTCAGGCCCTTGAGCGTACGGACCGTACGGCCGTCCTTGTCCTTGAAGTACGGGCCCTTGTCGTTGACGTCCGTTCCGTCCGCCGACTTGATCATGGTGGCGGTGACCTCGACGCCGGCCGCCACGGCACCCTCGCGGGTGGCCTTGACCTCCACGGGCTCGGTGAATTCGGCGCCCGCCGCGCAGGTCAGCTCCTTGTCGCCGACGCGGGCCAGCGCGTCGGCCTGCCGTGCGGTGACCGTCGCGGTGAAGTCGACGCCGTCGAGGGTGCGGCCCTCGACCTTGGCGCGGACCGTGAACTCGCCGGTCTGCTCGCCCGCTTGAAGCGTGGGCGCCACGGCCTTGCCGCCGCTGTCGGTGGCGACGGTCGCCGTCGTGGCCCCGCCCGAGAAGCGGGTGTCGGTGGAGCCGACGATCTCGAACCGGACCTTCACCCCGGCGACGCCCGCCCCGTTCGCACCGTGCGCCCGCACGGCGGGCTTCGCCGCGAAGGGGGTGCCCGCGGTGGCGGTCAGCTTGCCGGTGTCCGCGTCCGCGAGGTGCGCGACCCGGTCCTCGGGCGCGGGGGTCGGGCTCGGCGTCCCGGAACCGCCGCCCGAGGAGCCGTCACCGGAGGGCGGCGGGGTGGTGCCGGGCTCGGAGGGGTCGGAGGGATCGGGCGTGGAGCCGTCGCCGCCCGGATCGGTCGCACCGGGCTGCTCGCCGGAGGGCTTGTCCGATGGCTTGTCCGAGGGCTTGTCCGAGGGGCTCCCGCTGTCGGAGGGCCTCGGCTTCGGGCGGTCGGACTCGCTCGCCGAGGGGCCGGACCCGGAGCTGTCGTCGCTGCGGCCCGCGGGCAGCACACCGGTGCCGTCGGGCACCTCGTGGGTGCCCTTGCGGTAGAACTCCAGCCACGACAGGACGGTCCGCAGATAGTCCTGCGAGTGGTTGTAGCTGAGGATCGCCCGGTGCAGGCCCGCCCTTGTCGACAGGTCACGGTCGCCCGCGCACAGATAGCGGCCGGCGGCGAGCGCGGCGTCGTAGATGTTGTTGGGGTCCTTCTTGCCGTCGGCGTTACCGTCCTGCGCCCAGGTCTGCCAGGTGGAGGGGATGAACTGCATCGGGCCCACCGCCCGGTCGTGCAGGGTGTCGCCGTCGTAGGCGCCGCCGTCGGTGTCGCTGATGTTCGCGAAGCCCTTGCCGTTGAGCTGCGGACCGAGGATCGGCTTGAGCGTCGTACCGGCGTCGTCGACGCGGCCGCCGCGGGCCTGTCCCGACTCCACCTTGCCGATGGCGGCGAGGAGTTGCCACGGCAGCCGGCAGCCGGGCTTGCTGTCGCGCAGCGCCGCCTCGGCCTTCTTGTACGCGTCGAGAACCGTGGCCGGAATGCCCGCCTCCGCGTCTGCGGCACGGTCCGGGCCGTCGTCGTCACCCGTCGGGTGCGGGCTCTTGAGCGGCGGAAGGTCGGTGTAGTACGGGGAGTTGCCGGTCGCGGAGTCGTCCGCGGGCGGCGGGGTGGAGCCGGTGGACTGGCGGCCCTGCGGGGTGTCGGTGACGCCGGGGGCCTGGGAGGCGGAGAGCGCCGCCACCGTGGCCGCGGCGAGCGCCGCGCTCACCGCTGTCCTGCGCAGTCGTCGGCCGTGCAGCGCTGCCATACGTCTGATCCCTCCCCAGGTGACCACGCGCACTCCCCAGCGCGCCGATCCAGGCGACCCTACGACAACTTCCGCTGCGCAGACACCCGTTCCCGACCGCTTTTTACCGGTTGGCCACGGGGCGGCGGGAGGATTGCGCTTCGCGGGCGGGTCGGTGGTGCGTGGGTCGGGTCGGTCACACGGGGCTTGTCGCGCGGGTCGGGTCTCGCGGCAGGGCAGCTTGTGGAGTGCGCGCGAGGGGGCGGGGTGAAC
>NZ_JAAAHS010000208.1 GCF_009908195.1 Streptomyces boluensis | reverse complement strand
CCCCGTAGAGAGCCCCACTTCCCCCCTCGCTCTCAAGGAGCCTCCATGCGTAAGCGCACCGGCGCCCTGGCCGCCGCCGTGACCTCCCTGCTCCTCTTCAGCGCCGCCCCGGCCGAGGCCTCCGTCATCTGGGACGGCGACGCGGGCGGGGGTACCGGGGTGTTCTCCTCGGTGCTCTGCGACTCCCCCGGCAGCGTCGGCACGCAGGACAACGCCGACGGTCGCGGCACGGTCTTCAAGTTCAACAAGCCGCTCGGGCTTGAGCGTTGCGAGGCCCACGGGATCACCGTCAACGGCTCCCGCTACACGTTCCGGAACAACTCCACGTACTGGATCGGCTGGGACACCTCCACCAACACCCCGGACGCCGGGACGATCTTCCAGTGGAAGTCGTACGGCACGGGTGACCAGCAGCAGCAGAACTATCCGGTGCTCATGAAGGTCGAGGGCGGCGTCCTCAAGCTGTTCCACATCGAGGTCGGCGAGAAGTGGACCCTCAAGTGGTCCACGCCCGTCGCGACCAGTACGTACCACCGCGTGGTGCTCGGCATCCACACCTCTTCGGACGCGTCCGGCGGGTGGGTGGCGGCGTTCCACAACGGCACCAAGGTCGCGGAGTTCTCCGGCCGCACCTGGGACGACCTCGGCAACGACACCCGCTTCGGCACGTACGGGGCCGAGGTGAAGGACAAGCGCGTCATCAACTGGATCGACGGGCTCCGGGTCGGGACGACGTACGGCGACGTGGACTGAGCCCCCCCCCCGCGTCACAACCCGATCGGCCCGCGCAGCGTCAGGCCCCCTCGCCGCACGAGGACCGCACCTTCAGCTCCGGCAGCACGTCGAGGTGCTGTCGCGCGGCGGGCGCCGCGGTCAGGCGGTCCATGAGCAACTCAGCGGCCCGCGCGCCGACTTGGCGCTTCGCGGGGGCCACCGCGGTCAGTGGCACGTCGGCAAGGGGCGCCACCTCGTCGTCGTACGCGATGACCGCCAGGTCCTCCGGGACGCGCACGCCGCGGGCCTGGAGGCGGGGGATCAGGACGATCGCGTCGGCGTCGCTGTGGACCAGGGCGGCCGTCACTCCGTGCGCCTCGACGGCCTCGCAGAGGTAGGCGAGGGTGCGCTCGAAGCGGTCGGCCGCCTCGGTGGAGGGCACGGCGTCAAGGGGGGAAACGGGGGCGGGGTCGAGGCCGAGCGCCTCGACGGCGGCCGCGTACCCGGCCTGCAACTGGCCACGGTGCGGGGCGTGTTGGGCTGCGAGGGCGACCTTGCGGTGGCCGAGCCCGGCGAGGTGCGCCACGGCGATGGCCGCGCCGTACGCATGGTCGGTCCTGACGCGGTCGAGTCCCGCCGCGGGGTGTCCGGGCGGCGCCCAGCGCTCGACCAGGACGGTCGGCACGCCGAGCTCGGTCACCCACGCTCCGGCGCCCGGCTCGGGTGCGCTCCGTTCCCAACTCGGCGTCAGGAGCAGCCCGTCGGCGCCCGTGGACAGCAGCCGCTGGGCCTGCGGGCCGTCCTCGTCGGGCAGATAGTGCGAGAGCCCCACGACGAGCCGGGCGCCGCGCGCCTCGGCGGCCTCGCGGGCGCCCTGGACCACCTCGGCGTAGTAGTAGCCGGTGGTCGGTACGACCATGCCGAGCACCAGGCCCTCGGCGGAAGGCAGTTGGGCCTCGGATGCGGTCTCGGATGCGGTCTCGGCGCCGCGCGGCGCGGGTACCTGATCCCCTGGCCACACGACGGCGCCGTGCAGCCGGTGCACGCGGCCCCGCGTGGCCAGGGCCTCCACGTCGCGGCGCAGGGTGACGGCGGACACGCCCAGTTCCGCGGCGAGTTCGGCGACGCGGACGCTGCCCCGTTCCCGTACCAGTGCGAGGACCCGCTCGTGACGCCGGTCGACATGCGGCCGCATGGCGCTTCCCTCCGTCAGGTCAGGTCCGCCAGCATAACGATCGCTTCCGATCAATACGCTCAGTCCGACGTGAGGGCTCAGGCCGAGCGTTCCCACTCCTCCGCTGTGACGGGGTGTGCGAACGGGCGGCCGGTGACGTAGCGCTCCAGTTCGTCGGTGGCGGCGGCTGCCATGCGGTGGAGTTCGTTGCCGAGGGAACCGGCGATGTGCGGGGTGAGGAGCACGTTCGGAAGGTCGTAGAGCGGGGAGTCCGGCGGCAGCACCTCCGGCACTGTCACGTCCAGTACGGCGTTGAGTCGGCCGCTCGACAGCTCGTCGGTGAGCGCCTGTTGGTCGATGAGCGAGCCTCGGGAGGTGTTGATGAGAGTCGATCCGGTGGGCATCATCGCCAGCCGGTCGCGGCTGATGAGGTGCTGGGTCGCGGGCAGTTCGGGGGCGTGCACGCTCACCACGTCGCTCCTCGCGCAGAGTTCGTCGAGGCCGACCGCGTGTGCGCCGAGACGCTCCGCCTCACCCGGCCGCAGATACGGGTCGTGGAGCAGCAGCAACAGGTCGTGCGCACGCAGCAGTTCCAGGACCCGGCGGCCGATCCGGGAGGCCCCGACGATGCCCACCGTGCGGCGGTAGTTTCCCGTGGAGGCGTACGCGGCCTGCCAGTCGTGGGCGGCGCGACGGTTCCGGTAGTCCTCCCGGATGCGCCATACGTCCTTGTTCGCGAGCAGGACGAGGGCGACCGTGTACTCGGCCACGGGTCGCGCGTTGGCCCAGGCCGCGGACGTGACTTCGATGCCGCGCCGCCAGCAGGCGTCGGTGATGTGGTGCTTCACGGACCCGGCCGCGTGGATGACGGCACGGAGCCGGGGAGCCGCCGCCAGGACGTCCTCGGTCAGGGGCGGGCAGCCCCAGCAACTGACGATCACCTCGGCCGTGTTGAGGGCGGCCGCGGCCTGCGGCGTACTGAAGTCGTCGACCACCAGGGCCGGATCGAGGTCGGCGAGAGCGGTCAGCCGGCGCATCGTGTCCGCGTCGATCAGCCTGGCGGCCAGGTCGGCGTGCATGGCGAGCAGGGCCCGTGGCCGGTGGCCGGGCACTGCCCTGGGTGCGGCGTCCGTGACGGGAAGGCGGTTGTGCACGGGCTTCTCCCGGGAGAGGTCTTGCTCTGCGGGCGGGTGGTGCTCGTCGTCGCGGTCAGCGAACTCGGCTTCGCCGGGCCTCCCGGTGTCCGTCACTTGACCGATCCGGCGGTCAGTCCGGCCTTCCAGAACCGCTGCAGGGCGATGAACGCCACGACCAGGGGAACGATGGCGAGCAGGGACCCGGTGACCACCAGCGGGTAGTACTCGGGGAAGGCGCGGGTCTGGGTGTTCCACGAGTAGAGCCCGAGGCTCACCGGGAAGAGTGTGGTGTCGGAGAGCATGACGAGCGGCAGGAAGAAGTTGTTCCAGATGGCGGTGAACTGGAACAGGAAGATCGTCACGAAGCCCGGCATGACCATGCGCAGGCCGATCGACCAGAACGTCCGCAGTTCACTCGCCCCGTCCACACGGGCGGCTTCGAGGACCTCCCCGGGGACGTATCCGCCGCAGAACACCCTGGCCAGATACACACCGAACGGGTTGACGAGCGAGGGCAGGAAGACGGCCCAGAAGGTGTTCACGACTCCTGCCTTCGAGGCGAGGAGGTACATCGGCAGGGCCAGTGCCGTGGTCGGCACGAGCACGCCGAGCAGGACGAGGCCGAACAGCCGCTCCTTGCCGGGGAACCCGTAGACGTGGAAGGCGTAGCCGGCGGCCACACAGATGAACGCGCAGAGGGCGGCGCCGACTCCCGCGTAGAGAAGGGAGTTGAGGTACCAGCGGAAGTAGATGCCGTGGCCGGTGGACGCGAGGTCGGCGAGGTTCTGGCCCAGGTGCCAGCGGTCGGGTGTCAGGGTCCGGCCGCCGAGCAGGTCGCCGGTGTTCTTGGCGGCGGCCGTCACCAGCCAAAGGAGCGGAAGGAGCATGTAGAGCGTGGCGAGGAGCAGGACACCGTTCACCACGGTCTTCGACATCGACCAGGACGGGCGGCGCTTCGGCCCGGGGAGGTCGAAGGACGGGAGGGACCGGGCCGGCCGGCGCGTCTTCAGGGGCGTGCTGATGCTCATGCCTCGGTTCCTTTCGCCTCGGTGGAACGGCCGCCGGAGAAGCGGGTGACGAGGAACGAGAGGGCGGCTGCCGCCAGGGCGAGCAGTACGGAGGCGGCGGCGGCCAGTCCGTAGTCGTTCCGCTCGAAGGCCGCGGTGTAGGCGTACATGTTGGGCGTCCAGGTCGTGACCACGCCGGGGGCCGCGCCGTGCAGGATCATCGGTTCGGTGAACAGCTGCAGGGAGCCGATCACGGTGAACAGTCCGACCATGGCCAGCGAGGGCCGGATCAGCGGGACCTTGATGCTCAGTGCGGTACGGAGCGGTCCCGCGCCGTCGACGACGGACGCCTCGAGGACTTCGCGGGGTATCGCCTGGAGAGCGGCGAAGAAAATGATGAGGTTGTAGCCGGTCCACTCCCACAGGGCGATGTTGACCACGGCAGGCACCGGAGCGCCGAGCACGTCGGCCTGGAGACCGGCCGCGTCCAGGGCTCCGATCACCGGGCTCACCCCCGGTGTGTAGAGGTACATCCAGATCAGGGCGGCGATGATGCCGGGCACCGCGTGCGGCAGGAACAGCGCCAGCTGGAAGAAGCGCTTCGCGCGGGCAAGGGCCGAGTCGAGCAGCAGCGCGAGCAGCAGCGAGAACCCGGTCATCAGCGGGATGTACAGCAGGCAGTACAGGGCGAGGTTGAGGAAGCCGTCACGGAACGCGGAGTCCTCGAGTGCGCTCGCGTAGTTGCCGAGACCGGCGAAGACGCGCTCCACACCGCCGAATCCGAGGCCCGACCGCTCCTCTCGGTACAGGCTCAGATAGACCGCGTTCCCGATGGGAATCAGGGTGCAGACGGTGAACAGGACGAAGAACGGGAGCAGGAGAAGGGCCGGTGCCCCCGGCCGCGCCCGCCGTGGCCGCCACGCCCACTGTGGCCGCCGCGCCCGCCGGGGCCGGGCAGGGCGGGCGGCAGGTGAGGTGACGCCCTGCGGCGCGGGGGCGACCACTAGTCCGTCACCTTGATGCCGCGGTTGCCCAGCTCCTTCTTCGTCGCTGCCTCCGCCTCGCGGACGGCCGCCATGATGTCGTCCCCGCCGCTGCCGGCCTTGGCGAACGAATCCTTCAGGGAGTTGTTCGTCGTACCCATCACAGGGCCCCAGGACCAGTCCGGCTTGATGGTGCCGGTGGCGTCCTTGTACAGCCCGTAGACGTCCTGCTCGCCGAACAGCGCGCTCTTGAACGCCCGTTGTGCCACCGGCACCAGCTCGGGTGCGGCGGGGTACGCGGACGACGTGCCGGATGCGATGCGTGCCTTGATGCCCGCCTCCGTGGTGGTCGCCCACTCGGCGAACTTCACGGCTGCCTCAGCCTTCTCGCTGTCCTTCGACACCGCGAACGTGGTCCCGCCGAGCATGCCGCTCGCGGCCGTACCGCCGGTGGTCGGAATGGGCGCGGCCGCCCACTTGCCGCCCTGGTCGGGGAGCGTGCCGTCCAGTACGCCCGCGCCCCAACTGGCCCCCAGATAACCGGCGGTCTCGCCCTTCTGGAGCGAGGCCGTCCACTGCTGGGAGAAGGAGGGCATGACATGGATCAGGTCGTCGTCGACCATCTTCTGCCAGTAGCCGGCGGCCTGCCGGGTCGCCTTGTCCTGGAAGCCGACCTTCCAGGTCTCGCCCTCGGTCTTGAACCACTGCGCGCCGGCCTGCCACGCCATCGCCTCGAAGGTGTTCGGATCGTCCGGGAAGAAGGTGGCGATACGGGCCTTCGGGTCGGCCTTCTTCACCTTCTCCGCGTCCGCGCGGAACTCGTCCCAGGTCTTCGGCGGGCTGGTGATGCCGGCCTTCTTGAAGATGTCCTTGCGGTAGTAGAAGGCCTGGGGCGCGACGTCCTGCGGCAGCGCCCAGGTGGCACCGCCGAGCGAGGTCAGGCGCATGGCCTGCGGGAGGTACTTCGAACGGACGTCGGCGGAGACGTACTTGCTGATGTCCTGGACCGCGCCACGGCTGACGAAGTCCGGCAGTTGCGGGTACTCGACGTTGTAGAGGTCGGGGGCGTTGCCGGCCTTCACCGCGTTGGAGATCTTGGCGTAGCCGCCGGCGTTCCCGGACGGGATCTCCTGGAATTTCACCCGCACGTCCGACTGGTCCGCGTTGAAGGCGTCGACGACCTCCTTGGTGCCCTTGGCCCAGCCCCAGAAGGTGATCGTCACGGGCCCGTCCTGTCCGGACGCGTCCGCACCGTCGCCGGCGCCGCACGCGGAGAGGGTGGCGAGGCTCAGTGCGGTGGCCGCCGCGACGAAGCCCGAACTCCAGGCTCTGTTAGGGCCTTTCTTTCGGATCAGCCCGGATCCGGTCGACGGGGCGTCTCGGTCGGCCTGAGTGGGGTCTGGTGCGTGCAGCTGCAAGGCGGAGGAGGGCGCCACTGCGGAGCATTGGCAACCGACGACAACGCCGCAGATGTGCGTGCCAGACCCCACGCCCCCGGGATGATCCGAAAGAGAGGCCCTAAGGCGGGAGAACGAGGAAGAAGACATAGCGCGGCTCCTTGAAGGTCGCGAACGCCGGAGTCCCGCCGGCGCTGCCAGGCGCTGAATTGATGGACATCCTGAGACGCACTTCGATCGGAGTCAAGACCTCGCGATCAAATGACCTGATGCGATCAATCCTCAACTCGCCCCACTGGAGCGGCAGATGGCCATGCGCCGCTGCATCGGGCCTCTACTGCACCCCCGGAGCCGGCTGTTACGGTGCGACCGCCCCTGATTACTTGATCAGAACTTGCCTCTCCGATACTTGCCTCTCCGATGCGCATCGACTGCCTCCGCATCGGACCGGGACGGCCGTCGACGAAGGGCCCGCCATGCAACTCCCGCCCGAGGACCGCATCCTGAGCCCGCTCACCGGCTGGACGAGAACACACTGGGAAGCCACCGCCGACGGCCTGCTCGCCGCCGTACGCCGCTACGCGAGCCCGCGCCACGCCCTCATCGACCTTCCCGGCCCTCGGCCGAGCTGGTCCGGCCGCCGCTCCGACGGCCTGGAGGGATACGCCCGCACCTTCCAGCTCGCCGCCCTGCGGGTGGCCGGGGCGGGCGGTGAGGACGCGCACGGACTCCTCGAGCGGTACGCGGAAGGCCTGGACGCCGGCACCCGTACCCCCACCACGGAGCGCCAACTCGCGGACGGCGACGGCGAGTCCTGGGGGGTGATCACCGACCGCGGGCAGGCCATGGTGGAGGCCTCGACCGTGGCCCTGTCCCTGCGCCTCACCCGCCCGTGGCTGTGGGACCGGCTCGACGACGGCGTCCGCGAACGGGTCGGGAGCTGGCTCGCCGGAGCCCTCCGGCACACGCCGCACGACAACAACTGGTGGCTGTTCCCCCTCACGGTCGGCGGGTTCCTCAAGGACGTCGGCATCGAGCCGGACGCGGCCGGAGCAGCCGTCGACCGTGGCCTCGCCGCGATCGACCGGTGGTATCTGGGCGAGGGCTGGTACACCGACGGCCGCCCGCGCGCCTTTGACCACTACAACGGCTGGGCCATGCACCTACTGCCGGTCCTGCACGCGCAGTTGGCGGGCGACGTGGCGCTGACGAGGGTGTACGGCGAGCGGCTCCGCGCCTATCTGGACAGCTACGCGCGCACGTTCGGCGGCGACGGAGCACCGGTCCATCAGGGCCGCTCGCTGACCTACCGGTTCGGGGCGGCGGCGTCCCTCTGGGCCGGGGTCATCGCCGACAGCACGCCGCTGGCTCCGGGAGCCACCCGCCGGATCGCGTCCGGAGCGCTGCGCTACTTCCTCGACCGGGGCGCGGTGGACCAGCGCGGGCTACTCTCCCTCGGCTGGCACGGCCCGTACCCGCCGATGGTGCAGTCCTACTCCGGTGCCGCTTCGCCGTACTGGGCCTCCTGCGGCTTCCTCGGACTGCTCCTGCCGCCCGACCACCCCGAGTGGACCGCGACGGAGCAGCCCGCGCCCGCCGAGTCGGCCGACCATGTGCGTGGACTGCCGCAGCCTGGATGGCTGATCCAGTCCACCGTCGCGGACGGGGTCGTACGCCTGCACAACCACGGCAGCGACGACCAGCCCGCCGACGAGGTCGCCTCCGACAACCCGCTCTACTCCGCGCTCGCCCACTCCACGGTGACCGGCCCGACGGAAGACCTGCCGGACAACCACTTCGGTCTCGAACTCGACGGCGCCATCAGTGAGCGCGGCCGGATCGAACCGCTCGGCGCCGGTCCCGGCTGGGCGGCGTCCGCCCACCACCCCCGTATCGGCGGCCGGCAGCTCCGGGGCGTCGACATCACCTCGCTCACGCTCGTGCACGGCAGCGACGAGGTACGGCTCCACGTCGTGACCGGAGCGCCGCCCGGGACCCAAGTGGTGCACGGGGGCTGGGCGTTGGCCGGGGAGGAGTTCGAGACGGGGACCGGCGACGCGGCCGCGCGGGCATGGGTGGGCAACGAGGACGGGCTGCGCAGCCTGGCCCGCTGTGTGCTCGGCGCGGGTGGCGCCGAGGTCGCGCGCTCGCCGGCGGGCACAGCGTTCGGCCCGTCGGCCGCGGCGCCCGTGCTACGGGGACGTACGGGTCAGGGGACGAGCCTGTTCGCGGGTGCGTTCCGCCTGGCGGGCGCGGGCGGCAACGGGGAGTTGGGCGAGCCTCGGGTCGAGGTCGAGATCGCGCCGCGGTCGAGCGGCGGCGGCTGGTCGATCACGGTGCTGTGGCCGGAGGGAAGCGAGCACCGCGCGACGCTGGGCACCCGGTCCGTCGAGGTGACCGGCACACCTGGGCAGTGAGCACGGGCCCCGTGACTCAACAGTCCGTACCCCGCCGGTAGTTGGGCACGACTCACACCGGATCGCCGCAGGACGCACGGATCTTGAGCGACGGCAGCAGCTCGATCTGATGCACCGGCAGATCGGCGCCCGCGTCAAGGCGCCGCAGCAACAGATTCAGCGCTTCCGCCCCGACGGCCCGCTTCGGCGGGGCGACCGCCGTCAGTGGCGGGTCCGACAGCGCGGCGTACACGTCGTCGTAGGAGATCAACGCCATGTCCTGGGGCACGACCAGACCATGTGTCCGCAGCAGCGGGGGCAGTTGGATGGCGTCCTGGTCGTTGTGGACGAGTACGGCGCGGGCGCCCGCGCGGGCGGCCTCGGCGATCTGCGCGGCCAGGTCCCGGTCGTCGCCGGAAGAGTGGGCGTTCCCCGGGTTGGGCACGTCGATCACGGGCAGTTCCGTCAGGCCGAGGTGGTGCACGGCCGCGGCGTACCCGGCACGTACTTCGTGCGCGGTCCGGGTGTCGCCACGGGCCGCGAGCAGGACCGAGCGGTGCCCGAGTTCGGCCAGCCTGCGCAGTGCGAGGAGTACGCCGTGGCGGTGGTTGGAGCAGACCGCGTCGAGCTGCGCGGCGGGGCTCGCGGGGGCCGCACGGCGCTCCACGAGGACGGCGGGTACGGGCAGTTCGCCGAGCCAGTCGCCGCCGGCGAGGCCGTCGCCGGGTGCCGTATTCGGCGTGAGCAGCAGCCCGTCCACCCCCGACTCGAGGAGCCGGTCGACCTGTGCCTGATCGCTGTCGGTCTCGTAGGGGGCGATACCGAGGATCACCCGGGCGCCCGCGGCGGTCGCTGCTTCGCTCGCACCGGCCACCACCTCGTCGAAGTAGTTGTTGACCGTCGGTACGAGCATGCCGATGACCCGCCCCGGGCCGCCCGCCGCCGCCCCTGAGCCGGTGTCCGCGGGCAGGGACACGGATCCGTGCGTACGCTCGATCTTCCCCTCGTCGGCGAGCGCGGCGACATCGCGCCGGATGGTGACGGCGGGGATGCCGAGACGGGACGCGAGCTCGACGACCCGGATCGTTCCGGATCCCCGCACGACCTCAAGAATGCGCGTACGACGTTCCTGCGCCGAAGTGGTCATCGGGTTCCTCCCCTGTGCCCGCCCGCAGCGGGATGCGGCGCCTGTCACCTCGTGTGAACCCGGAGATCGGGTATCGGGTATCGAGAAGATACCTGATCATCTCTGGTCATCTGATCGCCACAGTAATCAGGCAGCCGGCAGGGCGGGCACAGGGCCGGGCCTACCGGCCGGGCCCGTTGTAGGCCCCCCGGTTCGGCTTGGCGGTGGCGGAGACCGGGTTCCCCCAGTAGTCGCGGCCGCCGTTGGCGCTGACCACCGCACCGTTGCCGAGGACGGGTGAGGTCGACTTCAGCTGGTAGCCGTCCACGGAGTGGATGGTGTCGCCACCGCTGCCCGGGTCGACGAACTGCGGGTCCCCGACGATGCCGTTGGCGGTCGGCCGTGGCACACCCTGGAAGACGTTCCACTGCCAGGAGATCCCGGTGCCGGTGGGCAGAGCGGAGTCGGCGGTGCCCACCCAGATGTTGTTCTCGACGACGCTCTCGTCGGGGAGGGTGATGTCGAACTTCTTGCCCACGCAGTACAGAACGTTGTTGTACATGCGGAGCGCGGACCTGCCGGCGCTGACGCTGCTCATCCGGCAGTCGTTCTCGGAGATGTTTTGACTTGCTCCTCGGGCTGAAGCCCGAGGATTCTGGCCTTCCCTCCCCAAGTCTGTGCTGCTAGGCGGCACGGGCTTCGGGAGGGAATCCGCGGCTTCCTGTTTCGTCGCGCTGCGCCAGAACGAGTTCTGGTCTTACCTGCGCTCCACAGGCTGATACCGCCAGTCCGGCGGCCTGTTTCACGTTGCGTGCGGAGTTGATGTCCCGGTCGAGGAGTGTCCCGCAGGCGGGGCAGGTCCACTCCCGAACGTGGAGTGGTTTAGGCCCGTCGCGGCGGCCGCAGTGCGAGCAGGTCTGGCTGGTCGGGACGAACCGGCCAACCTTGATCAGGGTGCGTCCGTACCGTTCGGCCTTGTACACGAGCATGGCCACGAACTGCGCCCAGCCCGCGTCGTGCACACTCTTCGCCAGCCTCGTACGCGCCAGCCCCTTCACCGCCAGGTCCTCCACAGCGACCGCTTGGTTCTCGCGGATCAACTTCGTGGACAACTGATGGTGGAACTCGCGGCGCGCATCCGCCACTTGAGCATGGGCGCGGGCAACCTTGAGCCGGGCCTTCTCCCGGTTCCTCGATCCCTTCCGTTTACGGGACAGCTCCCGCTGAGCCTTCTTCAGCTTCTTCTCCGCACGGCGCAGGAACCGTGGGGAGTCGATCTTCGTGCCGTCGTCGAGGATCGCGAAGTGCGTAAGCCCCAGATCGACCCCGACACTCTGGTCGCTGCCGGGCATGCGGGCGGCATCCGCGTCCTGGGTGGTGTCGATGACGAACGAGGCGAAGTACCTCCCGGCCGCGTCCTTGATCACAGTGACCGAGGTAGGAGTGCTGGGCAGGGTGCGTGACCACTTCACCTTCACCGCCCCGATCTTCGGCAGACTCAGCCGCCCGCTTTCGGTGACCGACCAGCGAGCGTTGGCGGTGAACCGGATCGACTGCCGGCTGTCCTTGCAGGACTTGAACCTCGGCGCCCTCAACCTGGGCCCCTTGCGTTCGCCTTTGAGGGAGGCGAAAAAGTTCCGGTTGGCCGTCTCGGCATCGCGCAGGGACTGCTGCAGCACCACCGCGGAAACCTCACCCAGCCACGAGCGGGCCTCGGACCGCTTCGCCTCGGTGATCAGGCGCTTCGACAGCTCCCCTGCCTTCGGGAACGGCAAGCCCGCCGCACGCGCGTCCAGACGCGCACGTACAACGTCGTTGAACACCACGCGAGCGCACCCGAACGCCCGCGCCAACGCCGCACGTTGAACCCGATCCGGGTACAACCTGAAGGCGTACCGAAGCTGCATACGAAGCAACGTACGCACGTACGACCACCAGCGAGACCCCAAGACCAGAACTGTCCGACACTGCACGTTTATGGCGCATGCGCTCATAGTTGCCGCGATCAAATCCGGCACAACGAGTTCACGAACGATCACCTGACGGGCCAACACATGGGTGGTCTTCGCTTCACCACCGGGGTGAAGCCCGATGCACTACGAATGAATCCCGGTAGCGGATGACCTGCCGCGCCCCGCCGATCGTGCCGCAGCCGTCGCAGTCGAGGAAAAAGCCGCCCTAGGCCGCCCGCAGCGAGCGGAAGAACGCCCGGATGTCACCCACGAGCAGCTCGGGCACCTCCATCGCCGCGAAGTGCCCACCCCGCTCGTACTCGGTCCACCGCACGATGTTGTCGGTACGCGCCGCGATGTGCCGCAGCGGTACGAAGTTGTCGTACGGGAAGACGGCGAGGGCGGTCGGGGTGGCCGAGGGGGCGAAGGGCCGGCCCGCGGACTCGGCGTGCGCCCGCTCGTAGTAGACGCGGGCGGCGGAACCCGCGGTGCCGGTCAGCCAGTAGAGCATCACGTTGGTGAGCAGCTGGTCGCGGTCCACCGCCTCCTCGGGGCGCTCGCGCGCGCCGGTCCACTCCTTGAACTTCTCGGCGATCCAGGCAAGCTGCCCAACCGGTGAGTCCGTAAGCCCGTACGCCAGGGTCTGCGGCCGGGTCGACTGGATGTCGGCGTAGCCCTGCCGCTCGCGGGTCCACTCCTGGTGCCGGGCCCAGGAGGCGAGGGTGCGGGCCCGCTCGGCGGGGCTGAGGGCGCCGAGTTCGGCCTCGGTGGGTGCGCTGGTCTGGTGGGCGCCGGGCAGCAGGTTCAGGTGGACGCCGAGGACGCGGTCGGGGTGGGTGCGGCCGAGCTCGCGGGAGACGGCGGCGCCCCAGTCGCCGCCCTGCACGCCGTAGCGCGGGTAGCCGAGGCGGGCCATCAGCTCGGCGAAGGCGCGCGCGATGCGCCGGTACTCCCAGCCGGTGTCCCGGGTGGGCCCGGAGAGGCCGAAGCCTGGGAGGCTCGGCAGCACCAGGTGGAAGGCGTCGGCGGGGTCGCCACCGTGCGCGCGCGGGTCGGTGAGCGGACCGGCGACCGCCTCGAACTCCGCGAAGGAGCCGGGCCAGCCGTGTGTCATCAGGAGCGGCATCGCGTCGGGCTCCGGCGAGCGGATGTGGGCGAGGTGCACGGTGGCGCCGTCGATCACGGTCCCGAACTGCGGCCACCGGTTGAGCCGCGCCTCGGCGGCACGCCAGTCGTAGCTGTGCCGCCAGTGGTGGGTCAGCTCACGCAGGTAGTCGAGCGGGACGCCGTACTCCCAGCTGGTGCCGGGGAGTTGGTCGGGCCACCTGGTGCGGTCGAGCCGTTCGTTCAGGTCGTCGAGGTCGCTCTGCGGGATGTCTATGCGGTACGGGTGGAGATGGTTGTCGGGGGGTGGGGCGGGGG
>NZ_JAAAHS010000207.1 GCF_009908195.1 Streptomyces boluensis | reverse complement strand
CACCACCACGGCCCCCCGGCCGTCCCCTGGTGCTCTACCCCCGTCGTGGTCATGCCCTCCAGCGTACGGGCGCGCACCGACGCCCATCCGGACAGTTCCGGTACGGGCTCTGACAGATCGCCCCTTCGAACGGAAGCGAAACCAGCCGGTATCACCCGAACTACTGAATCGACCAAACTTTCGACCCGGACGTCCGCATTCCGGACAAGACTTGCCGCATGCCAGAGATCACGAGCAGTAGCTCCGACTTCGACACCCTCCGACAACAGGCCATCGCCCTACGCCGGGCAGGCCACAGCCGCCGCCGGATCCGCGACGAACTGAAGATCCACAACAACGACCTCCTCAACCTGCTGCTCCAGGACGAGCCGCCCCCGACATGGACGAAGCGCCCCAACGCAAAAGACGACCTACGAGACCGCGCCCGCGAACTCCGCCTCCAGGGCTGGACGTACGACCGGATCCAGCTGGAGCTGGGCTGCTCGAAGAGTTCGATATCGCTGTGGGTGCGGGATCTGCCGAAGCCGGAGCCGCGCTACACACCCGAGGAGCAGCAGGCCCTCATGCACGCGGGCCTCGCACGCTTGCGTAGCGCACAGGACGAGGAACGCGAGCGCATCCGACATGCGGCGCACCAGGAGACCAGTGAGCTCTCCGACCGCGAGCTGTTCCTGGTCGGGGTAGCGCTCTACTGGGCAGAGGGCAGCAAGAGCAAGCCGCACGCCCGCCGCGAGCGCGTGACCTTCGTCAACAGTGACCCTGGCGTCATCGAGACCTTCGCGGCCTGGCTGGACCTGCTGGGAGTCGCCCCGGAGCACCGGCGCTACCGCCTCCTGATACACGAGTCCGCCGACCTTCCCGGAGCTCACCAGTACTGGGCGGATGTGCTCGGCGTGGACGTCGACGTGTTCAGCCGGCCGACCCTGAAGCGGCACAACCCGAAGACCGTCCGCAAGAACACCGGCGACGACTACCACGGCTGTCTCGTCGTCTCGGTCAACCAGAGCGCCCAGCTGTATCTGCGTGTTGAAGGGTGGTGGGGCGGAATCGCTTCCCACGCACGCAGCCGCCTCAGGTAAGGTCTCAAGGGCCGTCCCCCGTGGTGTAACCAGGCAGCACACGGTCTTTTGGTGGCCGCAGGTCAAGGTTCGAATCCTTGCGGGGGAGCCACAGCACGCAAGGGCTTAGTTCGGGTCCTGACCGCCAAGGTCAGGACCCGTCCTCATTTCCGGCCCACAACGCCCCGGTATCCTGCGGATGTCCACCCCGCACACCAAAGCCGAAGGGCATTCCCGTGAGCGCCACACCCCCGGCCGCCGTTGTCGTACTCGCAGCGGGTGAGGGCACCCGCATGAAGTCCAAGACCCCGAAGGTGCTGCACGCGATCTGCGGGCGCTCCCTCGTCGGTCATGTGGTCGCCGCCGCGCAGGAGTTGGAGCCGGAGCGGCTCGTCGTGGTCGTCGGGCACGCCCGTGAGCAGGTCGTCACGCATCTCGCCGAGTCCGACCCGGCGATCCGTACGGCCGTGCAGGAGGAGCAGAACGGCACCGGGCACGCGGTGCGGATGGGCCTCGAGGAGCTGGCCGGGGAGCGGGCCGTCGAGGGCACCGTGATCGTGGTGTGCGGTGACACCCCGCTGCTGACCGGTGAGACCCTGCGGGCGCTCGCGGCGACGCATGGCGCGGACGGTAACGCGGTGACGGTGCTGACGGCGGAGGTGCCGGACGCGACCGGGTACGGCCGGATCGTGCGGGATGCCGCGGGTGCGGTGACGGCGATCGTGGAGCACAAGGACGCGGACGCGGCGCAGCGTGCGATCCGGGAGATCAATTCCGGTGTGTTCGCGTTCGACGGTGGGCTGTTGGCGGATGCGCTGGGCAAGGTGCGTACGGACAACAGTCAGGGTGAGGAGTACCTCACGGATGTGCTGGGGATTCTGCGGGCGGCGGGGCACCGGGTGGGTGCGTCGGTGGCTGGGGATCACCGGGAGATCGCGGGGATCAACAACCGGGTGCAGTTGGCCGAGGCGCGGCGGACCCTCAACGACCGGCTTCTTGAGCGGGCGATGCTGGCCGGTGTGACGGTGGTGGATCCGGCGTCGACGTTGGTGGATGTGTCGGTGACGTTCGAGCCGGACGCAGTGGTGCATCCCGGTACGCAGTTGCTCGGTGCCACGCATGTGGGTGCGGAGGCCGAGGTGGGGCCGAACACGCGTCTGACGGACACGGTGGTCGGTGCGGGTGCGCGGGTGGACAACTCGGTGGCGGACAGTGCCGAGGTGGGCGAGGGGGCTCTGGTGGGTCCGTACGCGTATCTGCGGCCGGGGACGCGGCTTGGTGCGAAGGCGAAGGCCGGCACGTATGTGGAGATGAAGAACGCGTCGATCGGTGCGGGGACGAAGGTGCCGCATCTGTCGTATGTGGGGGACGCGACGATCGGTGAGTACTCCAACATCGGTGCGGCGAGTGTGTTCGTGAACTACGACGGTCAGGACAAGCACCACACGACGATCGGCTCTCATTGCCGTACGGGCTCGGACAACATGTTTGTGGCGCCTGTCACGGTGGGGGACGGTGCGTACACCGCTGCGGGGTCTGTGATCACGAAGGATGTGCCGCCCGGTTCGTTGGCGGTCGCCCGTGGCCAGCAGCGGAATATCGAGGGTTGGGTGGCTCGGAAGCGTCCGGGGAGCGCGGCTGCGCGGGCGGCTCAGGCTGCTGCTTCGGAGGCGGAAGGCGAAAGCTGACCGGAAACAGGTGCGTCTGAGGCGGCGTACCGTGATAGCTGCACACCATTCGGCTGGCTCGTATTCAGGGCTGCGATGAACACGTCTGAGGAGACTGTGCTGTGAGCGGGATCAAGACGACCGGCGAGAAGAAGTTGATGCTCTTCTCCGGCCGCGCCCACCCCGAGCTGGCCGAGGAGGTCGCCCACCACTTGGGCATCGGCGTCGTTCCTACCAAGGCGTTCGACTTCGCCAACGGCGAGATCTACGTGCGGTACCAGGAGTCGGCACGTGGCGCGGACTGCTTCCTGATCCAGAGCCACACGGCTCCGATCAATAAGTGGATCATGGAACAGCTGATCATGATCGATGCGTTGAAGCGGGCGTCCGCTCGGAGCATCACGGTGATCGTGCCGTTCTACGGTTACGCGCGGCAGGACAAGAAGCACCGTGGACGTGAACCGATCTCGGCCAAGCTGGTCGCTGATCTGATGAAGACGGCGGGTGCGGACCGGATCGTGACGGTCGACCTGCACACGGACCAGATCGTGGGCTTCTTCGACGGTCCGGTGGACCACCTGTTCGCGCTGCCGATCCTGGCGGACTACGTGGGTGCGAAGGTCGACCGGGACAAGCTGACGGTGGTCTCGCCGGACGCCGGCCGGGTGCGGGTGGCGGACCGTTGGTGTGACCGTCTGGGTGCGCCGCTCGCGATCGTGCACAAGCGGCGTGACAAGGACATCGCGAACCAGGTGACGGTGCACGAGGTCGTGGGTGATGTCGAGGGCCGGGTCTGTGTCCTGGTGGACGACATGATCGACACCGGTGGCACGATCTGTGCCGCGGCGGACGCGCTGTTCGCGCATGGTGCGGAGGACGTCATCGTGACGGCGACGCACGGTGTGCTTTCGGGTCCGGCTGCGGACCGGCTGAAGAACTCGAAGGTGAGCGAGTTCGTGTTCACGAACACGCTGCCGACGCCGAGTGAGTTGGAGCTCGACAAGATCACGGTGCTTTCGATCGCGCCGACGATCGCGCGGGCGCTGCGCGAGGTGTTCGAGGACGGCTCCGTGACCAGCCTGTTCGAGGAGCAGTAGGCGGTCTCGTAGATCGATTTCTGGTGCGGCCTTCCTGCCGAGTAAACTGTCGAAGTTGCTCGGCGAGGGAGGCCGCACTTTTCTGTGCGGTGTCCGTTATCGACGCGCTCTTCGTAGCAGGCCGTAGGTGGCCGGGTGACCTGTCCGTTTCTCACCTTTACGAGGAGTTGAGCATGTCCGAGGTCAAGATCTCCGCTGAGGCCCGCACCGAGTTCGGCAAGGGTGCCGCCCGCCGTCTGCGTCGCGCCGACAAGCTGCCCGCCGTTGTCTACGGTCACGGTGAGGCTCCGGTGCACGTCTCGCTTCCGCACCACGCCACGCTGATGGCGCTGAAGACCCCGAACGTCCTGATCAACCTGGACATCGACGGCAAGAGCCAGCTGGTCATCCCCAAGGCGATCCAGCGTGACGTGCTGCGTCAGGGCATCCTCGAGCACGTCGACCTGCTGCTCGTGAAGCGCGGCGAGAAGGTCCAGGTCGAGATCTACGTGAACACCGAGGGCGAGCTCGCCCCGGGTGGCAACCTGCTCGAGCACGTGCTGAACACGCTGCCGGTCGAGGCCGAGGCCACGCACATCCCCGAGTCCGTGACGGTCTCCATCGCGGGTCTGGACGCCGGTGCGCAGGTTCTGGCCAAGGACGTTCCGCTGCCCGCCGGTACGACGCTGGCCGTGGACGAGGACGCTGTCGTCCTGCAGGTCCTGGCCGCGCAGGCCGAGGAGGCCGAGGAGGCCGGCGACGAGTCCGCCGAGGCCTGATCGTTCGCTGTCCCGGTGCCGGGTACCGTCGTGCTGCGACGGTGCCCGGCATCGTGGCGTTTCTGGGCCCGCGCTTTTCCGCGGGGAGAGTTTTGATGGGGAGAGCTACGTCATGACGACCGACGCGAACGCGCCCTGGCTGATCGCCGGGCTCGGCAATCCGGGTCCTGGTTATGCCGACAACCGGCACAATGTCGGCTTCATGGTGGCCGATCTGCTTGCGCACCGGATGGGTGCGGGCTTCAAGCGGCACGGGAAGGCGCAGGCGCAGGTCGTCGAGGGCCGGGTGGGTCCGCCGGGGCCGGGGAGCCGTCGGGTGGTGCTCGCGAAGCCGTTGTCGTACATGAATCTGTCGGGTGGGCCGGTGACGGCGCTGCGGGATTTCTACAAGGTGCCGACGGCCAACATCGTTGCGGTGCATGACGAGTTGGACATCGATTTCGGTGTGCTGCGGTTGAAGCTCGGTGGTGGGGACAACGGGCACAACGGGCTGAAGTCGATGACGAAGGCGATGGGCGCGGAGTATCACCGGGTGCGGTTCGGGATCGGGCGGCCGCCGGGGCGGATGCAGGTCGCGGATTTTGTGCTGAAGGACTTTTCGGGGGCGGAGCGCAAGGAGCTCGACTATTTCGTGGACCGGGCCGCCGATGCGGTGGAGGCGCTGGTCATCGAGGGTCTTGAGCGGGCGCAGAGTACGTACAACTCGTGAGTCGGGTGGTTGCTCGCGCTTGACCGGGGGCTCTTTCTTGGCCAAGGATCGCGGCCATGTCTGCCGCTACTGCCCAGCCGGGTCTTCTGCTTTTCGGTCGGCGTGCCGGGTCCGTCCTGCTCGCGTTGCTGCTGCTTGTCGCGGGGGTGTGGACCTCCTGGCAGACGGCGCAGCACGTGATGCTGTCCGAGGAGCGGGAGCAGGGCACGATGTCGGTGGCCCGGTGTGCGGAGGAGACGTGTACGGGGCCGTTCGTGCCGGCGGGGCGTGGGGCTGAGCCGCGGGACCGGGTGGTGATCGACAAGTCGATCGGTGAGCGCAAGGGCGTGAAGGTGCCGGTGGCGGTGAAGCCCGGTACGGACGAGGTGGTGCGGACCGGGGGGCCTGGTTTTCTGCACGCGTGGGTGCCGTTGGGGGGCGCGTTGGTGCTTGCGGGTGTGGTGATCGGGGGCGGGTTGCGGCAGCCGCGGACTGCTTGGGGTGTGGGGTTGACGGGGGCCGCGCTGTTGGTGGCGTCGTTCGCGACGTTGTGAGGCGCGTGCCCGTACTGCTGGATGCGTGAACGCCCGTGCCGGGCAACGCGGTTGGTCGCGTTGCCCGGCACGGGCGTTTCTGTGGGCGGGGCGGGTCAGCCGGTGTTGCGGAGGCCCGCGGCGACGCCGTTGACGGTGAGGAGCAGGGCGCGGGCGAGCAGCGGGTCGGGTTCGGCGCCGGAGGCGGCGGCGTCGCGCTGGCGCTTGAGGAGGGTGACCTGGAGGTAGGAGATCGGGTCGAGGTAGGCGTCGCGGATGTCGAAGGTCTGCTGGAGCACCGGGTTGCTGTCGAGGAGCTTGGTGCCGCCGGTGATGCGCAGGACTTCTTGGACGGTGCGGGCGTGTTCGGTCTCGATGGTCTCGAAGACGTGCTTGAGCTCGTCGGGCACGAGGGTGTCGACGTAGTGCCGGGCGATCCGCAGGTCGGTCTTGGCGAGGGTCATCTCGACGTTGGAGAGGAAGTTGCGGAAGAAGTGCCAGTGCTCGTGCATCTCGTCGAGGACGGTGTCGAGTCCGGCTTCGCGCAGGGCCTTCAGGCCTGATCCGACGCCGAACCAGCCGGGGACGATCTGCCGGGACTGGGTCCAGCCGAACACCCACGGGATGGCGCGGAGTCCGTCGAGCGAGACGCCCGAGCCGGGGCGGCGGGAGGGCCGCGAGCCCAGGTGCAGGTCGGCGAGCTGGTCCACGGGTGTGGAGGCGAGGAAGTACGTGGGCAGGTCGGGGTCTTCGACGAGCTTGCGGTACGCGGCGTGCGCGGCGTTGGAGACGGTGTCCATGGCCGCGTCCCAGCGGGCGAGGGCCTCGTCGGACTGTCGGGGCGAGGTGTGCAGGGCGGAGGCCTGCAGGGTCGCGGCGACGGTCAGTTCGAGGTTCTCGCGGGCGAGGGACGGTACGAGGTACTTGTCGGAGATGACCTCGCCCTGTTCGGTGACCTTGATCTCGCCTTCGAGGGTGCCCCAGGGCTGGGCGAGGATCGCGTCGTGCGAGGGGCCGCCGCCGCGGCCGACGGTGCCGCCGCGGCCGTGGAAGAGGCGCAGTCGTACGCCGTACCGGTGGGCGACGTCGCGCAGGCGGCGCTGGGCGCGGTGGATCTCCCACTGGGAGGTGGTGATGCCGCCGAACTTGGAGGAGTCGGAGTATCCGAGCATGACCTCCTGGACGTCGCCGCGGAGCGAGACGAGGCGGCGGTACGAGGGGTCGGCGAGCATTTCGTCGAGGATGACGTCGGCTGCGCGGAGCTCGTCGGTGGTCTCCAGGAGCGGCACGATGCCGATCTTGGCCCAGCCGGCGTGCAGGTCGACGAGTCCGGCCTCGCGGGCGAGGACGGCGGCGGCGAACACGTCGTCGGCGCCCTGGCACATGGAGATGATGTACGACTCGATGACTTCGGGGCCGAAGACCGCGAGGGCCTTCTTGACGGTCTCGAAGACGCCGAGGGTCTTCTCGCCCGCGGCGTCGAGGGGCGCGGGCCGGCCGGCGAGCGGGCGGCGGGAGCGGAGCTCCTTGGCGAGGAGCTTCTGCCGGTAGTCGCGCGGCATGTCGGCGTAGCGCCAGGACTCCTCGCCGAGGCGGTCGAAAAGCTGGCCGAGGGCGTGGTGGTGGGCGTCGGCGTGTTCGCGTACGTCCATGGTGGCGAGCTGCAGGCCGAACGCGGCGAGGGTGCGGATGGTGCGGTCCATGCGGCCGTCGGCGAAGAGGCCGCCGCGGTGTTCGCGCAGGGAGGTCTGGATGAGGGTGAGGTCGGCGAGGAGCTCGGCGGTGCCGAGGTAGTCGCGGCCGGTCTCGTGCGGGGTGCCCTTGGCGAGGCGCTCGCGGGTGTTGACGAGCTTCTGCCGGATGCAGGTGGCCTTGAGCCGGTAGGGCTCCTCGGAGTTGAGGCGCTTGTAGCGGGGGCTGATCTCCGGGAGGCGTTCCAGGTCGGCCTGGAGGGAGTCGCGGAGTTCGTCGGTGGCGCCCGCGTACCGGATGGAGTTGGAGAGCAGTCCGCGCAGGTGGTCGACGAGTTCGAGGGCGTCGGTGATGCCGTGTTCGTGCTGGAGGATCAGCACGTCCCAGGTGACCTGCGGGGTGACGTTGGGGTTGCCGTCGCGGTCGCCGCCGATCCAGGTGCCGAAGGTGAGGGGGCGGGTGCCGGCGGGCAGTTCGACGCCGACGCGCTCCAGCTCGGCGGTGAGGTCCTCGAGGACGTCGCCGACGGCGCCGGTGTGCAGCTCGTCGAGGTAGTAGATGGCGTTGCGGGCCTCGTCGGCGGGCTCGGGGCGGACCACGCGGAGCTCGTCGGTCTGCCAGACCAGGTCGATGTTCTCGGCGAGGCGCAGGTCGAGGCGGCGGCGGTCGGCGGCGGAGCGCGGGGCTTCGAGGAGCTCGGCGATGCGGCGCAGCTTGTTGAGGACGGAGCGGCGGGCGGCCTCGGTGGGGTGGGCGGTGAAGACGGGCCGCACGTTGAGGTGGGCGACGGTCTCCCGCAGGTGCTCCGGGTCGGCGTCCTTGAGGAGGTCGGCGGTGCGGGAGAGGGTGCCGCCCTCGGCGTCGCGGCGGGCGGCGAGCTCGCGGCCGCGGTGCACCTGCTCGGTGACGTTGGCGAGGTGGAAGTAGGTGGAGAAGGCGCGTACCAGCTTGGCGGCGGTCTCCAGCTCGGTGTCGCCGAGGAGCTGGGCGGCGGCCTCGCCGTTCTCCCTGGTCAGGGCGCGGACCTGCTCGACGAGGTCGAGGAGTTCGTGGCCTTCCTGGCGTACCAGGGTTTCACCGAGGAGGTCTCCGAGGCGACGGATGTCGGCGCGGAGTTCGGCGCTTGTGCTCGTGTTCTGGTGGTCTGCACTGCTCACAGGTGCGGCTCCTTGCAGTGTTGAGCTCGTATCTGGAGGAAACTGAGGAAAACTCCGTAATTCGGGGGATCCGAGCTGGAATACCCGATTCCGGGGAAGACTCAGAGCGGACCACGCTGTCCGACGCCACCCAGGATAGGTCGCGATCCGCCGGGGCCTGTCGGTGGCCACTTGTGGCCTGGGCGAGCGCTGCCATACTTACGTCGCCGTAGGTTACGCACCCGTAGGAACCGCGCGGGAGATCCGCGCCAGACCGGCAGAAGGAACTGCAGGAATTCCCGTGACCTCGCGTAATCGCCGTACACCCTCTACCCCACAGGGGACGCCCATGACCACGAGCTCCGAAGTGATCGACGACGCCCCGCAGGCGAACCCTCCACAGTCGGAGGGGGGTGATTCCGGACCAATGCCCTCCGCCACACTCGGCGGTGAGCAGAAGCGGTCGCTCGAACAGATCACTCTGCTCCTCTTCATCACCGTGCCGTTCCTGGCCCTGCTCGCCGCGGTGCCGCTGGCGTGGGGCTGGGGGGTGAGCTGGGTGGACCTGGGGCTGCTCGTCTTCATGTACTTCCTGGGCTGCCACGGCATCACGATCGGTTTCCACCGGTATTTCACGCACGGTTCGTTCAAGGCGAAGCGGCCGCTGCGGATCGCGCTGGCGATCATGGGGTCGATGGCGGTCGAGGGGCCGCTGGTGCGCTGGGTGGCGGATCACCGTAAGCACCACAAGTTCTCCGACGCGGACGGCGACCCGCATTCGCCGTGGCGGTTCGGCGAGACCGTTCCGGCGCTGATGAAGGGCCTGTGGTGGGCGCACATCGGCTGGATGTTCGACGAGGAGCAGACGCCGCAGGAGAAGTACGCGCCGGACCTGATCAGAGACCCGGCGATCCGTCGGGTGTCCCGGATGTTCCTCTTCTGGACGATCATTTCTCTTGCGATCCCGCCGCTGGTGGGCGGCCTGGTGACGATGTCGTGGTGGGGCGCGTTCACGGCGTTCTTCTGGGGCTCGCTTGTCCGGGTGGCGCTGCTGCACCACGTGACGTGGTCGATCAACTCGATCTGTCACGCGGTGGGCAAGCGACCGTTCAAGTCCCGCGACCGTTCCGGCAACGTGTGGTGGCTGGCGGTGCTGTCCTGCGGTGAGTCCTGGCACAACCTGCACCACGCCGACCCGACCTCGGCGCGGCACGGTGTGATGAAGGGGCAGGTGGACTCGTCGGCGCGGCTGATCCGCTGGTTCGAGCAGCTCGGCTGGGCGCATGACGTGCGCTGGCCGTCGGCGTCGCGCATCGAGTCCCGGCGCAAGCCGCAGGCGGCGGACGCGGCATGATTGATGCGTGGCGACCGAATCGAAATCCTCGAAACCATCCGGTTCCTCCAACCCCTCCGCTTCCTTGACCACCCCGCCCAGCGGCGAGAAGCCGCGACGTACCCGCCGGACCCGGATGACGGGCGCCGAGCGGCGCCAGCAGCTGCTCGACATCGGTCGCACGCTGTTCGCGCAGAAGGGCTTCGAGGGCACGTCGGTGGAGGAGATCGCGGCGAAGGCCGGGGTGTCCAAGCCGGTGGTGTACGAGCACTTCGGTGGCAAGGAGGGTCTGTACGCGGTGGTGGTGGACCGTGAGATGCAGCGGCTGCTCGACATGGTGACGAGTTCGCTGACGGCCGGGCATCCGCGGGAGCTGTGCGAGCAGGCGGCGTTCGCGCTGCTCGACTACATCGAGGAGTACACGGACGGTTTCCGCATCCTGGTGCGGGATTCGCCGGTGGCGCAGTCGACGGGTTCGTTCGCCTCGCTGATCTCCGACATCGCTACGCAGGTCGAGGACATCCTCGGCCTCGAGTTCAAGAACCGCGGCTTCGACCAGAAGCTGGCGCCGCTGTACGCGCAGGCGCTGGTGGGCAGCGTCGCGCTGACCGGCCAGTGGTGGCTGGATGTGCGCAAGCCCAAGAAGGCGGAGGTGGCGGCGCATCTGGTGAATCTGGCGTGGCACGGGCTGGACGGCCTGGAGCAGAAGCCGCGCCTGATAGGGCACCGGAAGAACTGAGCGGTACGGCCGCGGTGGTTCGCCGTCGCCCCTGACCGGTTGTCGCGCCGTGCGGTGCGTGACGGGTCGGTCGGGGCGGCGGCGTTCGCCGTTCCGGCGGGCTGCTCGTCCGGCGTCGGCCCCGCCTTCATGGGGGTGGCGGGGCGTCGGTCCGGCGTCGCGGCCGAAAGGTGTCAGCCCTTCTTGTGGGCGAGGGCGAAGATCCGGCGGAACGGGAACACGGTGCCGTGCGGGCCCGGCGGGTAGGCCTTGCGCAGCAGGTCGCGGTATTCGGCGAGGAATTCCGCGGCCGCGTCCGGATCGTCGGCGAGCTCCGTGAGGACGGGGCGCAGGGCGGTGCCCTTGACCCAGTCGAGCACGGGGTCCTCACCGGCGAGGAGCTGGGAGTACGTGGTCTCCCAGGCGTCCACCTCGCAGCCGAGGTCGGTGAGCCGGGTCAGGTACTCGGAGGCGTCCAGTATGTGTACGAAGCGGCGGCCGTGGTCGCCGAGCCGGTCACGCCACTGCGGGGTGTCGCAGAGTTCGCCGAGCAGCGCGTGGCTGGGTGAGGTGAAGTTGCCGGGGACCTGGATGGCGAGGGTGCCGCCGGGGCGCAGCGCGTCGATCCAGCGGGGGAAGGACTCGGGGTGGTTGGGCACCCACTGCAGGGCGGCGTTGGAGACGATCAGGTCGTAGGTGTCGTCGGGGTCCCAGTGCGCGGCGTCGGCCGGCTGGAAGTCGAGCTGTCCGCCGCCGGGTGTCGGACCGGCGTACTCGGCGGCCCTCGCGAGCATCTCCGGGGAACTGTCGTAGCCGGTGATGTGGGCGGTGGGCCAGCGGTCGGCGAGCAGCGCCGTGACGTTGCCGGGGCCGCAGCCCAGGTCGGCGATGCGCGGCCCGACCCCTGGAGCCGCGGTGGGCAACTCCGGTATCTGCGCGAGCAGATCGAGAAAGGGGCGGGTCCGGTGGCTGGAGTGGTGGAGGTACTGTTGCGGATCCCAGGTTGGTGCGGAATGCATGTTCGAGCTCCCTGCCAGGTACGCGGTGCATTTCCGGAAGGCACTTGCTTCGCGACGATGCCCACAGCGAAGCCAGAATATCTCTCGACGTCAAGAGACTTCACATCGAGGGACCCACTACACTGATCGCCATGGAGGACGAGGTCGATCGGCTGGTCGCGGCGTGGCGCAGAGAACGCCCCGACCTCGACGTGGAACCGCTTGAGGTACTGAGCAGGGTGAGCAGACTCGCCCGCCACCTCGACCGGGCCCGTCGGCTCGCCTTCTCCGAGCACAACCTGGAGCCGTGGGAGTTCGACGTGCTCACCTCGCTGCGCCGGGCCGGTGCTCCGTACCAGCTCTCGCCGGGGCAGTTGCTCACACAGACCCTGGTCACCTCCGGCACGATGACCAACCGCATCGACAGGCTCGCGAAGAAGGGCCTGGTGGAGCGGCTGCCGGACCCCAGCGACCGGCGCGGTGTGCTGGTCCGCCTCACCCCAGAGGGACGCGACCGCGCCGACCAGGCGCTCGCCGGACTGCTCGAGCAGGAGCGCGCCATCCTCGCGGAACTCTCGCGTACGCAGCGGGGTGAACTGGCGGGTCTGCTACGCCAGTTGACCGCCCCGTTCGACAACATCCCCGGCTAGTCCCGGCTCCGGCCCCGGCTCGGCCGGGCTGATCCCCGCGCGCCGGGCCAGGGCGACGGCGGCGAGCGTGGAGTGCACTCCGAGCTTCCCCAGGACGTTCTGCATGTGGGTCCGGACGGTGTGCGGTGACAGAAAGAGGCGCTCCGCTACCGCTTTGCGCCCCAGGCCCGCCACCATGCAGCGCAGCACCTCCCGTTCGCGCGGGGTGAGGGACTCGACGAGCCGCTCGCTCTCGGTGCGGTGCTTACGGGCCGCGGTGAGTTCTCTGAGGACGCCGGTGAGCAGGGCGGGCGGCAGATGCGTCTCGTCCCGCAGGACTCCGCGTACGACATTGAGCAGCCGGGACAGCGAGCAGTCCTTGGCGACCCAGCCGGAGGCGCCGGCCTGCAGGGCGAGGGCCGCGCGGCGCGGGTCGTCCTTCTCGGCGAGCACGACGGTACGCACCTCGGCTCGGCCCGAACGCACGCCCGCCACCAGGGAGATGCCGTCGACCGGGCCGTCGTCGCCGCTGTCGGGGAGTCCGCGCGCGGGCGGTACGGTGTGCGCCCCCGCGTGCACTCCTGCGTGCGCTCCGGGTGCGGCGCATCCGAGGTCCGCGTCGACGAGGAGCACGTCGAACCCGCGGCCTTCGGCCATCGCCCGGTCCAGGCAGCGCAGGGCCGCGGGGCCGCTGCCCGCGGCGGTCACGTCCACGTCGGGCTCGGCCGCGAGGGCGGCCGCGAGTGACTCGGCGAAGATGCGGTGGTCGTCGACGACCAGGACACGGATCCGGACCACGTGGTACCCCCAGGCTCGATTTCCGGGGAGCAATGGTCCCCGGATCCCCGGTGGGAGACGGAATGCTGACTTCGGCGCGGGTACGGCGCCCGGGTGCGGGTGGCACGGCCGCCGCCGTGCTCTGACTGCTACCCCCACTCCGGGCGTCGTACCCGGCTGTCTCGCCCCCTGAACGGCACCGGCCCCCACCGGTACTGGGCATCAGCGTACGGGTGGGGGTG
>NZ_JAAAHS010000206.1 GCF_009908195.1 Streptomyces boluensis | reverse complement strand
GCTGCCCCCACTGCCCCCACTGCCTCGCCCGCTACAGCTCCCGTCCTCACCGACGCCCAGGGCCGCACGCTCACGCTGCGCGGCTGGAACGTCGAGGACAAGGCGAACCGGGGCGCCGACGCCCTGTCCGCCATCAAGGAGAAACACTTCCGGGACATGCGGTCCAAGGGCTTCAACTTCGCCCGCCTGCTGGTCTTCTGGGACGACCTGGAGCCACGGCCCGGACAGTACAGCCGCGACTATCTGCGCAAGATCGAGCGCGTACTGGACTGGGCCGAGCGCTATGACGTACGGGTCCTCATCGACGCGCACCAGGATGTGTTCGGGCCCGCCTTCGGGCACCGCGGCATCCCCGAGTGGGCCACCAGGACCGACGGGCTGCCCTTCGAGCCGCACCCGGACGACTGGTTCGCCGAGTACTTCGAACCGGCGGTGCAGCGGGCCTTCACCCACCTCTACGAGGACGAGGACCTGCGGCGCGCCCAGGCCCGTATGTGGCGGGTGCTCGCCGAGCGCTTCGACGACCACCCGGCCGTACTCGGCTACGACCTGATCAACGAGCCGATGGGCGAGCTCACTTTGGGCGAGGACCTGCCGTCGGCGGCCCGCCGTATCGAGCGCGAGCATCTGACACCGATGTACAACCGCCTTGCGGACGCGGTGCGTTCGGCCGACCGGGACAGCTGGATCTTCGTCGAGCCGACCCCGATCGTCGGCGAAGGCGTCCCGACCGGACTCGGCCGGATCGAGGACAAGAAGGTGGTGTACGCGCCGCACTTCTACAACACGGGCATGGAGGCAGGCGCGGACTACGACCCGTCGGCGGGCTGGATCGAGGCCTACGAGAAGGCCGTTACGCAGTACCCCGAGAAGTACAAGGTCCCTGTGGTGGTGGGCGAGTGGGGCCCGCTCAACAACTCCCTGCCGAACATGAACCGCTTCTACCGGGACGCCATGGCCTCCCTCAGCCGCTACAGCTCCGGCTCGGCCGGCTACGTCTGGTGCTACGGGGGCGGCTACTGCGCCGTCGACGAGTCCGGCACGTTCCGTACGAACAAGGAACTCACCGCTGAGCCCTACGCGGAGGCGGTCGCGGGCACGGTCGAGTCGTCCGCGTACGACGCCGGGACCGGCGTCTACCGGCTGACGTACGAGGCGGCCGCGCGCCCCGGACGGCGGCTCACCGAGATCTCCCTGCCCTCGAAGGACTCGAAGGACTGGCAGGTCAGCGCGGAAGGAAAGGCCGCGGTGATCCGCCACGAGCCGGGCCGGGCCTGGGTGTTGGCGGCTCCGGGGGCGCGGGTGACAGTGACGGTCGAGCGCCGCTGAGGCACGCCCCGGACACCGGCCGAGGCACGCCCCGGACGCGGAAGGCCGGTCCGCTCACGCGGACCGGCCCACTCGGATTTCCTGTGCGGGTACGTCCTCCTACCTGGGGTTGCTCCTCGTCGCCGTACCGGCGCACAAAAGCCCCAGTACCACGGCCAGCGCACCGATGATGATGTTGTTCACGACGACCCCGGTGTCGGGGCTCGTGCCGACGATCCACGGAGCAATGATCATCCAGGCACCCATCGCGCAGCAGGCCCAACTCAGGCCGTACATCCGCTCCGGAGCCCGGGTGAACCCGAGGGCCAGCAGGCTGATCGCGATACCCACGATCAGGTTGTGGGCCACGAGCTGGGGCTGGCTCGTCGTGTAGTGGAGTATCCAGGGGGATACGGCGCAGTACAGGCCGAGCAGGAACACCGGCCCGTCCACGAGCGCCACATCGCGACCACCGAGCATTCGGGCGTAGCGGTCCCGCATTTCCGGGACATCTGGGTGAGCAGTTATGTCACTTCTCGTGGGCTGCACGTTGGCCATGGCTGCCTCCTTGGCTGGCAGGCCTCACCGCGCGTTCTGCGGTGTGCGGTAAGCGCCACCTAGAGACATAATGCGCTTATTTTTCCTTTATGTGTAGGGACCTTCGGGGTCATTTTGAGCAGTACATGGTGTTCGTCCGAAACCGTCCGCGGAGGCCGTCCAGGGCCCGACCTCGGAAGCCGCCGAGGGCCGCAGGAGGCGTACGGGGACGCTCAGTTCCCCTCGGCCTCGAAGGTGCGCAGCACATCGGCGGCGACGCTCACGGCGATGGTCGCGGGGTCCTTGCCGGTGATGTCGGCCAGGCCGATCGGGGTCGTGATCCGGTCGATGGTGGCCTCGTCGTGACCGCCCTCGGTGGCGAGCCGCTTACGGAACCGCACCCACTTCGCCGCCGAACCGATAAGGCCGATGGGGCCGAGGTGCCCGGTGCGCAGGGCGGCGTCGCAGAGCGCGGCGTCCTCGGCGTGGTCATGCGTCATGATCACGACGTGGGTGCCGCGCGGCAGTTCCTCCAGGACCTCCTCGGGCAGCAGCGGCGTGTGATGCGTGTGCACCTGCGCCACCGCGTCCGCGAGTACGCCGAGCCGCTCCTCGGTGAGCATGGCGGCGCGGCTGTCGATCAGGTGCAGGTCGAGGTCCTGCCGGGCGAGGATGCGCGCCAGTTCAAGGCCGACGTGCCCGACGCCGAAGATCGCCATGGCGCGTACCACCGGCAGCGGTTCGAGCAGGACGGAGACGGTGCCGCCGCAGCACTGCACGCCGTGCCGGTTGGTGACCTTGTCGTTCAGGGCGAAGTCGATCAGGTCGGGCTCGGGTTTGGTGGCGGCGATCATCTCGCGGGCCCGGTCGATCGCGACGGCCTCGACGTTGCCGCCGCCGATCGAGCCCCAGGTCCGGTGCTCCCCCACGACGAGCTTCGCGCCGGGCTCGCGCGGGGCGTGGCCGCGCACGGTCGCGACGGTCACGAGCACGCCGGGTTCCCGGCGTGCCCGCAGCCCCGCGACCGCGGCGATCCACGTCATGTCAGGCACCGCTCAGCACTTCCGCGCCGGCCGGGATCCCGTCGGCCGCGCCCTGGGCCTGCTCGTCCGTGCCGCCCTGGCGGGCCGCCTGGATCGCCCAGTACACCGCTTCCGGCGTCGCGGGCGAGGCCAGCTCGACACTGGCGCCGTCCGGCCCGAACTCGGCGGCGGCCTGCCGCAGCGCCTCACGCACCGAGAACGCCAGCATCAGCGGCGGCTCGCCCACCGCCTTGGAGCCGTAGACCGCGCCCTCCTCCGTGGCGTTCTTCATGAGGGTGACGTGGAACTCCTCGGGCATCTCCGAGAAGCTCGGCAGCTTGTACGTGCTCGCCGCCTGGGTGAGCAGCCTGCCCCGGTGCGGCCCGTCACCGGCGTCCCAGCGCATGTCCTCCAGGGTCAGCCAGCCCGCGCCCTGCACGAAGCCGCCCTCGACCTGGCCGATGTCGATCATCGGGGAGAGGCTGTCGCCGACGTCGTGCACGATGTCCACGCGCCGGATGCGGTACGCGCCGGTGAACCCGTCGACCTCCACCTCGGCCGCCGCGGCACCGTAGGAGAAGTACTTGAACGGGGTGCCCTTGAACGCCTTCGCGTCCCAGTGCAGGCCCTCGGTCCGGTAGAAGCCGGCCGCCGACAGCTGCACCCGCTGGAAGTACGCGGTACGCACCAGGTCGTCCCAGGCCAGCTCCTCGTCACTGCCGAGGGTGCGCGCGACGCCCGCCACGATGCGTACGTCAGAGGCGCTCGAACCCAGCTGGCTGGCGGCCACCTGCACGAGCCGTTCGCGCAACTGCTCGCAGGCGTTCTTCACCGCCGCGCCGTTCAGGTCCGCGCCCGAACTCGCGGCGGTGGCCGAGGTGTTGGGGACCTTGTCGGTGCGCGTCGGGGCGAGCCGGACCTTGTGCAGCGGGATGCCGAGGGTGGTCGCGGCCACCTGCAGCATCTTGGTGTGCAGGCCCTGGCCCATCTCGGTGCCGCCGTGGTTGATCAGGACCGAGCCGTCCTTGTAGATCAGCACGAGCGCGCCGCCCTGGTTGAAGGCGGTGAGGTTGAACGAGATGCCGAACTTGATGCCGGTGAGCGCGAGGGCCCGCTTGGCGTGCGGGTGCGCGGCGTTGAAGGCGGCGATCTCGCGCTTGCGGTCGGTGACACCGCCGTTCGCCCGGACTTCCTCCCAGACGGCGGAGATCCGTTCCGGCTGCGTGACCTGCTGTCCGTACGGCGTCGACTGGCCCTGCTCGTAGAAGTTGCGCTCCCGCAGCTCCATCGGGTCGAGGCCGAGCAGTGGTGCGCACCGGCCCATGATGTCCTCGATCACGAGCATGCCCTGGGGTCCGCCGAAGCCTCGGAAGGCGGTGTTGGAGACCTTGTTGGTCTTCGCGATGCGCCCGGCGATACGGGCGTTGGGGATCCAGTACGTGTTGTCGATGTGGCACAGCGCGCGGGCCGTGACCGGCTCGGAGAGGTCCAGGCTCCAGCCGCCGTCGGCGGTCAGGGTGGCGTCCAGGGCGCGGATCCGGCCGTCGGCGTCGAAGCCGATCTTCCACTGGGCGTGGAAGCCGTGCCGCTTGCCGGACATGGTGAGGTCCTGGGTGCGGTTGAGCCGCAGCCGGACCGGGCGGCCGGTCAGTTTTGCGCCGAGCGCGGCGACGGCCGCGAAGCCGTGCGGCTGCATCTCCTTGCCGCCGAAGCCGCCGCCCATCCGCAGACACTGCACGGTCACCTCGTGACTGTGCAGGCCGAGCACGTGCGCGACGATCTCCTGGGTCTCCGAGGGGTGCTGCGTACTGCTCTGTACGAACACCTGCTGGGCCTCGTCGATGTGGGCGAGGGCGGCGTGCGTCTCCAGGTAGAAGTGCTCCTGGTCGGAGAACTGGAACTCGCCGGTGAACACATGGGCGGAGTCGGCGAAGCCGGCGTCCACGTCTCCGGCCAGCATCACGGGCCGGGCGCCGTGGAAGCTGTCCGCGGCCATCGCGTCCTGCAGCGTGATCACGGACGGCAGTTCGTCGAGTTCCACCTCGACGGCGGCGGCGCCGATCCGGGCGGCCTCCAGGGTCTCGCCGAGCACCCAGGCGACCGCGTGGCCGTGGAACATGACCTCGTCGGGGAAGAGTGGCTCGTCGTGCTTCATCCCGGCGTCGTTGACGCCGGGCACGTCGGCGCCGGTGAGGACGCGGACCACGCCGGGCACGGCGAGCGCGGGCTCGGTGCGCAGCGCGGTGATCCTGCCGTGCGCCTTCATGACCTGGACCGGGTACGCGTGCAGCACGTCCTTGGTGCGTGCGACCAGGTCGTCGGTGTAGAGCGCGGCGCCGGTGACGTGCTGGACGGCGCTCTCGTGCGGCAGGGAGAGGCCGACTGCGGGCTTCTCGGGACGCTCGGACAACTGGCTCATGCCGACACCGCCTCGGTGGTCTGTGCGTACAGCTTCTTCAGGCTCTGGCCGAGCATCGCGGAGCGGTACAGGGCGCTGGCGCGGTGGTCACTCATCGGGGTGCCCTCGCCGCGCAGCACCCGGGCCGCGGCCTCGACGGTGGCGGCGGACCACGGTCGGCCCTCCAGGGCGGCTTCGGTGGCGAGCGCCCGGACGGGGGTGGCGGCCACACCTCCCAGGCCGATGCGCGCCTTGCGTACGGTGCCGTCCTCGATGTCGAGCGCGAAGGCGACGGCCACGCTGGAGATGTCGTCGAAGCGCCGCTTGGCGATCTTGTGGAAGGCGGTGACCGGCGAGAGCGGCAACGGCACCCGCACGGCACGGATCAGCTCGCCGGGACGGCGCACGCTCTGCCGGTACCCGGTGAAGTAGTCGGCCAACGGCACCTCGCGCTCACCGTCGGCGTCGGCGAGCACCAAGGACGCGTCGAGGGCGAGCAGCACGGGCGGGCTGTCACCGATGGGTGAGCCGGTGCCCAGGTTGCCGCCGAGGGTCGCGCTGTTGCGGATCAGGCGGGACGCGAACTGCGGGAACAGCTCGGCGAGCAGCGGGACTTCACCGTCGAGGCGCCGCTCGATCTCGGTGAGCGTGAGCCCCGCCCCGATCTCGATCCGGTCGGACTCGACGCGCAGCTCCCGGAGTTCGGGCAGCCGGTCGACGGCGACGACGCAACTGGCCCTGCGGGAGCGGATGTTGACCTCCACGCCCCAGTCGGTGGAACCGGCGACCACCACGGCCTCGGGCCGCTCGCGCAGCAACCGCAGGGTGTCGGCGAGGGTGTCCGTACGCAGGAACTCGCTGCCGTCCTTGGCGTACTCGGTGGCGACCGGGGCGGGCGCCGCCTGCTCACGGCGCCGGGCCAGCGGGTCCTCGGCGGCGGGCTCCCCCACGGCGAACGCGGCGTCGCGGATCGGCCGGTACCCGGTGCAACGGCACAGGTTGCCGCTGAGCGCGTGCAGGTCGAACCCGTTCGGCCCGTGCTCGGGGTCGGGGTTTTTGGTGCTGCCGGCGTCGCTGTCCGTGTGGGCGCAGCGGTCGGGCCGGTAGTACTCGGCGGCCATGCTGCAGATGAACCCCGGTGTGCAGTAACCGCATTGGGATCCGCCACGGACGGCCATCTCTTCCTGCACGGGGTGCAGGGTGGGCGCCGTACCGGCCTCGCCGGCGGTGGCGAGCCCTTCGGAGGTGATGACCTCCTGCCCGTCGAGTGCCGCGGCCGGTACGAGGCAGGCGTTGACGGCCACCCAGTCGGTGGGCTTGTCCACACCGGGCCGCGCCACGAGCACCGAGCAGGCCCCGCACTCACCTTCCGCGCAGCCCTCCTTGGTGCCGGTGAGGCCGCGCTCGCGCAGGAAGTCGAGGGCGGTGGTGTGCGGGGCGGCGGGCGCGAGCGGGGTCGCCTTCCCGTTGACCGTGATCCGCGCCGCTGTCATCTCAGACCTTCGCCGCGGAGCGCGTTCGGTCGCTTCATCATGTTCGCCAATGTCAGTTGCCAAGGGTCAGGGCAGCTTTCTGTGATCAGTGTTCTGTGATCAGACGCGCCACGTGCGGGAAACGGGCGCACGACGGCACGCGGCAGCGGCGTGCCGGAAGTCGTCCGGGGTGCGTGGGGAAACCGGATGTGCCGGGTCGGGCACATCAGAACGGCGGCGGGGTACTCAGCAGCCGTGCGCGATCCGACCCGGAACCCAGGCGGTGCACTGGGCGAGGCGACCGAGGTCAGAGCTGATGTTCATCTGCGGGTCGCCTCCTTCGGTCGTCAGGGATCTACAGCTACCGAAAATTAGTTCCTGTGGGCACGGCGGTCAAGGGGGCGGCGAGGCCCTTCAGTAAGGGACACGGGTCGCGTCCCCTCAACTGCCGCGCCCGCACAGGGAGTTCAGTCCTGCACTCCCGCCCGAGGCCGCTCCCGCAGACAGGACGTCACCACCACGAAGGGCCATACCGTCTGCACGGTCGTCAAGACACGTTCCGCCACTCCGGCCGCGCCCTGGCGCTGTAGTTCGATCAGGAACCACAGGGCGCCGACCCCCATCAGCGTGCAGGCCGCGAGGGACAGCGTGGGCCGTAGGCCCCAGGGCGCGGATCCGTCGCCGTCGGCCGCAAGGACAGGCCACAGGGCCATGAGCGCGAACCCGACCCCGACCACCCAGCCGTGCAGCAGGGAACCCCCGCTCCCCTCCGGCACCGGGGACAGCGCCATCCCGATCACCGCGAGACCGCCGCAGCCGAGCGCCAGCCTCCCGGCGCGCGCGGCCGCGCGCAGTCCGCTCGCGGTGACGACGTGGCACAACCCGAGCACGACAAGGGCCGCGGTGAGCACCCAGCGCCCGGACGCCCCTGCGGCCGCCATGACACTGATGGTCTCCGCGGCCGGGTCGTACCCGGGCCCCTGGAATACCGCCGCGACCGACCAGCCGCCGACCAACAGGAGCGGTGCGCACGCGGAGGAGAGCACGGCCCACCAAGGTACAAGCCTCATCAAGCAACCATAAATATCTATTCCTCCCACGCCTGCGTCGCCACGTGTCCGGGCGCGGACACCGAAGTCACCGCGGCCGGTGCGGCGAGTGCCGTGTCCGGTGCGGATACGGCGACGGGGGTGGCGAGCGCGGCGGCGATGGCGAGGACGGTGACGGTCCGCAGGGTCCACTTCAGCAACACGGTGAGGCTCCTATCTCGATACGTAACGGGAGGTAGATCTCCTACGCCTTGATCGTCGCCGTCCGTCCGGTCGCCGGGCATCGTCCGGAGGTCGGGGCCGTCTCCGCCGCGCGGGGGAGGCCGCCCCGGCCCGCGCACGGGCCGGGGCACGTACTCACTGGCGGCTCACCGTGCGGGTGATCCCGGCGAAGACCGTCGTGGCCAGGAGCCAGCCGGAGATGACGAGGGTGTACGCGAGCGCCTGCTGCCAGCCCGTCGGGTCGAAGGCGCCCTCCTGGCCGAAGGAGATCACCGGCAGCAACAGGTCGAGCGTGAAGAACGCCGGGTCGAAGTCCGGCGCCTCCTCCGGCTTGAGCGGGCTCGGGTGGTGCACGGCGAAGGCGGCCGAGCCGATGGCGAACAGGGACAGCAGCCAGGCGGCGGCGAACATCGGGCGGAAGCCGTAGCCGACCGTGACCTCCTGGAGCAGCCCCCACACGCGGCCGTACCGGGGCAGTGTGCGGCGGTGCCGGCGCAGCTTGGCGAGCTGGACGGCGCGGGCGGCGTGGTCGTCACCGACGCGGAGGTAGGCCGCGGACAACTGCTCGTAGTTGTGCGGGAGATAGCCGTCCTGGTCCCGGTCCAGCATGGGGAGGCGGCGCTCGGCCGGTTCGTGCGGGGTGAGGGTGGTGTAGGTGAGGCCGCTGAAGTACACCTGGTCCGGGACCACCTCCGGTTCCAGGAACAGCACGTCGATCTGGGCGCGGCGCAGGTTGAGGGTGCCCTCGATCAACGGCCCCTTGCGGAGCCAGAGTTCCCCGATGGTGGAACTCCCCGCGCGCAGTGCCGTGCCGTCGGGGTTCGAGAGATGGGCGTACGACAGGTCGAGGCGCCCGGTGATGCGGGCGCCGCGCAGGCCGACCCAGCCCTCGGTGCGTACCCGCCGCATGTGGAAGTCGTTGCCCACGGTGACGGTCTGCGCGTCGAGGGCGGCGCGGCCGGGGTGGCGCAGCCGCGCGTCGTCGAAGGTGACCGAACCGGCGACCGAGGCGCCGGTGAGCAACACCTCGCCGTGGACGCGCAGTCCGGGTGCGTACAGGTTGTCGCCGATGGCCGCGTGGCCGAGCCGGATGGCGGGCCATTCGCTGTCCGGCGGGACGACCTCGGCCCTGTTGAGGAACAGCGCCCCCTCGATCCGCGCGCCGCCGAGCCGTACATACCCGTGGAAGCGGCAGTCGCTGAGTTTCAGCATCCCCTCCACCTGCACGGTAGCGGCGGCGAGTCCGGGCAGTACGGAGCGGGACAGGTGGAGCTGGCGCAGCCGGGACGCGTACACGACGGGGGTGTTCTCGAAGTAGCAGGCGGTCAGCTTGATGGCGTGGTCGACGCTGCCGTGGGACAGGTCGAGGGTGCCGGTGATTCTCGCGCCCGCCACGTCGAGGGAAGGTATCTCCCCGTCCTCCAGCGGCCCGTTGAGGAGCAGGGATCGCAGCACCTCGGCCCGGACGGTCCGCTCGGGGCCCCAGTCGGCGCCCTGCGCGGCGTTCTGGACGGCGTTCTGGGCGCCCTCCTGGTCGCCGTCCGGGCGGAAGTCCACGAACGCGCCCTTGGGGAAGGCCTGCCACACCCGCAGCTCTGCGGGCGAAAGATCATTTCTGTCCACCGTCCGGGACTCTGACGGCACCCCCGCCGGACTGTCAACTCCCGTTGTTCCAGGCCCTGTCGTGGTGCTGTCGTGGTGCTGTCGTGACACCGTCGCCGTCGCGGTGGCACGCGGAACAGCGACTGAGGCAAGATCACGGGCATGGTCTCTGTGGTGCAGAACGTCGCGATCGACTGTGTGGACGCCTATCGCCTTGCCCGGTTCTGGAGCGAGGTGCTCGGCCGCCCGCTGCATCCGGAGGACGAGCCGGGTGACCCGGAGACGGACGTGATGCTGCCGGAGGGCCCGCTCCTGCACTTCAACCAGGTGCCGGAGCCGAAGACGGCCAAGAACAGGATCCACCTGTGCCTGCGCCCGGAGACCTCGCGCGAGGAGGAGGTCGCGAGGCTGCTCGGCCTCGGCGCGACCCTCGTCGCCGACCGCCGGAAGGACGACGGCGCGGGCTGGGCGGTCCTCGCGGACCCCGAGGGCAACGAATTCTGCGTTCTGCGCAGCGCGGCGGAACGGGCGGACGGCTGACGCGGGGCGCAGGCCGCCTCCCGTTCAGGAGCCGGCCCGCGCCCGGACGCCGGGCACGGAACGAGCCGGATCAGCCGGCGGTCACCGTACGGATCAGCTTCTTGTTGACGAACTCCTCGATGCCCGGCCGGCCCAGCTCCCGGCCGAAGCCGGAGCGCTTGATGCCGCCGAAGGGCAGCTCGGCGCCCTCCGCGCCGACACCGTTGACGAAGACCATGCCGGCGTCGATGCCGTCGGCGACGCGCGCGGCCTGCGCGGCGTCCGTGGTGAAGACGTACGAACCGAGGCCGTACGGGGTGTCGTTGGCGATGCGCAGCGCGTCGTCCTCGTCGGCCGCCTTGAAGACCATCGCGACCGGGCCGAACAGCTCCTGGCGGGCCATGGCGTGGTCGGTGGTGAGCCCGGTGAGGACCCCGGCCGGGAAGTGCGCGCCGTTCCGCTCGCCCTCGGTGTGCAGGGTCGCGCCCTCGGCGACGGCGGCGGCCACCTGGCGGTCGAGGTTCTCGGCGGCGGTGACCGACGAAAGCGGGGCGCCGGACTGGCGGACGAGGAGCTGGGCGGTGAACTTCTCCACGAAGGCGTCGTACAGCTCGGCCACGACGACGAACCGCTTGGCGGCGTTGCAGGCCTGACCGGTGTTGTCGAGGCGCGCGGCGACGGCGGACTCCACGACGGAGTCGAGGTCGTCGGTGGAGAGCACCACGAACGGGTCGGAGCCGCCGAGTTCGAGGACGACCTTCTTCAGGTTCCGCCCGGCGATCTCGGCCACGGCGGCACCGGCGCGCTCCGAGCCGGTGAGGGACACACCCTGGACGCGCGGGTCGGCAATGACCTCGGCGATCTGCTCATTGGTGGCGTACACGTTGACGTACGCGCCGACCGGGAAGCCCGCCTCCTGGACCAGCTTCTCCAGGAGGGCCGCGGTGGCCGGACACTGGGGGGCGTGCTTGAGGACGATGGTGTTGCCCGTGGCGAGGTTCGGGGCGGCGAACCGGGCGACCTGGTACGCGGGGAAGTTCCACGGCATGATGCCGAGCAGCACGCCCACCGGGCTGCGCCGGATGACGGCGTGACCGGCGCCGGAGGTGACGTTCAGCTCCTCGTCGGCGAGGAACTCCTCGGCGTGGTCGGCGTAGTAGTGGTAGATGTCGACGCAGAAGTCGACCTCGCCCTCGGCTTCGTCCTGCGGCTTGCCCATCTCCCGCACGATGCTCTCGGCCAGCTCGGCACGGTGCTCGCGGTGCAGATCGCCGAGCCGGCGAAGCAGCGCGGCACGCTCGGCGACCGAGCTGTTCCGCCCCCAGGCGGTGGCCGCGTGCGCGGCCTCGACGGCCGCCGTCACCTCGGCATCGGTGGCGGTGGGATAGGTCTCCGTGGTCTTGCCGGTGGACGGGTCGGTGACGGCGTACATCAGATCTCCCTGAGGGTGTGGTCGATACGGCGGCCGGGGCGGTCCCGCGTGCGTGTGTGCCGAAGGACCGATCTTGAAGAACCCTACGACTCCGCCCCGGCGTACCGGGCGCTCGGGACAAGCTTGTCCGAAAGCCTCATCTGACAGTCCTGTGGGATCAGGCGGATGGTGGTTCGGCGGCGCGGACCGGCAGCGTCCGTCCCAGGCGGGCGAGCGGCGACAGGGCCATCACCAGCGGGGACACCAGCATGCCCACGGCCGCCACCAGGAGGCTGCTGCGCAGGCCCCACTCCCCCGCGAGCAGCCCGCCGAGCAGGGAGCCGAGCGGGGCCATGCCCATGCCGACGAACACGCGCGGCGTCAACTCCGGTTGCTGCGGCAGCAGTTCGGTGCGTTGGATCCGCCGGATCGACAGGAACGACAGCGCGAAGAACCCCGTGCCGGACGCGGCGGCGAGCGGCGCCGCGAGGAGTGACACCAACCCGCCGCGGAGCGCGGGCCCACCGATCTGCGCCGCGGACCGGCTGCCCTCCAGCGCGCTGTTGCCCCGCAGCAACTGATCGCGCCGTACGAGCCGTACGAGAGACGCCTGCCCTCGCCGTCGGGGTGCTCTCCGGGCAGGCCGAGCCAACCGAGGAGCCCGGCCACTGCGGCGGCACCCAGGACGAGGGCCCGGCCGGCGTCGGCCACCACCATCACGGTGCGGGTCCGCCACCGGTCGACCCACGCGCCGACGAACAGCGAGAGCAACAGCAGCGGCGCCTGCCCCACGGCCCGGAGCACACCCAGCCCGGTCCCGCCACAGCCTCGGTCCCTCCCCTTACCCCTGCTCCGTTATCTCTGCTCCGTACGGGTGACGGCGGAACCTTACGCCTGCGGGGCGGCGCGTGCGGGGCGCGCGGGGCCGGTATCGGTGAGGCGTCCCTGATCAACTCACACGGAACGAGAACCCTTCGTGCGTCTGCGTCACACCGTCGCCGCCTCCTGCGGCGCCTTCGCCCTCACGGCTCTCCTCGCCGCCCCGGCTTCCGCCGCGACCGGCGACTTCTCCTACTCGTTCGTCGGCATCAGCGGCGACCGGCAGTCGGCCACGCTCCACAACCCCGAGAGCGGGCAGTGCGTGACGATCCCCGAGGCGGCCGACCCGGATTCGTCCCACACCGCCTTCGCGCCGCACAACTTCACCGACTCGTACGCGATCGTCTTCACCGAGCCCAACTGCACAGGCGACGTCTGGAGGTTGAAGCCGCACGGCCGACCGGCCACCGACCAGCTCGCGCTGCGGTCCGTGGTCTTCGTCGGCGCCTGAGGCAGCCGCTCCGAGGCGACCTCGCCGGTGCCCTCGCTCGTCACGAGCGGGGGCACCGGTGCGTGTGGGCGCGACGACTCTGCCGATACGGGGATGGGGCGGGCGTCAGGTAGCGGATCCAGGTGCGGAGGCTCGCGGTGTGCGGTCCTGCCGCGCGATGGCCTGGGCCACCTCGTGGACAGCGCCACGTATCAAGTCGCCGTAGGCATCCCGCGCAAGGCTCGGGGCGTGGGTCCTGGCGGCGTCGATGTGCTCGGCGGCGGCTCGGAAGGAGCCGAGTCTGCGGTAGTTGTCGGCGAGGTTGAGGTGCAGGGACGGGTAGAAACCGGCGAGTTCGAGGCTGTCGTGGTGGCGCTGTACGCGCTGCTCGGTCAGGGCGTCGGCGGCGTCCAGGGCGCGGATGTCCCAGGCGAGGGCCTGGGCGGGATCTTCGTAGAGGTCCGCCAGGTGGTGGGCGAGGGAGCAGCGGTGCAGCGGGTCGCCGGTGACGCCGATCGTCGACCACAGGTTCAGGAGCTTCCGGCGAGCCGAAGCGGCGTCGCCTCCTCGGCCTTCGACGACTGCGTGGCCGATGGCTTCCATGGTCAGGTCGGGGG
>NZ_JAAAHS010000205.1 GCF_009908195.1 Streptomyces boluensis | reverse complement strand
GGCCTGAGGGGCGGGCCCACCGCCACTCACGCGCGGGCGGGCCCAGCGCCACGCACGCGCGTGTGCGGCGCGACGTACGCGCGCGTGGGGAGCGATGCACGCGCGCGTGGAGCGCGATTCCGGGAACTCCGGAGCCCCACTCGCAGCCGCCGTAACCCGCAGCCCTCAACTCCCCGTCTCCCCCGCCTTCTTGACCGTAAGAAATTTTCCGACTATCCGTGTCCTCCCGGAAGTTTCCTTCACAAGCCCGGGGCCGCACGGTCCCGGTCGAGGGGCGCGGCCTGGGCTCCGAGTTCTCGGGAGCGGACATGCCTGAACGTCTCCGCACTTCCAGACGCGCCCTGCTCGCCGCCGGTGCCGCCTCTGCCGCCGCCGTCGCCGTGGGCGCGCCCTCCGCGCGCGCGGCCGAGGAGAGCGCCGTGAACCGCGCCGCGCTACGTGCCCTGATCGGCCGGATGACCTTGGAGGAGAAGGTCGGCCAGCTTTTCGTGATGCGCGTGTACGGCCACTCGGCGACCGATCCTGACCAGTCCGACATCGACAAGAACCTCGAAGAGGCGGGGGTGCGCGACGCCGCCGAGCTGGTCGCCAAGTACCACGTGGGCGGCATCATCTACTTCGGGTGGGCGCACAACACCCGCGAGCCGCACCAGATAGCGGACCTGTCGAACGGCATCCAGCGCGCGGCGCTCCAACAGCCCACCCGCATACCGGTGTTGATATCCACCGACCAGGAGCACGGAATCGTCGCCAGGGTCGGCAAACCCGCCACTCTGGTGCCCGGCGCGATGGCGCTCGGCGCGTCCGGCTCCCGCGCGGACGCCCGTAATGCCGCGCGGATCGCGGGCCGTGAACTCGCCGCCATGGGTATCCGGCAGAACTACGCGCCGCTGGCCGACGTGAACGTCAATCCCGCCAACCCGGTGATCGGCGTACGGTCCTTCGGCGCCGACCCCGAGGCCGTGTCGCGGCTCGTCGTCGCGCAGGTCGAGGGCTACAGCGACGGCGGGGTCGCGCCGACCTCGAAGCACTTCCCCGGGCACGGCGACACCAAGGACGACAGCCACTACTCGCTGCCGACCATCCACCACACGCGCGCGCAGTGGGAGGAGCTCGACGCCCCGCCGTTCCGGGCCGCGATAGCCGCCGGGATCGACTCGATCATGACCGCGCACATCGTGGTCCCCGCCCTCGACCCGGCCGAGGACCCGGCGACGCTCTCCGCGCCCATCCTGACCGGCATCCTGCGCGAGCAGCTCGGCTACGACGGTGTGGTCGTCACGGACTCCCTCGGCATGCAGGGCGTCCGCACCAAGTACGGCGACGACCGAGTGCCGGTGCTCGCCCTCAAGGCGGGCGTGGACCAGCTCCTGAACCCCCCGGAGCCGGCGGTCGCCTGGAACGCGGTGCTGCAGGCCGTCAGGGACGGTGAGCTGACCGAGGAGCGGCTCGACACATCGATCCTGCGCATCCTCGAACTCAAGGCCCGCCGCGGCCTGTTCACGGAGCCGTACGTGACGCACGCGCGCGTGGAGCGTGAAGTCGGCACCCGGGCGCATCTCGCCGCCGCCGACAGGATCGCGGACCGTACGACGACGCTCCTCGTCAACGAGGGCGGGCTGCTGCCCCTGTCGCCGCGCGCGCACCGCGACGTGCTCGTGGTGGGCGCCGACCCGGCGTCCCCCTCCGGGACCACGGGCCCGCCCACCGGGGTGCTCGCGGCGGCCCTCACCGAGCTGGGCTTCACGGCGACCGCGCTGTCCACCGGGACGGCCCCGTCCGCGGCGAGGATCGACGAAGCGGTGGCGGCGGCCGCGGGGAAGGACGCCGTCGTGGTGGGCACGTACAACGTGAGCGCGACGAGCGCGCAGCGCACCCTGGTGGACCGGCTGCTCGCGACCGGCGTCCCGGTGGTCGCGGTGGCCGTCCGCAACCCGTACGACGTGGCGCAGCTGCCCGGCGTGCCCGCGTATCTGGCGGCGTACTCCTGGACCGACACCGAGCTGCGGGCGGCGGCGCGGGTGATCGCTGGGCACGTCTCGCCGGAGGGGAGGCTTCCGGTGCCGGTTCCGCGGGCGGAGGATCCGGGGGCGGTGCTGTATCCGATCGGGTACGGGCTGTCGTACTAGCCACCCTCTGGGCGCGGGCCCGGTCGTAGGCCCTGGGTCGCAGTCGGCTGCGACCCAGGGCCTCAGTTTGTTGCAGCGGGATGAAATGGCCCCGTGAAGGTGTTGGTGATTCCGTCAGTGCAGAGCGGCGGGAGGCCATACGTGACCGGGGCAGAGCAGCAGCAGGGGTGGGCTCGGAGGCTCGCGGGCTACGCCTGGCGGTACCCGAAGGACGTGGTGCTCGCGCTCGGCGCCTCCCTGGCCGGAATGGCCGTGATGGCGCTCGTCCCGCTGGTCACGAAGGTGGTGATCGACGACGTCATCGACAGCCACGAACGCTCCCTCGCGGTGTGGACGGGGCTCCTGATAGGCGCGGCCGTGGTCGTGTACGTACTGACGTACATCCGTCGCTACTACGGCGGCCGGCTCGCCCTCGACGTGCAGCACGACCTGCGCACCGACATGTTCGACACGATCACGAAGCTGGACGGGCGGCGGCAGGACGAGCTGTCCACCGGGCAGGTCATCGGCCGTGCCACCAGCGATCTGCAGCTGATCCAGGGCCTGCTTTTCATGCTGCCGATGACCATCGGCAACATCCTGCTGTTCGTGATCTCCCTGGTGATCATGGCCTGGCTCTCGCTGCCGCTGACCCTGGTCGCCCTGGCCGTCGCGCCCGCGCTCTGGTTCATCGCCAAGCGCAGCAAGAGCCGCCTGCACCCGGCCACCTGGTACGCGCAGGCGCAGGCCGCGTCCGTCGCCGGTGTGGTCGACGGCGCCGTCTCCGGGGTCCGCGTGGTGAAGGGCTTCGGGCAGGAGGAGCAGGAGACCGGCAAGCTCCGCGAGGTCGGCCGGAAGCTGTTCGCGGGCCGCCTTCGCACCATCCGCCTGAACTCCCGGTACACCCCGGCGCTGCAGGCCGTGCCCGCGCTCGGGCAGGTCGCGATGCTCGCCCTCGGCGGCTGGCTCGCGGTGCGCGGGCAGATCACGCTCGGCACGTTCGTGGCGTTCTCGACGTACCTCGCCCAGCTGGTCGGACCGGTCCGGATGCTCGCCATGGTGCTGACCGTGGGCCAGCAGGCGCGCGCGGGCGTGGAGCGTGTTCTGGAGCTGGTCGACACCGAACCGGCACTGCAGGACGGCACCAAGGAGCTCCCGGCGGACGCGCCCGCCACGGTCGAGTTCGACGACGTGTCGTTCGGGTACGAGGACGGGCGCCCCGTGCTCGAAGGGTTCTCGCTGTCCATCCGGCCCGGTGAGACCGTCGCCGTGGTCGGCGCGTCCGGCAGCGGCAAGTCGACGGTGTCGATGCTGCTGCCCCGCTACTACGACGTGACGCACGGCGCGGTCCTGGTCGGCGGGCACGACGTGCGCGAGCTGACCCTCGAATCGCTGCGCGCCGCGATCGGGCTCGTACCGGAGGACTCGTTCCTGTTCTCCGACACGGTGGGCGCCAACATCGCGTACGGCCTGCCGGACGCGACCCAGGAGCAGATCGAGGCCGCCGCCCGCGCGGCGCAGGCCGAGCGGTTCATCGACGAGCTGCCCGCGGGGTACGACACCAAGGTCGGCGAGCACGGACTGACCCTGTCCGGCGGTCAGCGCCAGCGTCTCGCCCTGGCCCGCGCGATCCTCACCGACCCCCGCCTCCTCGTCCTCGACGACGCCACATCGGCCGTCGACGCGCGCGTGGAGCACGAAATCCATGAGGCGCTGCGGGGCGTCATGGCGGGCCGTACGACGCTGCTCATCGCGCACCGCCGCTCCACCCTCGGCCTCGCCGACCGGATCGCGGTGCTCGACGGCGGCCGCCTCTCCGACATCGGTACGCACGAGGAGCTGCAGGAGCGTTCCGCCCTGTACCGGCAGCTGCTCACCGACCCGGACGAGCTGGGCGGGGTCTCCCCCGGACACGCCGTGCCCGTCGCCGCGGCGGACCCGGACGACGAGGACACCTCCGTACGGGAGGAGCTGGACGCCGAGTTCGACGCCGAGCGCGGCATCACCCCGAAGCTGTGGACCGGCGACCGGGAGCCGAAGTCCCTGGCGCTCGCCGGCACCCCGGCGACGCCCGAGCTGCTCGCGCAGGTCGAGGCGCTGCCACCGGCCACGGACCTGCCGGGCGTCGACGAGGCGCGGGCGGTCGCCGCAGAGGAGTCGTACGGGCTGCGGCGGCTGCTGCGCGGCTTCGGGCGGCCGCTGCTGCTCGCGCTGCTCCTGGTGGCCGTGGACGCGGGCATGGGGCTACTGCTTCCGGTGCTGATCCGGCACGGCATCGACGAGGGCGTGACGCAGGTCGCGCTCGGCGCGGTGTGGGCGGCGGCGGGCCTCGGCCTGGTGACGGTGCTCGTGCAGTGGGCGGCGCAGATCGGCGAGACCCGGATGACGGGCCGTACCGGCGAACGCGTCCTCTACGCGCTGCGCCTGAAGATCTTCGCGCAGTTGCAGCGGCTCGGACTCGACTACTACGAGCGGGAGTTGACCGGGCGGATCATGACCCGGATGACGACCGACGTGGACGCGCTCTCCACGTTCCTGCAGACCGGTCTGGTCACCGCGTTCGTCTCGGTCGTGACGTTCTTCGGCATCATGGTCGCGCTCGTCGTGATCGACGTGCAGCTGGCCCTGGTGGTCTTCGCGACGCTGCCGGTCCTGATCATCGGCACCTACTTCTTCCGCAAGTCCAGCGTGAAGGCGTACGAACTCGCCCGTGAGCGGATCTCGGTGGTCAACGCCGACCTCCAGGAGTCCGTTTCCGGGCTGCGGATCGTGCAGGCCTTCCGCCGCGAGCGGTCCGGCGCGGAGCGGTTCGCTCAGCGCAGCGACAGCTACCGCAAGGCCCGTGTCCGCGGCCAGTGGCTGATATCCGTGTACTTCCCGTTCGTACAGCTGCTCTCGTCGGTGGCGGCCGCCGCGGTGCTTATCGTGGGCGCGAACCGGGTCGACGCGGGCACCCTGACGACGGGTGCGCTGGTGGCGTATCTGCTGTACATCGACCTGTTCTTCGCGCCCGTGCAGCAGCTCTCGCAGGTCTTCGACGGGTACCAGCAGGCGACCGTCTCGCTGGGCCGCATCCAGGAGTTGCTGCGCGAGCCGACCTCGACGAAGTCGGCCGCCGAACCGCTCGACGTGCTGTCGCTGCGCGGCGAGATCGCCTTCGAGGACGTGCGGTTCGGATACGGGGCGGAGGCGGCGGAGGCTGCGGAGGCTGCGGAGGCTGCGGCCGAGTCCGCGGAGAGCGCCCTCACGGACGTGAACCTGCGGATACCCGCCGGGCAGACCGTCGCGTTCGTCGGCGAGACCGGCGCGGGCAAGTCGACGCTGGTGAAGCTGGTCGCCCGGTTCTACGACCCGACCTCGGGCCGGGTCACCGTCGACGGCAGCGACCTGCGCTCCCTGGGCCTCGCCTCGTACCGGCACCGGCTCGGTGTCGTACCGCAGGAGGCGTACCTCTTCGAGGGCACGGTGCGCGACGCCATCGCGTACGGGCGGCCCGACGCGAGCGACGCCGAGGTGGAGGCGGCCGCGCGCACGGTCGGCGCGCACGACATGATCGCCCAGCTCGACGGCGGCTATCTGCACGCCGTGAACGAGCGGGGCCGCAACCTCTCCGCCGGGCAACGGCAGTTGATCGCGCTGGCCCGCGCCGAGCTGGTCGACCCCGACATCCTGCTCCTCGACGAGGCCACGGCCGCCCTCGACCGGGCCACCGAGGCCCAGGTCAACGCGGCCGCGGACCGGCTCTCCGGCCGCCGCACCACACTCGTCGTGGCGCACCGCCTGACCACCGCGGCCCGCGCGGACCGGGTGGTCGTGATGGACCGCGGCCGGGTCGCGGAGGACGGCACGCACGACGAACTGCTCGCCCTGGACGGGAAGTACGCCCTGCTCTGGCGCACCTTCATCGGGGAGCCGGTGGACGAGTCGCCGGATTCGCCGGTGGGGGTCAGTACTTCGACCTGATATCGGAGATCTTCCGGGTGGCCAGGTCCGACTGCACCTTGAGGTAGGTGTACGTACGGTCCTGGCCGGTGCCCCAGGTGAGCCGGACCGTCGACCAGGTGTGGCCCATGCCGCTGTCGCCGGACGTGACCTTCCAGGCGCTCGGCACGTTCTGCGCCATCAGGACACCGTCGGCCTCGTGGTGCTGCTCCCAGGTGAGCAGCCGGGAGCGCAGCTCGGGCGTCAGGTAGAACTTGCGGAGCTCGGCGGCCGCCGCGTTGTCGCCCGGGTCGTTGGCGACGTCGACGTACGCCGCGTAGAAGTGCGCCACACGCTCGTAGACGGAACCGGGGCTGCCGTCCCGCGCGGGGGCGGCGGCTGCGGCGGGCTGCTTGCGGGGTTCGGCGGCGCCGGGTTCGGCGGCTCGGGGTTCAGCGGCGCCGGGCTCCGCCGCGGTCTGTGCGGTGCGGGTCTCAGGCGCCCTGGAGGCCGCAGGAGCCTCAAGCGCCTCGGAGACCTCAGGTGCCTCAGGCGCCTTCTGTGCCTGGTGAGTTGAGGACGTACGGGTGGTGGTGTCGGGGGCCGTCACCGCGGCGGCCGCGGGGACCGCTGCCAGGCCCGTGAGGGTCGCGGCGACGAGGAGTAAGCGGCCGGTACTGCCGGCCTTGTGCGGACGAGTCGGCGTCTTCGCCATGGGAACCGCCTTTCTCTCTTCAGGTTCGACGAGCGATACCTCCGCCAGGTTGCACAGAGGGCGCGCGTCAGGCCGGAAAGCGCCGGACCGACCTTGCAACCGCCCCCTGTCGAGCGAGCGTCCGTACTTCAGTACGCTTCCGCAATACGTGGGGTGACAGTGCTGGGAGGGCGACAGTGCACAGTGGGATACGGGCCTCGGGTTCCGAACGCACCACGCGCGCGCGTGAACGGACCCGCACCGGCCTGCTCGGCGCACGCACCGGCCTGCTCGGCGCCCTGGTCCTGGCCGCCGCCTTGGTGTTCAGCCTGACCGGACCGGTCACCGGCACCGCGCGGGCGGCCGTCGCGGTCGCGGGGCCCTGCCAGGGGCACAAGATCAAGACGTACAAGTTCTCCACCGGCCGGGTCACGGTCTTCAAGGGCAGCGGGTTCATCTGCGCCCTGACGTACGCCGAGAACCCGGGCCGGGCGCGGAAGATGTCCGTCACCCTGCAGGCACGCGGCCACCGCGCGGTGACGAATTCCGGTGTCTTCAGGAAGTACGCGGGCCCGGTGTCGGTGCGCGCCGCCCAGCGGTGCGTGATGGTCACCGGCTCGGTCGGCCGCGGCTCGCTGAAGCCGCGCTGGCTCCAGTGCTGAACCGATCCACGCGTACGTGCGCATCCGTGCCCGTATCCGCTTCCACGCGCGCGTGCGTACCCGCGTCCGCCTGACACGCAGTCGTCACCCGGCGCGGGCTCATCAATCCCCTCTGGTGCCACAGGAATTGCTCCGATAGGTTCCGGCGGACATCCGTGACACAGGGGAGGGTCATGCGCAAGGCATGCAGATGGCTGCTGTCACTCGTGGTGCTCATAGGCACCGTGAGCGCGGCGGGCGCGGCGACCGCCGCTCAGCCGCAGACACAGCCGCGGGCGGAACAGTCGTCCGCCGCCGACACCGACATCAAGGACCGACTCCTCGAGATACCGGGCATGCGCCTGATCGAGGAGAAGCCGTACCCCGGCTACCGGTACTTCGTCCTCGGCTACACCCAGCCGGTCGACCACAAGAACCCGTCCAAGGGCACCTTCGAGCAGCGGCTCACCGTCCTGCACAAGGACACGTCCCGGCCGACGGTCTTCTTCACCTCCGGCTACAACGTCTCCACGACGCCGCGCCGCAGCGAGCCGACGCAGATCGTGGACGGCAACCAGATCTCCCTGGAGTACCGCTACTTCACGCCGTCCCGCCCCGAGCCGGCCGACTGGTCGAAGCTCGACATCCGGCAGGCCGCCGCCGACCAGCACCGCCTGTTCAAGGCGCTCAAGCCGGTCTACACCAAGAAGTGGCTGGCCACGGGAGGCTCGAAGGGCGGCATGACCGCCACCTATTACGAGCGTTTCCACCCCGGTGACATGGACGGCGTCGTCGCCTACGTCGCGCCCAACGACGTGGTGAACAAGGAGGATTCGGCGTACGACCGGTTCTTCGAGACCGTCGGGCCCAAGGAGTGCCGCGAGGCGCTGCAGGCCGTCGAGCGCGAGGCCCTGGTGCGCCGCGAGCCGATGGAGAAGCTGTACGCCGACTACCTGGCCGCGGGCGAGTACACCGTCAAGACGGTCGGCACCCTGGACAAGGCGTTCGAGGCGACCGTCCTCGACACCGCCTGGGGCTTCTGGCAGTACAGCCTGGAGAAGGACTGCGCGGACGTGCCGGACGCGGCGAAGGCCAGCGACCAGGAGCTGTTCGACTACGTCGAGTCGATCTCGGGCTGGTCCGCGTACACCGACCAGAGCCTGTCCGGCTACACGCCGTACTACTACCAGGCGGGCACCGAGCTCGGCGCCCCCACGATCGCGCAGCCGCACCTCGACGGCCTGACCCGGTACGGCTACCAGCCGCCGCGGAATTTCGTGCCCCGCGACATCCCGATGGAGTTCGACGCGTCGGCGATGCGTGACGTGGACAGCTGGGTGCGGCACAACGCCGAGCGGATGCTGTTCGTGTACGGCCAGAACGACCCGTGGGGCGCCGAACCGTTCCGCCCCGGCCAGGGCACGAGCGACTCGTACGTGGTGACCGCGCCCGGCGCCAACCACGGTGCCAACGTCGCGGGGCTCGTCCCCGACGAGAAGGCGCGGGCGACCGCCGACATCCTCGAATGGGCGGGCGTGGCCCCGGCAGCGGTCAAGGCCGACCCTTCGAAGGCTAAGCCGTTGGCTCCGCGGGATGCGAAGTTGGACCGGGCGGATGTACGTGAGGGGTTGCGGCCCTAGCTTCGCCCTCGCACCGGAGGACATCGCACCGCCGATCGCCCTTCGGGCTCGTCCTCAAACGCCGGACGGGCTGATTTCAGCCCGTCCGGCGTTTGAGGACAACTCACAGATGCGTAGGCGCGAACATCTTCAACAGTGCCGGCAGCACAATCACCGAAGGGCCGGGCGCCGTAAGGGACTTGGCGAGGTCCTCGGCGAGTGTGTCCACCGAGGTGCGCAGCGCGGGTACCCCGAAGGACTCCGCGAGGGCCACGAAGTCCGGGCGGGACAGCTCGGTGCCGGTGGCCTCGCCGAAGGCGTCCGTCATGTACTCGCGCAGGATGCCGTAGCCCCCGTCGTCGACGATCAGCCAGGTGACGTTCAGGTCGTACTGCCTGGCCGTGGCGAGCTCCGCGATCGAGTACATCGCGCCGCCGTCGCCGGAGACCGCGAGCACCGGGCGCGTGGGATCGGCCACGGACGCGCCGAGGGCCGCCGGGAAGCCGTACCCGAGGCCGCCCGCGCCCTGCGCGGAGTGCATCGCGCCGGGCCAGGCGGACCAGGCCCAGTAGGCGAGGATCGTCATGTCCCAGAAGGACGGCGCGCCTGCCGGGAGGGCCTGGCGCACCGCGCCGAGGACCTTGCGCTCAAGGGCCAACTCCTGGCCGTCCAGGCGCTCCTGGACCTTGGCGAGCAGCTCGGCGACCCGGCCCGCGGCCTGCGTGTCGGGCCGCTCCTCGACGGTCTCCAGGAGTGCGGTCAGGGCGAGGCGCGCGTCCGCGTGGATGCCGAGGGCGGGGTGGTTGGACTCCAGCTTCCCGGCGTCCGCCTCGATCTGCACGACCCGGCCGCGGGGCCGGAACGTGTGGTAGTTCGAGGAGAGTTCGCCCAGGCCCGAGCCGACGACGAGCAGGACGTCGGCGTCCTCCAGGAGGTCGGTGGTGTGCCGGTCCTCCATCCAGGACTGGAGCGACAGCGGGTGCTCCCAGGGGAAGGCGCCCTTGCCGCCGAAGGTGGTGACCACCGGGGCGTTCAGCGTTTCGGCGAGGGCGACGAGCTTGCCGGTGGCGTCGGAACGCACGACTCCGCCGCCCGCGACGATCGCCGGGCGGGCCGCCTTGGAGAGCAGGTCGGCGGCGACCGCGGTCAGTTCGGGCCGGGGCACGAGGTCGTCGGGCGTGGCGTCCATCGCGGTGACGACGGGCAGCGTCGTCGCGGCGAGCAGCACGTCCTGCGGGATCTCCACCCAGACCGGGCCGTGCGGCGCGGTCAGCGCGGACTTCCACGCCGCCGCGATCGCCGAGGGGATCTGCGACTGCGTACGCACGGTGTGCACAGACTTGACCACGTCGCGGAACGAGGCCTGCTGGTCGCGGAGTTCATGCAGATAGCCGTGGCGTCCGCCGCCGAGTCCGGCGGCCGGTACCTGGCTGCCGATCGCGAGGACGGGCGCGCTCGCGGCGGCCGCCTCCTGCAGCGCGGCGAGCGACATCAGCGCGCCGGGGCCGGTGGAGAGCAGCAGCGGGGCGGCCTCGCCGGTGACCCGGCCGTACGCGTCGGCGGCGAAGCCGGCGTTGTTCTCCACGCGCAGGCCGACGTACGTGAGGTCGGAGCGGCGCAGCGCGTCGAACATGCCGAGGGCGTGCTGTCCGGGCAGGCCGAACACGGTGGCGGCGCCGAGGCCGCGCAGGGTCTCGACGACCAGGTCACCGCCGGTGCGGCCGGGCGGCGGGTTGAGGGCGGCCTCGGTCTGTGCGGCGGTGGGCCGCAGCTCCAGGTCGTGGTCGTGCGTCACGCGGTGGTCTCCTCCCGGCTCGCGGCGATCTGGCGGGACATGATCGTGGTCAGTTCGTACGCCGTGTGGGAGGCGGCGACGGCGGTGATCTCCGCGTGATCGTACGCCGGGGCGACCTCCACGACGTCGGCCGAGACCAGGTTGCAGGAGGACAGGCCGCGGAGGATCTCCAGGAGCTCGCGGGAGGTCATGCCGCCCGCCTCGGGGGTGCCGGTGCCCGGGGCGTGCGCCGGGTCGAGGCAGTCGATGTCGATGGAGATGTACAGCGGGCGGTCGCCGATGCGCTGGCGGAGCTGGTCGGCGACCTCGTCGGCGCCGCGGCGGTACACATCCGCGGAGGTGACGATGCCGAAGCCCAGCTTCTCGTCGTCGGTCAGGTCCTGCTTGCCGTAGAGCGGGCCGCGGGTGCCGACGTGGGAGAGCGCCTCGGTGTCGAGAATGCCCTCCTCGACGGCGCGGCGGAACGGGGTGCCGTGGGTGTACTCCGCGCCGAAGTACGTGTCCCAGGTGTCGAGGTGGGCGTCGAAGTGGAGCAGCGCGACCGGGCCGTGCTTCTTCGCCACGGACCGCAGCAGCGGCAGGGCGATGGTGTGGTCGCCGCCGAGGGTCATCATGCGGGCGCCGGTGCCGAGCAGGTCGTCGGCGGCGGCCTCGATGGTCTCCACCGCTTCGTTGATGTTGAAGGGGTTGGCCGCTATGTCGCCCGCGTCCGCGACCTGGGCGAGCGCGAACGGGGACGCGTCCTGCGCCGGGTTGTACGGGCGAAGGAGCCGGGAGGCCTCACGGATCGCGTTGCCGCCGAAGCGGGCGCCGGGACGGTACGAGACGCCCGTGTCGAAGGGCACGCCGACCACGGCGATGTCCGTCCTGCCGCCGACCTCGTCCAGGCGGGGCAGCCGGGCGTACGTCGCCGGGCCCGCGTAACGCGGGATGCGGGAGGAGTCGACGGGGCCGCGGGGGGTCGGGGTCTCGGCGCTGCTCATGGTCGGTTTCCTCCTGCTGGTTCTGAGTGGTTCCAAGTGTCGCGCGGCCCACTGACAATGGGCCGCGCGACGGTTCACGCGCTGGTCAGAGGTGCCGCGTCGGCGTCGTCGGCGTCACCGGCACGGCCCGCGAGGCGCTCCCGCCAGGCGGCGAGGACGGTCGCGTCGGTCGGCGGGGTGGCCAGCGAGACGACGACGTACACGGCGAGCGAGGTCAACAGGCCGTAGTAGATGGGCTGGTTGGCGAGGATGCCGTAGTGCCACATCAGGCCGATGACGGAGAGGCCGCCCGCGACGACGGAGGCGAGCGCGCCCTGCGAGGTGCCGCGGCGCCACAGCAGGCCGCCGAGGATCGGCACGAGCAGCCCGCCGACGAGCAGGTTGTAGGCGACGGTGAGGGCCTGCACCACGTCGTTGAGGGCGATGGCGACGACGATGACCGCGACGCCCATGATCAGGATGAAGAGACGGTTGCCCTTGACCTCGTCGTGCGGTTCGTCGCCCGCCGCTCCGGGCTTCACCACACCGCGCAGCCGCGACCAGATGTCGTTGTTGGCGACGGTGGCGCAGGCGATGAGGGCGCCGGACGAGGTGGACATCACGGCGGCGAGGGCGGCGGCGAGCACCAACCCCCGTACGCCCATGGGGAGTTCGTCCTTGACTATCGTGGCGAAGGCGGCGTCGGCGCTCGCCAGGTCCGGGTACATGACCTTGGCGGCGGTGCCGATGACGGCGCCCGCGATCGCGTAGACCAGGCAGTACGTACCGGCCACGGCGCCGCCGTAGCGGGCGACCTTGTCGCTGCGGGCGGTGAAGACGCGCTGCCAGATGTCCTGCCCGATGAGCATGCCGAACGTATAGATCAGCACGTACGTGAAGATCGTCTCGCCGCCGATGCCCAGCGGGTCGAAGTACTCGGTGGGCAGCTTGGCCTTCATCTCGCTGAAGCCGCCGGCCTTGATGACCGCGATGGGCAGCAGCAGGAGGAGCACACCGATCGTCTTGACGACGAACTGCACCATGTCGGTGAGGGTGATGGCCCACATGCCGCCGAGCGTCGAGTACGCGACGACGATGGTGCCGCCCAGGACGATCGCCACGGTGCGGTCGACGCTGAAGAGGACGTCGAAGATCGTCGCGTAGGCGATGGTCGAGGTGACCGCCAGCATCAGGGTGTACGCCCACATGACGACACCGGAGATGACACCGGCCTTGCCGCCGTAGCGCAGGTCGAGCATCTCGGAGACGGTGTACACCTTCAGGCGCGCGATACGGGCCGAGAAGAAGATGGACAGCGCCAGGATGCCGAGGCCGATGGTGAACACCATCCACGCGCCGGAGAGGCCGTACTGGTAGCCGAGGCCGACGCCGCCGATGGTGGAGGCACCGCCGAGGACGATGGCGGCCATCGTGCCGGAGTAGAACCACGGACCGAGGCGGCGCCCTGCGACCAGGAACTCGCTCTTGGACTTGGCGCGGCGCATGCCCCACCAGCCCATGGCGAGCATGCCGAGGAGATAGATGACGATCACGGTGTAGTCGACGGCCATACGGCCCTCCTTACGCACCTCAGTGGCGTGTCGTGCAGAAACGGGAGTGGAGAGCGACCGGCCGTGGGGACATCCGCCCGTACCCGCGTCCAGTCGGTCGGCACGACCCTAGGTGGCCGGAAAGCGACGCTGAAGTGTACGTTTCATCTACTTCTCGCAGTGTGAGTGGAGGGAATGTCCACCCCATGTCGCCGCGTCTCCCCCTGAAC
>NZ_JAAAHS010000204.1 GCF_009908195.1 Streptomyces boluensis | reverse complement strand
CCCGAGGGCTGGACCGTGGTGCACGGGCCCGCCCCCTACGAGGAGTGCACGGCGGCCGTGGCGTGAGCACGCCGGAGGGCGCCCGGCGCCTGCTCCAGGAACCCGCGCCCGGCGCCGAGTTGTGGCTCGTCGACGCACGGCACCCGGGGGAGCCGGACGGGCGGGCGCTGCTCGACGCCGAGGAACGGGCCCGCGCGGAGCGGCTGCGGCGCCCTGCCGACCGGCGGCTCTACATCGCCGCGCATGTGCTGCTCCGCAGGCTCCTCGGCGCGCGTCTCGACCGCGACCCGGCCGGGATCCGCTACGTCCGCGAACCCTGCCCGGGGTGCGGCGCACCGCACGGCCGCCCCGCCGTTCCGGGCGCGCCCGTGCACTTCTCGCTCTCGCACTCCGGCGACCTGGCCCTGATCGCCCTCGCCGACCGGCCCGTCGGCGTCGACCTCGAAGCCCTCGCGGACCCGGCCCTCGTGAACGACGTGAGCCGCACCCTGCACCCACGCGAACGCGAGGAACTGACGTCACTGCCCGAGGGAACCTCCCGCGTCGAGGCGTTCACGCGCTGCTGGACCCGGAAGGAGGCGTACCTCAAGGGCACGGGTGAGGGCATCACCGGGGAGGGTCTTGTCGGCACCCTGGTCGGTACGGGCGAGGTGCCGGTGGCTCCGCCCGGCTGGACGTTGACCGATGTGCGGGTGGGAGAGGGGTACGCGGGGGCGTGCTCGGTGCGTACGGCCTGAACGTCAGCCCAGCAGCCCGACCAGCCCGTCAGCCAACTCCGTACGCCAGCAGAGCCAGTCGTGCCCGCCGTTGAACTCCCCGTACACCGAATCCTCGTAGCCCCGTTCCCGCAACGCGTCCCGCAGGCGGCGGCTGCCGGGCAGCAGGGCCCACTCCTGTTCGCCCGCGGACAGCCAGAAGCGGACCGGGAGGCGGGGCGAGTCACGGACCAGTTCCGTGATCAGTTCCGTGCCCTCCTCCGCGCCCGGCCACCAGAACGAACCCGACTGCGACAGGGCGTTGCCGAAGCGGTGCGGGGCGCGCAGGGCAGCGTAGGCCGCGGTGAGGCCGCCGAGGCTCTGGCCCGCGAGGACCGTGCGCGCCGGGTCGGACGTGACCGGCAGGCGGGCCGACGCCCACGGCAGCAGCTCGTCGGTGAGGAACTCAACGAAGCGGTCGTCGCAGCCCAGTTCCACCCAGCGGGTGTCCACGTCCAGGGCCTCAGGCAACAGCGCGACCAGTGGCGGGATACGGCCGTCCGCGATCAGGTTGTCGAGCAGTGTGGCCAGGCCGAGCTCGGGCTGCCAGGACTCGCCGTCGAAGAGTACGAGGACCGGCAGGTCGGCGCTGTCCGCCGGGGTGTGGCCGGGCGGCTCGTACACCCACACCCGGCGTTCGTTGCCGAGCGTCTCGCCGCGCACCTCGTGCACCGTCACCGTGCCGCCAGGCACATCGGCGCGTACCCGCCAGTCGTCGCCGCGCGGTGCCTCCGGCAGCTCCACGTAAGAGATCGGCTCGGCGCCCCAACGGCGGGGCAGTGACCGGGAGTTGAGCGGGTCGACCCGATGCTGTGCCCGCAGCCACCGCGCGTGCTCGGGCGTGCCCGCCGCCGGCCCGTCACCCTCGTCCACGCACAGGCTGTACGTGGCCCGCCAGTCCGGGCGCATCCGCAGCGACCAGTGCCACACATCGGTACCCGGCACCCGCGCCATCAGGTTGCCGGCGAGGTCGGCCGGGTCCACGACCTTGTTGGGCAGCGCGAGGACGGCGCGGGTCGCGGGGGAGCCGTGCCACAGGAACGTCACGACCAGCTGCCCGTCACCCGCCGGGTCCGGCTCGACGAGCGGCGCGCCCTCCTCGGCGACCGCCCGCCAGAACGCAGCCTCGTCGACCTCCCCCGCGGCGAGCGCCGCGACCCGCGGGCTCTCGCCCCGCTCCACCGGGTACGGCCGCGGGGTGCGCGGCGGCCGGGCGGGCGTGACGGACTCGGGCATGGGACGGCCTCCGGCCAACGGACGAGCAGGGGAAAGTAAGGTTCACCTTACCTGTCACACCGTGGAGGCCATCCGCCGTACCGCCTCCCGCAGCACCTCCGGCGACGTGGCGAGGTTGAGCCGTACATGTCCCGCGCCACCGGTCCCGAAGTCCCGGCCGTCGTTCAGGGCCACCCGGCCGTGCCGCAGGAAGTGCCCGGCCGGGTCGTCGCCCAGGCCGAGTTCCCGGCAGTCGAGCCACGCCAAGTACGTGGCCTCCGGGGCGATATGGCGGATTCCCGGCAGGTGCGCGTCGAGCAGTTCGGCGAGCAGTGACCGGTTCGCGTCCAGGCCGGTGAGCAGCGCGTCGAGCCACGCCCCGCCGTCCCGCAGCGCCGCGGCGTGCGCGATCACGCCGAGGTGGCTCGGCCCGTGGCTGACCTCCTCCGGCATCCGGGCCAGATCCGCCGCCGCCCCCGGCCCCGCGACCGCGAGCGCCGCCTTCAGGCCGGCCAGGTTCCAGGCCTTGGACGCCGACATCAGGGAGATGCCGCGCTCACCGCCCGGCACCGACAGGTACGGCACGAACTCCGCGCCCGGCAGTACCAGCGGCGCGTGGATCTCGTCGGCGACCACCCGCACCCCGCGCGCCTCCGAAAGCCGTGCCACGGCGGCGAGTTCGTCGCGGGTGTGGGCCACGCCCGTCGGGTTGTGCGGGTTGCAGAGCAGGAACGCGGCGCGCCGGCCGCCCCGCGTCGCCCGCTCCGCCGCCGCGTCCAGGGTGCCCGGATCGATCCGCCCCGCCGGGTCGAGCGGCGCCTCGACGACCCGCCGGTCCATGTGCTCGATGAAGGCGTAGAACGGCGGGTACACGGGCGAGTTGACGATCACCGCGTCCCCCGGCCCGGTCAGCAGCTTCAGCACCTCGACGATGCCCAGCATCACGTCCGGCACGATCGCCGTCCGCTCCGCCACCACGCCGTCCCACGCCCACCGCTCACGGGCGAAACCGTTCAGGGCCTCGGCGTACGCGGTGCCCGCCGGGTATCCCGTGTCGCCGACGGCCACCGCGTCGGCGAGCGCCCGCGCCACCGCGCCGGGCACCGGCACGTCCATCTCCGCCACCCAGAGCGGCAGTACGTCCGGCGGGTACGTACGCCACTTCATGCTCGTCCGGCGGCGCAGCTCGGTCAGGGTGAGCAGTTCGAGCGGATTGGGCTCGGGCTCACCGGCCCGCCGGGATCGTGCCGAGAGGGAAGTCATGGGCGGAGTATTCCCACGGGCGTCCGGGTCAGCACCGCGCCGGGGGGAGACGCCCCCTGTGCCCACGCACCCGGCTCAGGCGCGCGGCTCGCCGCGGTACGTGCCGAACGCCCACTGGTTGCCCTCCGGGTCGGTGATCGCGAACTCGCGGCTGCCGTACGGCTCGTCGGCGATCTCGCGCAGGATCCGCGCGCCCGAGTCCGGCGCGGCGAGCCGGGCGTACAGCGTGTCGACGTGCTCCGTGACGACGTACGCGCCGAACGTGCCGGGCCGCAGGGACCAGTCCTTGGCGTCCGGGTCGTACGAGCCGAGCATGACGCCGCCGCCGTCCGGCCAGTCGAGCTGCGCGTGCGCGACCCTGCCGTTGTCCTCGTACACGGCGGTGCGCAGGAAGCCGACGGTGTCCACCAGGAAGTCGATCAGGGCGGGCGCGTCCTCGGCCTGGAGCGTGGGCCACACCGTGGGCGCGGGGCGGCGGGCGTCGGTGCCGGGGTGCGGTGCGGGGTGGTCGGCAGAGCTCTGTGGAGTGTTCATGACTCTCAGCCTTCACCGTTCTGACGGCCCACGCGATCCGGCGCCTCGCTGCCCGATGTACCCGGGTCTGCGGCCGTTCACCCGGTCGATGTACCCTTCACCGGCGCGTCCGCAGCGGCAGGCGCGCACGGCAGATCGGATGTGGAGACGGAGGTGGTGCTGCGATGCGCGGCGAACCTCCCAGTCATCAGGCACGCGGCACCGATACCTGCCGGGCCACGGTCCCCGACCTGCGCTGAGCGCGCGACGGGGCTGGTACGGGCGGTGCCCGCGGTACGCCCACCCCTCACCGACCGTCCGCTGTACCCCTAGGACCAGGCATGCCGCACACCTCGCTGCCCCAAGAGCCGCGCCCCGAGCTCGACGAGCGTTCGCTGCAGGACCTCGTGCAGAACAACCAGCTGCACGCCGCCCTGGAGTGGCTGGAGAGCAACCCGCCGCACGTCGTCGCCGATGAGCTGGCCCGTACCGACGCGGTCACCGCGAGCATGGCGTTCCGGCTGCTCGACAAGGACCGCGCCCTGACCGTCTTCGAGGAGCTGGAGCCGGTCGACCAGCAGCAGATCCTGCAAGGTCTGCGCGACCAGAGCTTCCTCGAACTGGTCGAGGCGATGGACCCGGACGACCGGGCCCGGATGCTCCGCGAGGCCCCCGCCAAGGTCGCCAAGCGCGTGCTCGCCGGGCTCAGTTCGCACCAGCGCCGGATGACGGCCGCGCTGCTCGGCTACCCGGAAGGCTCCGTCGGCCGGTACATGACGCCCGAGGTGGTGGCGCTCGGCCAGGACCTCACCGTGGGGCAGGCCCTCGGCGTCGTCCTCGCCGAGGGCAACGAGGCGGAGACGGTCTACACGCTGCCCGTCGTCGACCACACCCGCCGCCTCACCGGCATCGTCGAGCTGCGCGAACTCGTCCTCAACCCGCCGGACACGCTCGTCTCCGCCCTGGTCGTCACCGAGCCCGCGTACGCGTACGCGGCCGACTCCGCCGAGCAGGCCGCCCGCCTGATGCGCGAGACCAACGACCTGAACCTGCCCGTCGTCGACAGCGAACAGCGTCTCGTCGGCCTGCTCACCATCGACGACGCCCTCGAAGTGATCGAGGCCGCAGACACCGAGGACGTCGCCCGGCAGGCCGGTGCCGCGCCCTGGGCCGGGCACTACATGGCCGCGTCCGTCTGGCAGTTGGCCCGCTACCGCGCCCTGTGGCTGAGCCTGCTCCTGGTCGCCGCGACCCTCACGGTCAGCGTCACGCAGGCCTTCGAGGGCACCCTCGAACAGGTCGCCCAACTCGCCGTGTTCATCCCCATGTTGATCGGCGCGGGCGGCAACGCGGGCGCCCAGGCCGCGACCGCCTGCGTACGCGCCCTCGCGGTCGGCGAGGTGCGCGGCTCCGACCTGCTGAAGGTGATCTGGCGCGAGTGCCGGGTCGGCCTGGTGCTCGGCGGGCTCCTCGCGGCGCTCGGCATGGTCGTCGGCACGCTGTTCGTGGGCGCGGACGTCGCCGTGGTCGTGGGCATCACCCTCGTCCTGATCTGCGGCTGGGCCGCGACCATCGGCGGCATGATGCCGCTGCTCGCCAAGCGCCTGAAGATCGACCCGGCCGTGGTGTCGGCACCGATGGTGACGACGCTCGTGGACGCGACGGGCCTGATCATCTACTTCCTCACGGCGAAGGCGGTCCTCGGGGTCTGATCCGATCCGGGACCGCCTGCGCCGAGGACTTCAGGTCCGCGCCGCGTGGCCGTTGGTCGCGGCGTCCGGCGCCTCCTCGACCGCGGTCGGCAGCGCCGGGGTGGCCTGGGCGGACTGGGTGGCCTGCTGGGCGGCCTGCTGGGTGGAGCGTTCGAGGAAGCGGAGGAGTTCCACCGGGAAGGGCAGGACCAGGGTGGAGTTCTTCTCCGCGGCGACCGCCACCACGGTCTGCAGGAGCCGGAGTTGGAGTGCGGCCGGTTCCTCCGCCATCTGATGGGCGGCCTCGGCGAGCTTCTTGGAGGCCTGGAGTTCGGCGTCGGCGTTGATGACGCGGGCGCGGCGCTCACGGTCGGCCTCGGCCTGCCGGGCCATGGAGCGCTTCATCGTCTCGGGCAGCGACACGTCCTTGATCTCGACCCGGTCGATCTGCACGCCCCAGCCGACGGCCGGGCTGTCGATCATCAGCTCCAGGCCCTGGTTGAGCTTCTCGCGGTTGGACAGCAGGTCGTCCAGGTCGCTCTTGCCGATGATGGACCGCAGCGATGTCTGCGCCATCTGGGAGACGGCGAAGCGGTAGTCCTCCACATTGACGACCGCCTTGTCGGCCTCGACGACCTTGAAGTACACGACCGCGTCCACGCACACGGTGACGTTGTCGCGGGTGATGCCCTCCTGGGCCGGTACGGGCATCGTGATGATCTGCATGTTCACTTTGCGGAGCCGGTCCACGCCCGGCACGATCATCGTGAACCCGGGCTGCCGCACCTCGCTGCGCAGCCGCCCGAGGCGCAGGACCACACCCCGTTCGTACTGCTTGACGACGCGCGCGGCCGCCATCACATAGAGGACCGCGGCGGATCCGGCCATCCCGACCGCGACCAGCAGTTCCTGGACCATGGCGACCCCCTTTTGTCCCGAGTCGCTGGTAATACCAAGGTAGGGCGGTTATGTCCCCAGGTCGATAGCCGGAGGGAACGGGAGCGGTCCGGACGGCCAGGACGGCCCGGCCGGTCGCGGGCGGTCTTACCGATCGGTGACGTGGTGGCGCGGTCCGGTCGCGGTCCGCGTCCGGAGGCCTAGCGTGCGGGCATGCGCGTACTGGTCACCGGCTCGGCCGGGTTCATCGGGTCCCATGTCGTCGAGGCGCTCACCGCGCACGGGCACGAGCCCGTGCCGTTCGACCTGCGGACGGAGCCGGGCGCCGACGTGCGTGACGCGGACGCCGTCCGCAGGGCGCTGCACGGGGTCGACGCCGTCTCCCACCAGGCCGCGATGGTCGGCCTCGGCACCGACTTCGGGGACACCCCCGACTATGTGGCGCACAACGACCTCGGCACCGCCGTCCTGCTCACCGCCATGGCGACGGCCGGGGTGCGGCGCCTCGTGCTCGCGGGCTCGATGGTCGTGTACGGGGAGGGCCGTTACGACTGCGCCGAGCACGGCACCGTACGGCCGGGGCCCCGTGGCGCGGCCGACCTGGCGGCCGGACGGTTCGAGCCGAGGTGCCCGGTGTGCGGGGCGTGGCTCGCACCGGGACTCGTCACCGAGGACGCCCCGGTCGACCCGCGCAACGTCTACGCCGCGACCAAGACCGCGCAGGAGCACCTGGCGGCGGCCTGGGCGCGGGACACCGGCGGCTCGGCCGTGTCGCTGCGCTACCACAACGTGTACGGGCCCCGGATGCCGCGCGACACCCCGTACGCGGGAGTGGCGTCGTTCTTCCGCTCGGCCCTGGACCGGGGCGAGGCCCCGCGGGTGTTCGAGGACGGGGCGCAGCGGCGGGACTTCGTGCACGTACGCGATGTGGCGGCCGCGAATGTCGCGGCCCTCGATGCGGACCCGGCCGAGGGGGCGCTGACCGCGTACAACACGGGCAGCGGTGAGCCGCACACCGTCGGCGAGCTCGCGGCGGAGCTGGCGAGCGCGAGCGGCGGCCCCGCGCCACGGGTCACGGGGGAGTACCGGCTCGGGGACGTACGGCACATCACCGCGGACCCGTCCCGGCTGCGGGCGGACCTGGGCTGGAAGGCCGAGGTCGGATTCGCGGCGGGGGTACGGGAGTTCGCGCGGGAGGAGTGACAGCCGCGCCCCCGCCACCCCGGTACCCAGGCGCCTTACGCCTCCGCCGTCGGCAGGGTCACCTCGAAGCGGCAGCCGCCGGTGACGTTGCGGACGGCGGCGCGGCCTTGGTGGGCCTCGACGATGCCGCGCACGATGGCCAGGCCGAGACCGGCGCCCGCGGGCGGGGTGCGGGCATGGGTGCCGCGCCAGCCGGTGTCGAAGACGCGCGGCAGGTCCTGTACGGGGATGCCGCCGCAGCCGTCGGACACGGACAGGACGACCGCCCGTGCCCGGCGTTCCACGGCGACCTCGACGGTGCCGTCGGCCGGGGTGCGGCGGATCGCGTTGACGAGGAGGTTGCCGAGGACGCGGCTCATCTCCTTGCCGTCCACCTCGACGGGCACGGCCTCGACCCGGCCGCCCACCAGGTGTACGCCGTGCTCGTGGGCGAGCGGGGCGGCCCCCGCGAGCGCGTCGCCGACGAGGTCGTACAGGGAGATCCGGGCGAGGGACAGCGTCAGCGCGCCCGCGTGGATGCGGGACAGCTCGAAGAGGTCGCCCACCATGTCGTTGAGCCGCCCGACCTCGGTACGCATCTGCCGGAAGTAGCGCTCCGGGTCGGCGGCGACGCCGTCCTCCAGGGCCTCCGTCATGGCCCGCAGTCCGGCGAGCGGGGTGCGCAGGTCGTGGGAGATCCAGGCGACGAGTTCCCGCCGGGACTCCTCCAGGGCCCGCTCGCGGTCGCGGGACGCGGCGAGGCGGGCGCCGGTGGCCGCCAACTCCCGGCTGAGCGCGGCCAGTTCGTCGGGTGCCGCGCCGGCCGGTGCGGTGAAGGCGCCGCCCTCGCCGAAGGTACGGGCGGCCCGCTTTTTTCAGGTCGCGGCTGCGGGCGACGACCCAGCGGCCCAGGAGCAGCGCCGTGGCGAGCGAGACCACGGCGGCCATCGCGACCACGGTCGTGACGACGGTCAGGTCGTGCGGTGACAGGAACATCGCCCAGGCCACGGCGAGGGTCCCGGCGAGCATCGCGGTGACGGCGACGACGGAGACCACGGCGAGGGACACCGTCAGGGAGCGGTGGCGCAGCAGCCGGAGCGCCACGGCGCCGAGCAGCCCGGCCGCACCGGCTCCGCACAGGGCGAACAGGGCGATGAGGAGGAGCTCGCGCACGGTCAGACCTCGCCGTCGGCGGACGCGGGGCCGAGGGTGCCCTTGAGGTCCGGGCCCTCGCCGGGGGCGCCCTCGTCGGGTTCGAAGCGGTAGCCCACGCCCCACACGGTGCGGATGAACCGGGGCTTCGCCGGGTCGTCCTCGATCTTGCCGCGCAACCGGCGGACGTGGACGGTGACCGTCGACAGGTCGCCGAAGTCCCAGCCCCACACCTCGCGCATCAGGTCCTCGCGGCTGTGCGCCTGTCCTGGGGTGCGCAGGAAGTGCGCGAGCAGGTCGAACTCCCGCAGGGTGAGGGCGAGTTCGGCGCCGTCCTTCCTGGCGCGGCGCCAGGCCGGGTCGACCCTGAGCCCACCCGCGGCGGCCGGACGCAGCCCCGTGTCCGGGCGTGCGCGGCGCAGCACCGACGCGACGCGCAGCACCAGTTCGCGCGGGCTGAACGGTTTGGTGACGTAGTCGTCGGCGCCCACTTCGAGGCCCAGGACGCGGTCGTCCTCGTCGCCCCTCGCGGTGAGCATGACCACCGGGACGGGCCCCTGTTCACGCAGACGGCGGCACACCTCGAGACCGTCCATGCCGGGCAGCATCAGGTCGAGCACCACCAGGTCGGGGCGGCGCGCGGCGGCCCGCGCCAGCGCGGTGGGGCCGTCGGCGGCGCGGTCGACGGCGTACCCGGCCCGGTCGAGATACCCGGCGACGACCTCGGCGACCGTGGGGTCGTCGTCGACCACCAGGACCCGGCCCCGCGCGCCCTGGCCTGCTGTGGGGTCCGGCGTGACCCGGCCCGCCGTGCCCTGCGGCCCGGCCCGGCCGGTGTCCGTGCCCGGCGCCCGTTCGTACGGCTGCTGCTCCATGGCCACAGCCTCGCACCGTGGACTTCGCCGTGGCGGCCGCGGTGCGCCGGGGGCGCTCGATGTCCGACTTCCGTAAGGACCGGCCATCCGAAATGCCGGAGTTGTCTTCGTAGGGTGAATGACGTGACGACCTCTCCCCCTTCCCCCGATTGTGGACCTGCTTCCCCCGATGTGGACCTGGTCCTGCCCTGTCTGAACGAGGCCGCGGCGCTGCCCTGGGTGCTCGGACGGGTCCCGGCCGGCTGGCGCGCCCTCGTGGTGGACAACGGTTCCACCGACGGCTCGGCGGACCTCGCCCGCTCCCTGGGCGCCACCGTGGTCCACGAGTCCCGGCGCGGCTTCGGCGCCGCCTGCCACGCGGGCCTCGCCGCCGCCACCGCCGACGTCGTGTGTTTCTGCGACTGCGACGCCTCGCTCGACCCGGCGCTGCTCGTACCGTTCGTCCGCGAAGTACGCGCCGGGCAGGCCGACTTGGTGCTCGGCCGTCGACGGCCACAGGGCCGGGGCGCCTGGCCCGCGCACGCCCGGCTCGGCAACGTCGCCCTCGCCGGGATGCTGCGTCGCCGCACCGGGCTCCGGCTGCGCGACCTCGGCCCGCTGCGGGCCGCCCGCCGTGAGCCGCTGCTCGCCCTCGGCCTCACCGACCGGCGCAGCGGCTACCCGCTGCAGATGGTGGTGCGCGCCGCCGACGCGGGCTGGCGCGTCACCGAACACGACGTGCCGTACCGTCCGCGCACCGGCGCCTCCAAGGTCACCGGCACCTGGCGCGGCACCTGGCAGGCGGTACGGGACATGCGCCAGGTCCTCGCGGAGCCGCCTTCCGCGGCCGGGACCCGTAACGGCGACGGGGCGGGCCGCCGATGACCACCCTGCTCGTGATCGCCAAGGAACCGCTGCCGGGCCGGGTCAAGACCCGGCTCACCCCGCCGTACACACCCCGGCAGGCCGCCCGTCTCGCCGAGGCCGCGCTCGCCGACACCCTCGACGCCGTCGCCGCGACCCCGGCCGACCGTCGCGTCCTCGTCCTCGACGGCCGACCGGGACCCTGGCTCCCGCCCGGCTTCGAGGTCGTCCCGCAGTGCGGCGGCGGACTCGACGCACGCCTCGCCGACGCCTTCGCCGGCTGCTCGGGGCCCACGCTCCTCATCGGCATGGACACCCCGCAGGTCACCCCCGAGCTACTGACCTTCGAACCGGCGGGCTGCGACGCGGTGTTCGGGCCCGCGGCCGACGGCGGCTTCTGGGCACTCGGCCTGGCCGAACCCGACCCCGAACTCCTCCGGGGCGTACCCATGTCGACGGCCGTGACCGGCGCCGTACAGCGCGCCCGGCTCGTCGCCGCGGGCCTGCGCGTACGCGACCTGCCCCGGCTGCGGGACGTCGACACCGCGGCCGACGCTGCCGCGGTCGCCGCCCTCGTACCGCACGGCAGGTTCGCCGCCGAAGTGGCCCGCCACACGCCGGACGTGGCCGGACGCCGTGCCGGGCGGGTCCGATGAGCACGGTGCGCGGGCGGCGGCCCGACGGGGCGGCGCAGCACCCCTGGTCCACGGACCCGTACGCCGACGCGCTGCGCGCGGGACGCGGCCCACTCTTCCTGCGCCGCCCGGACGGCCGGCTGCTTCCCCTGGACGTGGAGCGGTGGTGCGCGGCCGCCGACGAGGTGGACCTCGGACTGCTCGCCCGCTGCGAGGGCGCCGTGCTCGACGTGGGGTGCGGACCGGGGCGCCTGGTGGCGGAGCTCGCCGCGCGGGGCATGGCCGCGCTCGGCATCGATGTCAGCGAGGCGGCCGTCGCCCGCACGGCTCGGCTCGGCGGCGCCGCGCTCGTCCGCTCCGTCTTCGGTCCGCTGCCCGCCGAGGGCCGCTGGGGCACGGTGCTGCTCGTCGACGGGAACCTCGGCATCGGCGGGGACGTACGCGCCCTGCTCGACCGTACGGCCCAACTCCTCGTGCCCGGAGGGCTGTTGATGGCCGAGGCCGTCCCGCAGGACGTGGACGAGAGCGTGCATGTGCACCTGGTCCGTGGCCTCGACGTCAGTGGCGGAGACATCCGTGGCGTCGACGTGCCCGCCGCGTTCCCGTGGGCGCGGACCGGCACACCGGCGCTGCTGCGCCGCGCCCGCGCGGGCGGCTGGCGGGCCGTGGATCAGTGGTCGGTCGGCGGCCGCTGCTTCGTCGCCCTGCGCAGCCGCACCGCGAGAACGAGCGCCGACGCTCCGAACAGCGCGGCCGTCACGAGCAGCCAGCGGGCCAGGAAGTCGTCGCCCGGCAGACCGGTCGAGCCCCGGTAGGCGTCCGCCACCTGCCCGCTGATCAGCGGGAACCACAGGAGCAGCAGCAGGCCGGACACGAGGGCGGGCCCGCGCACGTACGGCAGCCACGCCCGCCGCCCGCCGCCGGAGAGCCGTACGAGCGCGCGGTCCAGGGTCGAGTACAGCGGCACGAGCACCAGGTCGTGCAGCAGCGCCGAGCCGACGAACCACAGGGTCACTCCGAGCCAGTCGCCGTCGAGCAGCCGGACCCCCGCGTACCCGGCGAGCGCGAACGAGCAGGCGAGCAGCAGGATCTGGAACGGGCTGCCCACGGGGAGCCGGAAGCGCGCGGCGAGCGTGCGCGACACGGAGCGGCGCGGGGCGGGTCCGTCGGGCTGTGGGCGGGCGTCGTCCATCACAGGTCTCCGAACGTCAGCCTGGCCACCCACTTGGTGTTGAGCACCCCGGGCGCCGCGGGCACGATGATCCGCGCGGGGCGCCCGTGATCGGCGCTCAGCGGCTCGCCGTTGACGTCCAGGGCGAGCAGCGAGCGCGGGTCGCCCACCTGGTTCGCACGCAGCGCCGCCCGCCGGAACGCGCCGCGCCGCTGCAACGACTCCACCAGCACGTCCACCGGTTCGTCGGGCCCGACGAGCGCCGCCAGGTCCCGCAGCCGCACGCCCCGCCACCACTGGTCGGACGTGGACCAGCCCTCCACGCACGCGATCGGCAACGCCGCGCTGTGCTGCGGGAGTTGACGGAGTCCGGCGAGGTCGAGGCGTACGGTGCCGCCGCGTCCGGTGACAGTGAGGTGCCAGGTGTCGGGGCTCGACTCGCGCGGGTCGATGCTCACGTACGCCGCCGTCTTGTTGATCTGGAAGCCCTGCGGTCCTTCGCCCGGTTCGGGGCCGCCGTGCGGGGTGAGTACGGCGGTCTGCCGCAGCGGTCCGTCGAAGCTGCGCCCCGCCGAGGTCACGAACAGCGCGGCGGACGAACCGCCGACCAGCCGCAGCGCGCCGCGCCGCGACACGGTGGGCGGCGCGGGGGACGGGGCGGTCAACCCGTCGGCCTCCACGTCGTCTTGGGGCGGGCGCCGCAGGCCCCGCAGGTTCCGTACCGCGGCCGGTGCCTTGAGCAGCACATGGGCGAGGAACGCGGCGAAGAACACCCACGCCCCGTAGAAGTGCAGCGGGTAGAAGGAGCCGGGGAACACGTAGTCCAGCTGCACGTTCAGGACGCCCGTGACGAACTCGAAGAGGACGCCGCCCACCAGGAGCAGCAGCGAGAGCCGCTCAAGGGCGTGCGCGAGCGAGCGTGCGGGCGGCAGCGCGAACAGCTTCGGCACCACCGACCACAACTTGGCGAGCAGCACCGGCACCAGCGTGATGCCGAGGGTGACGTGCACGCCCTGGGTGAGCCGGTACAGCCAGTGCGGTCCGGTCGGCCACGCGAACAGATAGAAGCCGAGCAGGCCCTTGTCGGGCGTCTTGTCGTTCACGCCCGGGGACAGATCGGGGTTGTACGCGGCGTACGAGAGCAGCCCCGTAACGAACAGCACGGTGATCCCGGCGAGCAGGACCACACCGAGCAGCGAGGTGAACCAGGGGCCGCGCAGCGGGCTGCGCCAGAACTCCGGGGAGGAGGGGATCCGGACCATGCTCCGACGGTAGGCCGGAAGGGTCGGCCGACCGGCGAAGCAACGGTGACGAAACGCTGACGTCGTGCCCGGTGACCGCCCGACCGGCCGCCGCCCGGCCTAGCGTTCCCCCGTGC